>JAGPIX010000036.1 GCA_018054745.1 Alicycliphilus sp.
ATCTCGCGCCAGTACCTGGGCTATGGCCTGCCGCATGGCGACCTGATCCAGGAGGGCAACGTGGGCCTGATGAAGGCCGTCAAGCGCTTCGACCCCGACCAGGGCGTGCGCCTGGTGAGCTACGCCATGCACTGGATCAAGGCCGAGATCCACGAGTACATCCTGAAGAACTGGCGCATGGTCAAGGTGGCGACCACCAAGGCCCAGCGCAAGCTGTTCTTCAACCTGCGCTCCATGAAGCATGGCTTCAAGGCCGACGCCATTGACGCCGACACGCACCGCGAGACCCTGTCCGAGCACGAGATTGATCTGGTGGCCGAGCAGCTCAACGTCAAGCGCGAAGAGGTCATCGAGATGGAAACGCGCATGGCCGGCGGCGATGTGCTGCTCGATCCCGCACCCAGTGACGACGGCGAGCAGGCCTTTGGCCCCATTGCCTACCTGGCCGACGCGGCCCATGAACCCACGGCCATGATCGAGTCGCGCCAGCGCGACCAGCTGGCCACCGACGGCATTGCCACTGCGCTTGCAAGCCTGGACGCGCGTAGCCGCCGCATCGTCGAGCAGCGCTGGCTGCAGGTGAACGACGATGGCTCTGGCGGCATGACGCTGCACGAACTGGCCGCCGAATACGGCGTGAGCGCCGAGCGCATCCGCCAGATCGAGGTGGCGGCGATGAAGAAGATGAAGCAGGCGCTGGTCGAATACGCCTGAGCAACTTGCCGCCACGGCAGATAATCCAGGCGCGCGGCCCACACGGGCCGCGCGCTTTTTTTGTTCCAGGAGTATTCCCATGTTTCGCTACTACTCCACCCGCCGCAACCTGCTGGCACTGGCTCTGGCGACGGTCTGCGGCTCCGCCGGGGCCGCCGACAAGGGCGCTGCGCCGGAAATGCCCTCCTGGCCTACCAAGCCCCTGCGCATCGTCGTGGGCTTTCCGCCGGGCTCCTCCCCCGACCTGACGGCGCGCAGCTTTGCCGAACCGCTGGCCCAGGCCCTGGGCCAGCCGCTGATCGTGGAGAACAAGGTGGGCGCGGGCGGCAACATAGCTGCGGACGCCGTGGCCAGGGCGCGCGATGGCCACACCATAGGCCTGTTCATCAACGGCAACCTGACGATTGCCAGGCTGCTCAACCCGCGCCTGCCCTACGACCCCGACAAGGATCTGGCGCCGCTGTCGCTGGTTGGCGTGTCGCCGCTGGTGCTGGCGGCGCCCGTGGGCCTGGGGGATGCGACCAGCGACGCGCGCGCGTTCCTGCAGGCCGCGCGCCAGGCCGGCAACCGCTGGAGCTATGGCACGCCGGGCGTGGGCACGGTGGGCCATCTGGGCACCGAGCTGCTCAAGGCGCGCACCGGCATGGCGCCGGTGCATATCCCCTACCCCGGCTACCCGCAGGTGGCGACCGCCATGCTGGGCGGTCAGTTGCAGATGGCACTGCTGCCACCGGCCCTGGCGCAGGCCCAGGAGCGCGCCGGCAAGCTGCGCCTGCTGGGCGTGACCTCGGCCGGGCGCAGCGCGCTGGTGCCCCATGTGCCCAGCCTGGCCGAGGCCGGGGTGCGCGACTTTCAGCTGGAAATCTGGAACGCCTTTGCCGCTCCGGCCGCCATGCCGGCGCCGGTGCGCGCACGGCTGTCCGCCTTGATCAGCGAGATCGCGCGCAGCCCCGAGGTGCGGGCCAAGCTGTTCCAGCAGGGCTGGCAGGCCGTGGGTTCATCCAGCGAAGGGCTGGCCAACCGCATGCGTGCCGACACGGCCGCCATGGGCCGCGTGATCCGCGAGCAGGCCATCCGGGCGGAATAGGCGCGGGTCAGCGCCCTTCATCGAGCAGCGCGCGCACGTCCGCGGCCAGGCTTTGCGCACCTGCGCCGTAGCGGTGGTAGACACGCAAGCGGCCCTTGGTGTCGTAGACATAGCTGCCAGCCGAATGGTCCATGGTGTAGCTCGTCGGTGTCTGGCCATCCACGCGCTTGAAGTAGATCTTGAAGTCCTTGGCCACGGCCACCAGCTGCTCGGGCGTGCCACGCAGGGCGATGAAGCTGGGGTCGAAACTGGCCATGTAACCCTTGAGCATCTCGGGCGTGTCGCGCTCGGGATCGACGGTGACGAAGATGCCCTGCAGCTTGTCGCCGTCGGCGCCCAGCGAGCGCTTGACCTCGGCGAGCTCCGACATCGAGGTCGGGCACACATCCGGACATTGGGTGTAGCCAAAGAACACCACCACCACCTTGCCGGCAAAGTCCTTGATGCTGCGCTCCTTGCCGAACTGATCGGTCAGCGGCAGGTCGCGCCCGTACTCGGCGCCCGTCAGATCCACGCCCTGGAACTTGGGGCCCTTTGGAGAACAAGCAGAAAAAATGCCTGCGGCGCCCACCCATAAAGCGCCGATAGCTATCTTTTTAAGAGTATTACGTTTCAACATGGTTGGAAATCAAAACACATAGTGATCCACCAGCAGCGCTGCAAACAGCAGGCTCAGGTGGACCAGGGAGAAGCGGAAGGTCTTGCGCGCCAGCGCATCCGAATAGTCGCGCCACAGCCAGTAGCCGTACAGGCAAAAGCCCGTGCCCAGCAGCACGGCGGCGGCCAGGTAGATCCAGGAGCTCATGCCATAGACAAAGGGCATGAGGCAGCCGGCAAACAGGATCAGCGTGTACAAGAACACCTGCAGCCGCGTGTATTCGCTGCCATGCGTGACCGGCAGCATGGGCAGGCCGGACTTGCGGTAGTCCTCCACGCGGTACAGGGCCAGGGCCCAGAAATGCGGCGGCGTCCATAGAAAGATGATCAGGAACAGGATCAGCGCCTCGGCGCCCACATCCCCCGTCATGGCGGCCCAGCCCAGCACCGGCGGCATGGCGCCCGAGGCGCCGCCGATGACGATGTTCTGCGGCGTGCGCGGCTTCAGGATCACCGTGTAGACCACCGCGTAGCCGACAAAGGTGGCAAAGGTGAGCCACATGGTCAGGGCATTCACCCACCAGTACAGCAGCGCCGAGCCGGCCGTGCACAACAGGGCCGAGAACGCCAGCGCCTGCCGGTTGGACAGCTCGCCCCTGGCCGTGGGGCGCCAGGCGGTGCGTTTCATCCGGGCGTCGATATGCCGCTCCACCAGGCAGTTGAAGGCCGCGGCCGCTCCGGCCACGAGCCAGATGCCGGCGCTGGCGATGGCCATCAGCCCCCACTGCGCGCGGCTGGGCAGGCTGGGCACGGCTAGCACCATGCCGATGAAGGCGCAGAACACGATGAGCTGCACCACGCGCGGCTTGGTCAGCGCATAGAACTGCGCCAGGCGCGACGGCAGCGCCCCGGCACCGGCCATGCCGAATGGGCCGGCGGGCGCCGGCGCGGGGGATGGGGTGGGCGCCAGGCTCATGCAGAAACCCTCTTTGCGGCCGGCTGCCTTGCCTGCACATGGGCTGCCCTGGCCTCGGCCGTGGCGCTGCGGCTGGCAACCAGCGCCCAGGTCAGCACCACCACCAGCGCCGCCGCCCCGCCCGTATGCAGCACCGCCGCCACCAGCGGCCAGTCCAGGATCACGTTGGACAGGCCGGTGAGCAACTGCAGCGCTCCCAGGCCCGCCAGCCAGCGCGCCTGGTCGCGCAGCAATTGCGCGCGCAGCAGACGCCACACCAGGAGCGCCAGCACCAGCAGCACGCCATAGGCCGCCAGGCGGTGCACGTAGTGGATGGCGGTCAGGGCGGCAAAGCCGATCAGGCTGCCGTCCTGCAGATGGCCCAGTTCGCGCCAGATCTGGAAGCCCTCGCTGAAGGCCATCTCGGGCCACCAGCTGCCCTGGCACTGCGGAAAGGTGGTGCAGGCCAGCACCGCATAGTTGGTACTGACCCAGCCGCCAAGCACGCTTTGCAGCGCCACCAGCGCCATCGCGCCAGCCAGCAACCAGCGCAGGCCGCCTGGCAGCGCCACGGGGGCCACGCCCTTGGTGTGCTGCGTCTGGCGCACGGCCTGCAGGCACAGCAGGGCCAGCAGCACCAGGCCGCCAATCAGGTGCAGCGTGACGATGGCCGGAAACAGCTTCATGGTCACGGTGAGCGCGCCAAACGCCCCCTGCAGACAGACCCAGACCAGCGTCGCCGTGGGCCACCAGGGACTGAGCACGCGGTTGGCGCCGCGCTGGCGCCAGGCGCCCACGGTGAGCGCAATAATGAGCACGCCCACGCCGGTGGCCAGGTAGCGGTGGATCATCTCCACCCAGGCCTTGCCATGCGTGACCGGGCCGGTGGGCATGGCCTGCTGTGCGGCGGAGATCTCGGTATGCGCACCCACCGGGCTGGCGCTGCCGTAGCAGCCCGGCCAGTCGGGGCAGCCCAGGCCCGAATCCGTCAGGCGCGTGAAGGCGCCGAACATGACCAGGTCAAAGGTCAGGAACAGCGTCAGAACCGTGAGCGCCTGCAGGCGCCGCACCGGCGTGCTGCCGCGGCTCCTCCACCACACCCAGGTCAGGGGGCCGAGCGCGATCACCAGGCCCAGGGCCATGACCTCAAGCATCGGCGCCAGATCGTAGAGCGCTTGTGTGTCGTTCATGGTTGCTCCTTGGCACGGCCCGGCTGATCCCACGACGCGGAGGCGCGCAGCAGGCGCTCCAGGTCACGCCTGGCCTGGGTCGCGCCGGCGCCGTCCATGCGCGCCGGAAAGCGCATCATCCACTGACCCTGCGGATCGACCACATACAGGTGCTCGGACAGCCCATGGCCCGCCTGCGGCGCCAGCCACTGCGCCAGCATGGCGTCATCGGCGCGCAGTACCGTCGCCTGCTCCAGCGCCGGGGCGATGTCCGCGGGCAGCGCGGCATCGTCGCTGACCAGCCAGACCCAGTCCAGGCGCTCCTTCTCGCGGCCCATGGCCTCGCGCATCTGACGCTGCAGGTACAGGTTGTTGCGGCAGTCTGCGTCGCAGGCGGCAGCGCCCACGCTGACCAGCAACCACTGGTCGCGCAGTTCGCCCAGTTTGCGCGGCTGGCCATCGAGCGCCACCACCAGGGCCTCGGCCGGCATGGGGCGCTGGGGTTCGACCAGCTCGCCAAAGTTGCGCCGTCCTTCCGGGCGGATCACGTAGTAGGTGAAATACGAGGCAATCACCGGCGCGGCGCACACCAGCAACACACCCAGCAACTGCCAGCGCCCTATGCGGCGCGCGCGCTGCGGCCGCTGCCCCGTGGGCTCAGGCGTCTGACTTGCCGCCAAGGGAGGGTAAACGTCGGACAAATTGGAACCAGACATAAAGAATGAACACCAGGCCGGAAAGCCCGAACCATTGAAACGCGTAGCCGTAATGCTTGTCGACACCGCTGTCGGCAGGCGCCCAGTCGCGCTGCAGCCCATCACTGGCGCCGCCAGTCTGCACCACCACCAGGGGCAGCAGCGGCAGGCCGGTCTCCGCGCCATAGGCAGCCAAGGCCAGATTTTGCCGGATGCGCGAAGCCCCCTCGCCCTCGCCGGCCGGAGCAAACTCATACAGCCGCGCAACTGCGGCGGCCACATGACCATGAATCTGCACATTGCCGGCAGGTGTGACAACGTCGGGCAGACGGGTACGCTCCTGAAAATCGCGCGGCGCCCAGCCGCGCTGCACCAGTACCACGCCTTGTTCGCCCGGCAGGCGCAGCGGCGTCAGCACCCAGAAACCCGGCCGCCCCTGCATCTGGCGGTTGTCCAGAAACACCGTGGCCTGAGGCACCCACTGCCCTTGCAGTTGCACGTTGCGCTGCAGCAAGGCAGCCACGCCACCGACCCGGGCCCGCTCCAGGTCGCGGCCCACCAATACCGGCATTTGCTCGCGCGCGACCAGCATGGCCTGCAAGGCCTGCTTCTGCGCGGCACGCGATAACTGCCAGGCCCCGAGCGTGGCCGTCACCGCCATCGCCACCAGCGCAGCCAGCGTGAGCAGCCAGAAGCGCCAACCGAAACGAGCCTGTGCGGGACTGATAATGGGATCCATGAAAATTTTGGTGGCCTTGGCGTTTCTCGCCATCATCGCAAGCCTGGGATCGGCGCTGTTTTTCATGATGCGCGGAGATGGCAACGACCGCCAGCGCAGCAAACACATGGCGCGCGCGCTGGCGCTGCGCGTGGGCCTGTCGATTGTGCTGTTTTTATGCCTGCTGCTGGCGTGGAAGCTGGGCTACATCCAGCCCACGGGTTTGCCAGCGGTCATGCGTTGAAGCAAAAAAGCGCCCTGAGGCGCTTTTTTTGCGGCGCTTGCATGGCTCACATCCAGTACACCAATATGTACAGCCCGAGCCAGACCACGTCCACGAAATGCCAGTACCAGGCGGCACCCTCGAAACCGAAATGCCGCTCGGCCGTGAAATGTCCGTTTTGCAGGCGCAGCGTGATGAAGAACAGCATCAACATGCCCACGAACACGTGAAAGCCATGAAAGCCGGTGAGCATGAAAAAGGTGGAGCCGTAAATGCCCGAGCTGAGCTTGAGGTTGAGGTCGGTATAGAGGTGGAAGTACTCATACGCCTGCACACACAGGAAGGTAAATCCCAGCAGCACGGTGATCCACATGAAGCCTATGGCCTTGCTGCGCTGATCCTCGCGCAAGGCGTGGTGGGCGATGGTCAGTGTCACGCCAGAGCTCAGCAGCAGGGCCGTATTGATGGTCGGCAGCCAGAACGGCCCCACGGTCTGGAAAGGATCCACCACGTTGGCCGGCGAGGCCGTGGCGCCGGCCACCACGCTGGGCCAGGCGGCCTTGAAGTCCGGCCACAGCAGGGCATTCTCCAGGCTGCCCAGTGCCGGGACCGAGTGCGCACGCGCCCACCAGAGCGCCGTGAAGAAGGCGCCGAAGAACATCACCTCGGAGAAGATGAACCAGCTCATGCTCCAGCGAAAGGACACATCGACCTTGCGCCCGTACAGGCCGGACTCGCTTTCGTGCGCCGCCTCGCGAAACCACCGGAACAACACGACCAGCCACCAGAGCAGCCCCGCCGCGAACGAATACTTGCCCCAGTCGTGGCCGTTGATCCACATGGCGGCGCCCAGGATGACGAAGAACAGCCCCACCGCGACCAGCACCGGATGGCTGGACTGCGCGGGAACAAAATAGTACGGCGGCTTGGCGCCCTGGATCGATGCACTCATGTCAGCTCCTCTGTCTCCGGTTTATCCAACTTCTGTCGTTGCGGATGGCGCGGTCAAACCAGCCAATTGACCAATGCCATGAGCAGCAGCACCAGCAGAACCAGGGCCAGCAGCCCCATGCCCAATACCTGCAGTGGCCGCAGCGATTCCTGATCCTGGCGATGCCGATCGGCATTGCGCACCCCGAACAAGGCCCAGGCAATGGTGCGCATGGTGCGCCACAGAGATGCGCTGGGGCGCGCCGGCGGACGATCTCCTGCTTCCGTCATGACGCCCCAGCCCCTGGTGTCTGCACTGCCCCGGCCGTCGATTGCGGCGCCGACGGAATCTTGCCGCCCACTTCAAAGAAGGTGTAGGACAGCGTGATCGTCGTCACATCCTTGGGCAGGCGCGGGTCGATCACAAACACCACCGGCCATTCCTTCTTCTCGCCGGGGTCGAGCGTGTACTGGCTGAAGCAAAAGCATTCGAGCTTGTTGAAATGCGGCGCGGCCTGGCGTGGCGCGTAGCTGGGAATGGCCTGAGCCGACATGCGCCTGTCCTGCACGTTCTCGAACTCGTAGAGCACGGTCGCCATCTCGCCGGGGTGCACCTGCATGCTGCGCTTGGCCGGCTTGAACTGCCAGGGGCCGCGGGCATTGGCATCGAACTCGACGGTGATGGTGCGGGTGGTGTCCACCTGAGTGTTCTTCACCAGCGCACGTGCCTCGTCCGCGGCGACACCATTGCCGGGGACCTGGCGCTCGGTGAGCGAGAGGATGTTCACGCCCGTGGCCTCGCAGATCGCCTTGTAGGCGGGAATCAGCAGATAGCCAAAGGCGAACATGCCCAGGGTCACGACCAGCAGCTTGCCGAGCATCCTGAGGTTGTCGCTGCGCCGTGCCATGCCTGCCTCCGCCGTCAATGGCCCAGCACGAAATACCGCTGGACAATGAAGCCGACAAACAATGCCAGCGCCACCGCAGCCAGCATCAGCCCGAGCCGGGCATTGCGCTTGCGTTGCTCTTGTGACGTCATCTCGCTACTGCTCCTGTCGGCCCGCGCTCAGCCAATCACCCGGGTCGCCGTGGCGTCCAGCTTGGGCGGCTCCTCAAAGGTATGGAACGGCGCCGGCGAAGGCACTTCCCACTCCAGGCCCTCGGCGCCCTCCCAGGGCCGCTGCGGCGCCTTGTCGCCCTTGCCGCGCAGCATGGGCAGCACCACGGCGAAGAAAAAATACACCTGTGCGGCACCGAAGAAGAAGCCGCCGATGGAGGCAATCATGTTGAAGTCGGCAAACTGCATCGGGTAGTCGGCATAGCGTCGCGGCATGCCTGCCAGCCCCAGAAAGTGCATGGGAAAGAAGGTGACGTTGAAAGAGATCATCGACCACCAGAAATGGATCTTGCCGCGCGTCTCGTTGTACATCACGCCGCACCATTTGGGCGACCAGTAGTAGTACGCGCCATAGATGGCGAACAGCGAACCGGCCACCAGCACATAGTGGAAATGGGCAATGATGTAGTAGGTGTCCTGGATCTGCGTGTCCACCGGCACCACGGCCGGAATCACGCCGGTGAAGCCCCCGATGGTGAACACGAAGATGAAGCCCACGGCCCACAGCATGGGCGTTTCAAACGTCATCGAGCCACGCCACATGGTCGCCGTCCAGTTGAACACCTTCACGCCCGTGGGGATGGCGATCAGCATGGTGCCGTACATGAAAAACAGCTGTCCGGTGACCGGCATGCCGGTGGTGAACATGTGGTGCGCCCAGACGATCATCGACAGCGTGGCGATGGCGGCAATGGCGTACACCATGGAGGTGTAGCCAAACAACTTCTTGCGCGCGAAGGTGGGCACGATCTGGCTGATCATGCCGAAGGCCGGCAGGATCATGATGTAGACCTCGGGGTGGCCAAAGAACCAGAAGATATGCTGGTACATCACCGGGTCGCCGCCGCCGGCCGGGTTGAAGAAACTGGTGCCGAAGTGGCGGTCGGTCAGCGTCATGGTGATGGCGCCGGCAAACACCGGCATCACGGCGATCAGCAGGTAGGCGGTGATCAGCCAGGCCCAGCAGAAGATGGGCATCTTCATCAGCGTCATGCCCGGCGCGCGCATGTTCAGGATGGTGACGATGATGTTGATGGCACCCATGATGGACGAGGCGCCCATGATGTGCAGCGCAAAAATGGCCGCGTCCAGCGACATGGGCATTTGCGCCGACAGTGGCGCATACAGCGTCCAGCCGCCGGCGGGTGCGCCACCGGCCATGAAGAACGATGCCGCCAGCATGATGCCCGCTGGTACCAGCAGCCAGAAGCTGAGGTTGTTCATGCGCGCAAACGCCATGTCCGAGGCGCCGATCTGCAGCGGGATCATCCAGTTCGCAAAGCCCACGAAGGCCGGCATGATGGCGCCGAACACCATGATCAGACCGTGCATGGTGGTGAACTGGTTGAACATCTCCGGGTTCACGATCTGCAGGCCGGGCTGGAACAGCTCGGCGCGGATCAGCATCGCCAGCACGCCGCCGATCATCAGCATGGTGAACGAGAACAGCAGATACAGCGTGCCTATGTCCTTGTGGTTGGTGGCGTACACCCAGCGCCGCCAGCCCGTGGGCTGGTGGTGATGGTGGTCGTCATGGCCGGCGGCATGCCCATGGTTGTCCAAAACTGCGCTCATGGTCGAATCCTCAATACGTTGCGTTGGGCCTTGGGTTTCACTTGGCGCGCAGGGCCACGATCTCGGCGGGCTGCACCAGCTGGCCGGTCTTGTTCGACCAGGCGTTCTTGGTATAGGTGACCACGGCCGCCAGGTCGGTATCGCTCAAGGCGGCCCAGGAGGGCATGGCACCATTGCCGGCGCCCTTGAGCACAACCTGAATCTGCGGCGCATGGTTGGCGTTCTTGACGATGGCCGAGCCATCGAGCGCCTTGATGGGCCCGGCCCCCTTGCCGTTGGCCTGGTGGCAGGCCGCGCAGTTGGCGGCATAGACCTTGGCGCCCCGCGCCTGCAGATCTGCCAGCGCCCAGACCTTGTTCGGATCATCGCGCCTGGCGGCGGCCTTGTTTTGCTGATCCGCCACCCAGGCCGTGTACTCCACCTGCGGCAGCACCTTCACGTGGATCGGCATGTAGGCATGCTCCTTGCCGCACAGCTCCACGCACTGGCCGTAATAGTCGCCCACCTGCTCGGCGCGAAACCAGGTGTCGCGCACAAAACCGGGGATGGCATCCTGCTTGACCCCAAAGGAGGGCACCATCCACGAATGGATCACGTCGTTGGCGGTGGTGATGATGCGCACCTTCTTGTTCACCGGGACCACCAGCGGGTTGTCCACCTTGAGCAGATAGTTGTCGCCCTGGGGTGTGCCGGCGCTGGACAGGGCGCGCTGCGATGAATCCAGGGTGGAGAGAAAGCCTATGCCCTCGCCCTCGCCAGTCAGGTAGTCGTAACCCCATTTCCATTGGTAGCCGGTGACCTTGATCGTCAGCTCGGCGTTGGTCGTGTCCTTCTGCGCCACGATGACCTTGGTGGCGGGCGCGGCCATGGCGATCACGATCAGGAAGGGAATCACCGTCCAGGTGATTTCGACAGCGGTGGATTCATGGAAATTCGCCGCCTTGGCACCACGTGATTTGCGGTGGTGCCAGATCGAATAGAACATGACGCCGAAGACGCCGATGAAGATGACCGTGCAGATGATCATCAGCATCCAGTGCAGCTCATGCTGCGCCTCGGCGATCTTTGTCACGGGTGGGTGCAGGTTCAGCTGGTTTACCGCCGGGCCGCCGGGCAGGTCTTGCACGGCATGGGCCAGCGTGCCCCAGGAGGCGAGCGCTACCAGCAACGGGGAGGCCAGCTTGTTGGAAATGCTTGTCATGGTTCTCTCTTGTCTTTCTAGCTCCGGTTGACCAATCCCCTGCGGCGTGCACTGTTGCCAGACGCTGCGCAAAGCCTTGCGACCACCTGCCACCCCTGCCGCATGGAACCTGCATTCGCCAGCGACGGGGCAGTGCACGACTGCCGCATTTTTTCAATCAGTCCAGACCACTTTCCAGGCAGCCTGTTGTCTCCACGATCCAGTGCACGGACTCTCTCGTTCGCTTTCAGCATGCCCAGCCAGCAAAGCACCCGCAATACGCGTTAGCCCCAGGGAAGCAGCGTGAAGAAGTGACGCACAAGAAAGGTTCTGACAACGCATGGTGTCCTCAGAACTTCAAAAGATGCGACAAGATGCACCTGGCAACACCCAGGCTTCACCACGTCAGGAGAGTTCCGACTCTGCAATCACAATTCATTCTAGCGCGCATTGATGGAGGTCATTGACGGCGCAAACAGCGCCGCAGAGCACTCAGCGCGTGGATGAACGGCCCGCGTGCAGCATGGCGCGCATGTCCTGCAGCGATACGGCGCTGCTGCCCTCCAAGCGCACACGGGGCGCGGGTTTGAAGGCGTGGCCGTAGATGATCTCAAAGGTCAGGGCCAGCTGCCCGTCCGCACCAGCGTCGGCCAGGCGCTGCGCCAGGGCCTGCTCCAGCCGCGCACGCCAGTTGCGCCCACGCAACGCCGCAAAGCGCTGCGGGTGCAGGTTGCGCCCCAGGCCGCGCAGCTCCTGCAGCAGGCGCTGGGGCGTGGCAAAGGTCAAGGTGATGCGCTCCATGTCCATGATGGGCTCGGCAAAGCCGGCATGCACCAGCATGTCGCCCCAGTCGTGCATGTCGGTCAGCGCATGGCCGGGCGCGGGCCAGTCCAGCTCGGCATACAGGGCGCGCAGCTCGCGCAGCGTGTCCGGCCCCAGGCAGGAGAACATCAGGTAGCCATCCACCGCCAGCGCCCGATGCCATTGCGTCACCAGGGCCTGCGGATCCGCGGCCATGTGCAGCGCCATGTTGGACCACAACATCTGCACGCTGGCGGCTTCGGGCTGGCCAAAGCGCGGCGCGTTGGCGATCCAGCGCGCCGGGCTCCACCAGCGCCTGGCAAGGCGTTCGCGCGCCAGCGCCTCACCCTGGGGCGAAGAGGTTTCGTGGATCTGGCACGCGGCCTGTGCAAAGCGCTCGCTCACCAGCGCATGGCCCTGCATGCCACCGCGCAACGGATCCCAGTCGCACCAGGCGGTGGGCGCATTCACCATCCACTGCAGCCTGTCCTGCATGCGCCGCGCCACCTCCTCGTGCAGCCAGGGCGATTCGTCAGAGACCATGGCATGCCAGCGCGCGGCGGCAACCGGGTCTATGGTGGGCGGACGTTGTTCTGACATGGCGGGACGCAAATGGCGGCGAGTATATTGAGCCCATGCTTGACACGCGCCCCGCAGGGATATGGCGCCGGGGCCTGGCGACCCTGGCGGCCCTCGGCGCCCGGCTGCCCAGCCAATGCGCCGTCTGCCATGCCTGGCCGGCGCAACGCCTGTGCGCGGCCTGCTGCGCGCGCTTTGCGCCGCGGCTGGCGCGCTGCGCCACCTGCGCCTGCGTGGTGCATGGCGGCGTGGCGCAATGCGGGCAGTGCCTGCTGCACCCGCCGCCACTGGACGCCTGCCTGGCCGCCGTGGACTACGGCTACCCGTGGTCACAGTTGCTGGCGCAATTCAAATTCCAGGACGATCCGGGCTGGGCCACGGCACTCGCCGCGCTGATGCGCCAGACGCCGGGTGCGCAAGAGCTGCTGGAGCAGGCCGATTGGGTGCTGCCCGTGCCGCTGGCGCCCGGGCGGCTGCGTCATCGCGGCTACAACCAGGCGCTGCTGCTGGCACGCCGGCTGGCCGGCGCGCATGTGCGGCCCGACCTGCTGCTGCGCACGCGCGAGGCCGAGGCACAAGCGCAGCTCACGCGCGCGCAGCGCCTGCGCAACCTGCGCGGTGCCTTTGTGCTCGAGCCGCTGCGCGCGCAGCAGCTGGCCGGTCGCCGCGTGCTGCTGGTGGACGACGTGATGACCACCGGCGCCACGCTGCACGCCGCCGCCGCGCCCCTGCGCGAGGCTGGCGTGGCGCATGTCGGCGCCCTGGTGCTGGCGCGCACGCCGTGACCACCGCAGCGCCCGCGCGACAGCGGCTGACGGTGACAATAGCGCCATGTTTCACATCGTCCTCGTCGAGCCCGAAATCCCGCCCAACACGGGCAACGTGATCCGCCTGGCGGCCAATACCGGCTGCACGCTGCACCTGGTGGAGCCGCTGGGGTTTTCGATGGAAGACCGGCTCATGCGCCGCGCCGGCCTGGACTATCACGAATACGCCAAGCTGCGCCTGCACAAGGGCTGGACGGCGCTGCTGCGCGAGATGCAGCCCGACCCGGCGCGCATGTTCGCCCTGACCACCCATGGCACGCGCCTGGTGCACGACACGGGCTTTCTGCCCGGCGACTGGTTCTTGTTTGGCGCCGAATCGCGCGGCCTGCCGCCCGAGTTGCGCGAGAGCTTTGCGCCCGCGCAACGCCTGCGCCTGCCCATGCTGGCCGGGCAGCGCAGCCTGAATCTGTCCAACGCCGTGGCGGTGACGGTGTTCGAGGCCTGGCGGCAGAACAGCTTTCTAGCGCCGCAGGCTTAAGAAATCAAACAGCGTCCAGCCAGTCGCAAATGCCCTGCCACTGCTCCACATCGCGCGCCACGCGCGTGCCGGCCACGTCGAACACCGACTGCCCCTGCGCCGCCAGCTGCACATAGTTTTGCGTGTTACGCAGATAGCCCAGCACCGGCAGGCCCAGGCTGTCCACAAAGTTGCGCAGCTTTTCGGCGACGATGGTGCGCGGATCGACGCGCATGCCGACGATGGCCACGCGCTCCAGCCCGCCGGGGCGCTGGGCCGCCAGCTCGTCCAGGTACTGGCCGGTGGCGTAGATGTCGAACAGGCTGGGCTGCAGCGGCACGATGATGCGGTCGGCCAGCTTCAGCGCGTCCTTCAGGCGCCAGCCGCCCAGGCCGGCCGGCGTGTCCAGCACGGCATGGGTGGCCTGCTTCGGCGGAGCGCTGATCCAGTCGGCATCCACCTCCCAGGCCCCAATGGGCCGAGCCGTGGCCGGGCGCTGCTGCAGCCACAGGCGCGCGGACTGCTGGCGATCGGCATCGCCCAGCACCACCGTATGGCCGCGGCTGGCAAAGTAACCCGCGATGTTGGTGGACAGCGTGGACTTGCCCACGCCTCCCTTGGGACTGGCTACAGCAATGACTGGCATCTGGAATCCCTCTCTGGTTTGAATAAAACAAGCCTCTAGCGCCCATCCATAAAACGCATATAGCTATTAATTTAGAAGCATTACTGGTGCTGCGTACCACGCTTGACGAAGAACAGCCCGGCGCCCACCAGCATCAACAGGCCGCCAAACACGCGGTTTTGCGCACGCATGGCGCTGGCGTTCTGCATCCAGCGGCGCAGCACGCTGGCGCTGGCGGCATAGCCGTTCATCACGATCAGATCCACCGACACCAGGGTCAGGGCCATCACTAGCAGCTGGCTCCAGAGCGGGCGCGCTTCACTCATGAACTGCGGCAGCACCGCCACCATGAACAAAATGCCCTTGGGGTTGGTGGCATTGGTCAGCGCACCGGTCAGCACACGCCGGCGCCAGCTGGCCGGCGCGGCCAGCAGGTCGCCGCCCAGCGTACCGGCCGAGCCCGCGCGCCACTGGCTGAAACCCAGGTAGATGAGGTAGCAGGCGCCCAGCACCTTGACCACGGTGAAGGCCAGCTCGGAGGCAATCAACAGCGAACCCACCCCGGCGCCCGCGACGATGAGGATGAACAGCAGGCCCAGCTCCAGCCCCAGGATGGTGGCGCCCGTCTTGCGCACGCCGTAAGACAGACCATGGCTCATGGACAGCACGGCACCCGAGCCCGGCGAAATGGCGATCACCCACGACGCCGCAAAAAAAGCCATCCAGGTGTGCCAGTCCATATCACGTCGTGCTGGGAAAAGTGTTGCAAGGGAGAACGCATTTTATCGGCCGCGCAGCTGCTGGCCGCGGGCTTGGCCTTGATGCTGCATGATGGTGCCCGGTCGCCGTTGACCACCGATACGCGGCGCGCCCGAGACGCCATTGCCCCTTTCATTCGCGAGGTATCCCATGAACCGCCGAATCATTGTGCTCTCGCTGCTGCTGTCACCCCTGGCTCATGCCCAGCCGGAACGCCTGGTTCCCTCAAGCCCGGTGGATAGCGTAGTGCTGTACGTCATTCCCACCGATGGAATTCCGGAGCAGGTTGCGGCCACCGTCGCCCGGACATTGACGGAAGACACCGGCATGTGGGTCAAGTCCGCGCTCCAGGTGCCTTCGGGTGTGACCGAGCCATTCGCTGGCACGAACCAGTACCCCGCCGAAGACTACCTGCCACTTGGCGCCACCTTCGCGAAGCGGCTGCCAGACGCGGGGCCAAGAACGTATTTCATCGTGCTCACGGACAAGGACATCAACTCACGCTCCCGCAACTTCCGGTTCCAGTACTCGATGCACAGTCCCATGGCGCGCACCTCGGTGCTGTCCGTCGCCAGGCTGCTCTTCACCAGGGACGGCAATCCGGCCTCGGGGGATGTCATCAGGCTGCGCATACAGAAAATGCTGATGCGCATCGTTGGCGAAATGAAGTTTGGCTGGCAGCGGACGACGGATCCCGCCGACCTCATGTACTCACCGATCATGTCCATCGACGACATCGACCGTATGAGCCTCACCCACACGGCACAAACGCGTGGCATCCCCCGCTATGATTTCCAACCTTCCGCAACCGAGCCCCCTCGGCCCCTGCCAAACCACATCTGAAGCATAGAGGCCAACAGCCGCCACTTGCCACTCTGGCCGAGCGCCAGCCTGCGCAATCAAGGGCACCCCGGACTGTCAGAATTCCGCCCTTGGCTTTCAGTTTTCGCTTCCCCCACCATGGCCCAAGCCCCCGTCTGGCTCACCTACGGATTCACCTACCTGGCCGCGGCCGTGATTGCCGTGCCCATCGCCCGCGCGCTCGGCCTGGGCGCCATCATCGGCTACCTGGCGGCGGGCATTGCCATAGGGCCCTGGGGCCTGGCCCTGGTGAGCAATGTGCAGGACATACTGCACTTTGCCGAGTTTGGTGTGGTGCTGATGTTGTTTCTGGTCGGCCTGGAGCTGCAGCCCAGCCGGCTGTGGAGCCTGCGCCGGCCCATCCTCGGCCTGGGCATGGCGCAGATGGCCGGCTGCGCGCTACTGCTGTGGGGCTGCGCCTGGGCCCTGGGCCTGCCCTGGCGCGTGGCACTGGTGGGGGCGCTGGGGCTGGCGCTGTCATCTACGGCGATCGCGCTGCAGGTGCTGAACGAGCGCAACCTGCTGCGCACCGACAGCGGGCAGAAGGCGTTCTCCATCCTGCTGTTCCAGGACGTGGCGGCGATCCCCATCCTGGCCCTGCTGCCGCTATTGGGCGTGGCGGCGCGGGCCGAGGCGCTGCAGCCGCATGCGCCGCTGGACCTGCTGCCCGAGGCGCTGAAGATCATCGCCGTGGTGGCCGCCATCGTGTTTGGCGGGCGCTGGGTGCTGCGGCCGCTCTTGCGCTGGATTGCAAAAAGCAAGACGCCCGAGATCTTCACCGCCGCCTCGCTGTTCCTGGTGGTGGGCATTGCCATGCTGATGCTGACCGTGGGCCTGTCGATGGCCCTGGGCGCCTTTCTGGCCGGCGTGCTGCTGGCCGACAGTGAGTACCGGCGCGAGCTGGAGACCGACATCGAGCCCTTCAAGGGCCTGCTGCTGGGTCTGTTCTTCATTGCCGTGGGCATGAGCATCGATTTTGGCGTGATCGCGCACCACCCCTTCGCCATGCTGGGCCTGCTGCTGGGCTTTCTGGCCATCAAGGCGGCGGTGATCTGGCTGCTGGCACGCGTGACCGCCATGGCCTACCAGGAGCGCCCGCTGTTCACGCTGCTGCTGGCCCAGGGCGGCGAGTTCGCCTTCGTGGTGTTCCAGTCCGGCGCCACGTTCGGCGCCATTGCGCCGGACCACGCCTCGCTGCTGATAGGCGCGGTGGCGCTGTCCATGCTGATGGGCCCGTTGCTGCTGGTGTGGCTTGACCGCGTGCTGCTGCAGCGCCACGCCACGCTCCAAAGCGCGCCGCAGGCCCAGGAGATTTCCGAGCCGCAGAGCGCGCCGGTGATCATTGCGGGCTTCGGGCGCTACGGCCAGATCGTGGCGCGCATGATGCTGGCCCAGGGCGTGCCGGCCACGGTGCTGGACCACAGCGTGGAGATGCTGGAGGTGGCCCACACCTTTGGCTACCGCGTGTTCTACGGCGACGCGACGCGCGTGAACCTGCTGCGCATGGCGGGTGCGCAGCAGGCCCGCATCCTGGTGGTGGCGGTGGATGCGCCGGAGCAGTCCCTCAAGATCGTGCAGCTGGCGAAAAAGCATTTCCCGCACCTGCACATCGTGGCCCGCGCGCGCGACGTGACGCATTGGCACGCGCTGCGCGACCTGGGCGTGCAGCATGTGGAGCGCGAGCTGTTCGAGTCCAGCCTGCGCACGGCGCGCACGGTGCTGGAGCTCACCGGCCTGTCGCAGGCCGACGCCGACGCCCTGGCCGAGCGCTTTCGCGCCCACAACATCGCCCTGTCCGAGCGCATGTACGAGCACCACAACGACCGCGAGGCCATGATCGCCGTCGCCAGGCAGGGGCGCCAGCAGCTGGTGGAGCAGCTGGCCAAGGAGCGCCAGGAGCGCATGGCCGCGGCCGAGGCCGGCAGCGGGCTGACGCCGGACAAGCCGCAGCCCGGCAAATCTTCATAAGAAAAACGGCTGTAGCGCCCATTAGACGTGCGCTATAAGCTCTTATATTTATAGTGACATGATCAATCGACCGTGGCACCCGAATCCTTCACCACCTTGCCCCATTTGGCCGTCTCGGCCTTGATGAAGGCGGCGAACTGCTCGGGCGTCTCGGCCACCACGTCGCCGCCCTGCTCGGCGATCTTCTTCTTCACGTCGGGCTGGTTCAGCACCTTGACCAGGGCGGCATTGAGCCTGTCCAGCACGGGCTTCGGAGTTGCCGCGGGGGCGAACAGGCCGAACCAGGACATGGCCTCGTAGCCGGGCACGCCGGCCTCGGCGATGGTGGGTATGTCAGGCAGCTCGGGCGAGCGCTTGGCCGTGGTCACGGCGATGGGGCGCAGCTTGCCCGAGCGCACATGCTGGATGGCTGACGGCATGTTGTCGAACATGATGGCGATCTGCCCACCCAGCAGGTCGGTCATGGCCGGGGCGCTGCCCTTGTAGGGCACATGCAGCAGGTCGGTGCCGGTCATGCTCTTGAACAGCTCGCCCGACACATGGGGCGAGGCTCCGCTGCCCGGCGAGCCGTAGGTCACCTTGCCCGGGTTGGCCTTGGCGTAGGCGATCAGCTCCTTGACGGTCTTGTAGGGCTGGCTGGGGTGGGCCACCAGCAGATTCGGCACCGTGGCCACGCGCGAGATGGGCGCGAAGTCCTTCACCGGGTCAAAGGGCATCTTCTTGTACAGCGCCTGGTTGATGGCGTGCGTGCCCACCGTGCCCATGAACAGCGTGTAGCCGTCCGCCGGCGCCTTGGCCGCCAGCGAGGCGCCGATGTTGCCACCGGCGCCGGCGCGGTTGTCCACCACGAAGGGCTGGCCCAGCTCGGTGCCAAGGCCCTGGCCGACGATGCGCGCCAGGATGTCGGTGGTGCCGCCGGGGGCGAACGGCACGACGATGGTCACCGGCTTGGCCGGGTAGTTCTGCGCCAGCGCGCCCAGGGGCAAGGCGGCGGCGGCCAGGCCGGCCAGCAGGCTGCGGCGGGTGATGCGTATCGGGGTCATCCTGTGTCCTTTTTCTGTCGGCAATGGTCGGGCGTCAAACGCGTTCAAGGATCACGGCGATGCCCTGGCCCACGCCTATGCACATGGTGCACAGCGCGTATTTGCCGCCCAGCGTGTGCAGCTGGCTCACGGCGGTGGTCGCCAGGCGCGCGCCCGATGCACCCAGCGGGTGGCCCAGGGCGATGGCGCCGCCCCACTGGTTGACGCGCCGGTCGTCGTCGGCAAGATCCAGGTCGCGCAGCACGGCCAGGCCCTGGGCTGCAAAAGCCTCGTTGAGCTCGATCACGTCCATCTGCGCCAGGCTCAATCCGGTGAGCTCGAGCACCTTGCGCACGGCCGGCGCCGGGCCAAAGCCCATGATGCGTGGCGCCACGCCGGCCACGGCCATGCCGACCACGCGGGCGCGCGGCGTCAGGCCGTAGGCCTTGGCGGCCTCTTCGTTGGCCAGCAGCAGGGCGCAGGCGCCGTCGTTCACGCCAGATGCGTTGCCGGCCGTCACCGTGCCGTCAGGCCGCACCACGCCCTTGAGCTTGGCCAGCGCCTCCATGGTGGTGGCACGCGGGTGCTCGTCCTGGCTGACGATGATGGGGTCGCCCTTTTTCTGCGGGATATGCACGGGCACGATCTCCTGCGCCAGGTGGCCGGCAGCAATCGCCGCGGCGGCCTTTTGCTGGCTGGCGAGCGCCATGCGGTCCTGGGCCTCGCGCTCGATCTGGAAGTCGTCGGCCACGTTCTCGGCCGTCTCGGGCATGGAATCGACGCCGTAGTGCTGCTTCATCAGCTTGTTGATGAAGCGCCAGCCAATCGTCGTGTCGTACACGGCGTTGCTGCGGCTGAAGGCGCTCTCGGCCTTGGGCATGACGAAGGGCGCGCGGCTCATGCTCTCCACGCCGCCGGCGATCATCAGCCGCGCCTCGCCCGCCTTGATGGCGCGCGCCGCCGTGCCCACGGCGTCCAGGCCCGAGCCGCACAGGCGGTTGATGGTGCCGCCAGGCACCGCAATCGGCAGCCCCGCCAGCAGGGCCGCCATGCGCGCCACGTTGCGGTTGTCCTCGCCGGCCTGGTTGGCGCAGCCGTAGAGCACGTCGTTCACCGCCTTCCAGTCCACGCCGGGGTTGCGCTCCATCAGCGCCTTGATGGGTATGGCCCCCAGGTCGTCGGTGCGCACGCCGGCAAGGGCGCCGCCGTAGCGGCCGAAGGGGGTGCGGATGGCGTCGCAGATAAAGGCTTGGGTCATGTTGTCTCCTGTGAGGTGATTTAAAAAAGAGAGCTGCTTGCGCTTATCCAGCAAGCGTTACAGCCATATTTAATGCTTATTGCCGTATCGGCAGGCCGACGATGCTTTCCAGCTCGGCATGCGTCAGGCCCGGCACGGTGTCGATCAGCCGCAGACCATCGGGTGTGCATTCCAGCGTGCATAAATCGGTGTAGATGCGCTTCACGCAGGCCAGGCCGGTGAGGGGGTAGCTGCACTCCTCAACCACCTTGCACTCGCCGGTCTTGGTGAGCAAATCCATCATCACCCAGGTGGACTTGGCGCCCACGGCCAGATCCATGGCGCCGCCCACTGCCGGGATGGCGCCGGGCTCGCCCGTGCTCCAGTTGGCCAGGTCGCCCGTGCTGCTCACCTGAAACGCGCCGAGCACGCAGATGTCCAGATGGCCGCCGCGCATCATGGCGAAGCTGTCGGCATGGTGAAAAAAGCTGCCACCGGGCAGCAGCGTGACGGGCTGCTTGCCGGCGTTGGTCAGGTCGTAGTCCTCCTGGCCCGCTGCCGGGGCCGGGCCCATGCCCAGGATGCCGTTCTCGGAATGCAGCACCACCTCGCGCCCGGCCGGCAGGTGGTTGGCCACCAGGGTGGGCTGGCCTATGCCCAGGTTCACATAGGCGCCGTCGAAAATGTCCTGGGCCACGCGCTGGGCCAGCTCGGTTTTGCTTCGTTTTTGATAGTTGCTCACGCTTGTATCTCCTGCGCTCTACTGGTCTTATTCCCTGATACCACCGGCCTTGGTGGCGACGCGAGGCACCTTGACCACCTGGCTGACGAAGATGCCGGGCGTGACCACGGCCTCGGGGTCCAGCTCACCCAGCTCCACGATCTCATGCACCGTGGCCACGGTGAATTGGGCGGCCATGGCGCACACCGGGCCGAAGTTGCGCGCCGACATGCGGTAGGTCAGGTTGCCCCAGCGGTCGCCCTTCTCCGCCTTGACCAGGGCCACGTCGCCGTAGATCGGGTACTCCAGCACATAGTGCTTGCCGTTGATCTCGCGCGTCTCCTTGCCCTTGGCCAGCTCGGTGCCATAGGCCGTGGGGCAGAAGAAGGCGCCTATGCCGGCGCCAGCGGCGCGCATGCGCTCGGCCAGGTTGCCCTGGGGCACGAGTTCCAGCTCGATCTTGCCGGCGCGGTAGAGCTCGTCAAACACCCAGCTGTCGGCCTGGCGCGGAAAGCTGCAGATGATCTTGCGCACCTGGCCACTCTTCAAAAGCGCCGCCAGTCCCGCATCGCCATTGCCGGCGTTGTTGTTGACCACCGTGAGCTCGCGCGCGCCGTGGGCGATCAGGCCGTCTATCAGCTCGATCGGGTTGCCCGAGGTGCCAAAGCCGCCTATGAGTACCGTAGCGCCGTCCTTGACGCCAGAGAGCGCCTGGGCAACCGAGTCCGCAATCTTGTTGATCATGTCTTGCCGTGGTGAAGAAAAAAGAAAAGCCGGCCCGAGTCCGACACAATATGTTCGAATATCGAACTTTTGTTCGTATAATGAATTCTAGGACAAATGGCCATGCTTGACACCCCCCTTTCCGTAAGTACTACCCACAAACCTGGCGACAGCTATGTGCAGTCGTTTGCGCGCGGCCTGGAGGTGATCCGCTCCTTCAACGCCAGCGCGCCGCAGCAGACGCTCAGCGAGGTGGCGGCGCGCACCGGCCTGACACGCGCCGGCGCCCGGCGCATCCTGCTGACTCTGCAAACCCTGGGCTATCTGGAGAGCGACGGGCGCCTGTTCCGCCTCACGCCGCGCATCCTGGATCTCGGGTTTGCCTACCTCAGCTCCACCCCCATCTGGGATCTGGCCGAACCCATGATGGAAGCGCTGACCGAGCGCGTGCACGAGTCCTGCTCGGCCGCCGTGCTCGACGGGCTGGACATCGTCTATGTGCTGCGCATACACACGCACAAGATCATGAGCACCAACCTGGCCGTGGGCTCGCGCCTGCCGGCCTTCTGGACGTCGATGGGCCGGGTGCTGCTGGCGGCCCTGCCCGAGGAAGACCTGCACGCACGCCTGGCCGCCCTGCCGCGCCAGGCCTTCACGCGCCACACGGCGCTGGACGACCAGGTGCTGCTGGCGCGCATCACCCAGGCGCGCCAGCAGGGCTGGTGCCTGGTCGACCAGGAGCTGGAGGAAGGCCTGATCTCCGTCGCCGCGCCGCTCAAGAACCGCGCCGGCCAGGTGGTGGCGGCCCTCAACATCAGCGGCCAGGCCAACCGCACCAGCACCGAGATGCTGCGCGAGCAGCTGCTGCCCGAGCTGCTGGCCACGGCGCAGGCCATCTCGCGCACCGTGGGCCTGCGCCGCGCATAGCGGGCCAGCGTGCTAGGCTGACGCCCATGTTCAACCCCACCCAAGCCGATGTGCGGCGCTTTTTCTGCGCCGCCCACGCCAAGCAGCAGGCCGGCGGGCCCATGGAGGCCATAGAGACCCTGGCCGGCCTGTGGATCGCCGAGCACCCCGAGTACCACGCCGACCTGGCCGACGCCGACGCCGCCGTGGCGCGCAACTACGACGAGACGCCCACGCGCACGAATCCGTTTCTGCACCTGTCCATGCACCTGTCGATCAGCGAGCAATGCAGCATCGACCAGCCGCGCGGCATACGCCAGGCCGTGGAGCTGCTCAGCCGCCGCCTGGGCTCGCTGCACGACGCCCACCATGCGGCCATGGAATGCTTAGGAAGCATGCTGTCAGATGCCCAGCGCGCCGGCCGCGCGCCCGATGGCCAGGCCTATATCGCCTGCGTCCAGCGCCGCGCCACGCGCGACTGAAGCGCCCGCCCGCCCGGCGTGGCCTGGGGCCGGTCATGCGGGTAGACCAGCAGGTCGCAGTCCGCGTGACCGAGCAAATGCCGCAGCATGCCGCCCTGCAGCCAGTCGCCCAGCCAGCGGCGGCGCTGCTGCGTCAGCGCCACCAGATCCGCCCCCGAGCGGTGCTGCTGCACCGCCAGTTGCCGCGCCTTGTCGTCCAC
>JAGPIX010000037.1 GCA_018054745.1 Alicycliphilus sp.
CGCCCAGGTCTTCCTCCTCGCTGTTCAACACCGCGTTGGCATACCCCATGGCGCGCGCCACCACCGCCGCCTCGTCCAGGCCCTGGGCCGCCGCCAGGTCCAGCGCCACGCGGCGCATGGCGCGCTGGGCCAGCAGCCATTGGGCGCCAAAGGCATCCCAGGCTGCGGCCGACTCCAGCGCCTTGTCGTGCTCGGACAGGATGGCGGACAGCGGCTTGTCCAGCAGCGCCTGCAGATCCTGCAGGCGCTGCTGCAGCGCCTCGGTCTGCTGCGCGAGCTGGGCCTGTGCCTGCTCGGCCGCACTGGGCTCGGGCGGCGCGGGGATGGGCAGGCTGCCGTCAAGGTTGGGCTGGACGATGGTGATCTGGCTGGACGACATGGTGGGGCTCCGGGGCAAGGGCGCTGAATTTACACGCGACGCCATGACAACCCACATGGCAGGCAGCACCGGTTGCCCGAAGGCCCATCGGCATCAGCGCCGAAGCTGATCATTCAGCACCATGTCCTCATTGCGATCGGGCAGACAGCGGGCCAGCCGGCGGATCAGCACGTGCAGCCACGCCAGCGCGCCCAGGCAGGCCAGGGGCAGGACGATGGACAGCGACGTCCAGAAGGAGGGGGCGGCGATGATTGGCATGGCATCACGCTGCCTGCGGCGCGCCGATGAAGTCCACCAGGCGTTCGATCACCTTCCGATTGCCCAGCAGGCGGTGATGCCCCAACCCTTCGGTGACATGCAGCTCCAGCGGGCGCAGGGAGCAGGCGACCATCAGGTTGTACATATGCTCGATCGGCACCTCAGGGTCCTCGGTGTCGTGCACCAGCAGGGTAGGCTGCGCGGTTTGCGCCAGCATGTCGCCCACCGACAGCCGCTCCCAGTCCATGACGCCGTGGCAGCGCTCCACCATCAGTTGCCGGCCCCGTGCCAGCACCGACGGTGGCAGCCGCATCAGGCGGCCGAACTCCTCGGTCACCCACTTGCAATGATCGAGCGAGCTGAACAGCACCTGGTGCCGCGCCTTCAGACCCCAATCGACCTGCGCCCACAGCGCCATCGCGACGCCGAAGGAGTGGGCGACGAGGGTGTGGATCTCGCCGATGTGCGCGGCAACGGTGGCAATCGCGCTGGCAAACTGCGGCAGCGTGGCCGAACGCCCGCTGGACTGCCCGTGGCCCGGCGCGTCGAAGGCGACCACGCGATAGCCGGCGGCCACCAGCGGCGGCACCAGCTTGCCCAGGTGCGTGCCGCGCGCGCCCCAGCCATGCACCAGCAGCACCGTCGGGCCGCTACCCCAGTCGTACAGCGCCAGGTGGCCGCTGCCAAAAGGCAGGGTGCTTTGCCTGGCGTGTTCGCGCAGGCTCGCCTGCCATGAGCGCTCGGCCACGCGGGGCGGGCGCGTCAGCAGCACGTAGGCCAGGTGCGCGGCCGCGGCGGGGGACGTCGCATGGAGCACGGCGAACGCCTGGCGCAGCCACTTCACGGCAGGGGTTTCGACAAAGCGCCCGGCCTTGGGCTGCCCATGGGGCGCGGGCTCGGCAAGGCCCTGAGGCGGGTTCATCACGACGCAGGAATCAGGACGGTACACGGCGGTTTCTCCTTGGGTGGACTCGCTCCGCAACACGCGGGGCGATGTCAGGCACTGTAGGAATTGCACTGCGCCGCGCACAGGTGAAGAAGGTCACCTGCCGGTCAGAAATTCAGAGGGTGCGCAGCAGCGCCCGCATGCGTGCGGCGGACACGGGCTTGGTGATCAAGGGCAGGCCGGCGGCCATGGCACGGGCCTTCAAGTCGGCGTCGGTTTCACCGCTGAGCAGGAACACCGGTTTACCGAGTGCGCGCAGGCGCAGCGCCAGGTCGAACCCGTTGCCGCCATCGGGCAGGCGCACGTCGCAGATGGCCAGTTGCCCGAAGCCGCGCAGGCGCCAGGCGTCGGCCACCGTCTCCACATGGCGCACGTTCTGGCCCCAGATGCCCAGCAGCTGGCACATGGCGTCGGCCACCAGGGCATCGTCCTCGATGAGCAGAATGTCGCGCGCCGGCAGGGGCTGCGCATCGGGCTGACCCGGCTCGGTCGGCGCGGACTCGGGCGCCTCCTGCGCGGACTCGGGCGCCAGAGCCGGCGGGGCCTCCGCCCCTGGCAGCGTGAGCGTGAAGCAGGAGCCCCCGTCGGGTACCGAACGTAGCGCCAGGCTGCCCAGCATCAGCTCGGCGAAGCGGCGCGAGATGGCCAGCCCCAGGCCGTAGCCGTGCTGGCGGTTGCGTGCCGGGTTGTCGATCTGCACGAACTCATGAAAGACGTCTTCCTGCTGCTCCTCGGCGATGCCCGGCCCGGCGTCGCGCACCTGTACCCGGCAGGTCAGCGCGCCGGGCCGCACGGCGATGGCCACGCAACGCCCGGGCGGCGAGAACTTGATAGCGTTGTCCAGCAAGTTGGACAGCACGCGCCGCAGCATGATCTCGTCCGCATGCACGTACCGGCCGGCGCGCTCGCGCATCAACGCTACGACGCGCACGCCCGCCTCTTCGGCCATGGGCCCGTGCTGCTGCACAACGCCGCGGATCAGCGGGTGCAGATCGACCACGGTGATGCGCGCCTGCATCGAACCGGCGTCGGCCTGCGTCAAGTCAAGCACCTGCGATAGCAGGTCGTCAAGCGCGCGCCATGACTGGCGTATGCCGCCCAGTGCGCGCAGCGCCTCGGGGCCAGGGCTCGGGCCGAGCGCGCGCGCCAGCGGCTCCAGGTACAGGCCAATAGCATGCACCGGCTGGCGCAGATCGTGGCTCACGGTGGCGAAGAAGCGCGACTTGGCCAGGCTCAGGTCGGCCATGGCGTCGGAGGCGCGCTCGGCCTGGCGGCGGCGCACCGCTTCGCGGCCGATGCGCTGCGCATGCACGGCGGCGGTATAGACGATCATCGCGCCCATCACCACGCCGCTTGCGCCCAGGAAGAACACCATGGACTGCCGCTCCAGCACGCCATCGACCATGAAGCGCAGCGAGGTGGGACCCAGGATCATGGTCACCGCCAGCGCTGTGCGCTCCATGTCGCGCACGCCCCACATGGCGATCAGCCCCGCCGTCGCCACCATGTACACGCCCAGCAGCGAGTGAAAGCTGTGGCTGTCTGGAACGTACAGCAGCCAGCACGCACTGCCTACCGCCGCCGACGATTGCCAAATGTAGCGGCGATAAATGCCGCGCCGCTGGCGCAGGGGAAGTGTCTTGAAGTCCGCCCGGCGCACGCGCAAAAAACCCCAGGTGCCGGCGCTGGCCACCAGCACGAACCACAGCGCCGGCTTCCACCATGGCAACACGGGCAGGAACAGCAACGCGCCCAGCAACTCGCACAGGCGGCTCAGCAGCACCAGTGACACCGGCTGCGTAGCGATGCGGCCGGCGTTCGCCTTCATGGGGGGGCTTTCAGGCTTTCAGGCGACTTCAGGATCGTACTGCGCGGCCTGGGTGCGGTTGGAGACCTGGAGCACGCGGAAGATCTCCGACAGGTAGTTCTTCACCGTGCCCTCCGACAAGCCCAGCTGCCGTGCTATCTGCTTGTTGGACAGCCCCTGGCGCAGCAGCGCGCGCACCTCCTCCATGCGCGGCGTGAGACCGGCCTCGGGCAGCGGCGCGGCTGCCATGGTCGGCTGGTAGGGCAGCCGCAGGCCGTCCAAAGCGGCATCGATGGCCTGCTGCATGCGCGCGGCGCCAGCGCTCTTGGGCACGAAGGCGTACACGTTGGGCAGATCGAGCGCGCGGCGGATCACGTCGGGCGACGTCAACGCCGACACCACCACCACGCGCAACTGCGGGCAATCGCGCGCCAGCAGCGCCAGGCCCGCACCCTTGTCCATGCCTGGCATGTTCAGATCCACCAGGGCCAGCGCTGGCTGCGCCAGCAGACGCGCCTGCTGGCGCAGCGCACCGGCATCGGCCGCCTCCAGCACGCGGGCGCCGGGCCACATCGCTGTGACCATCAGCTTGACGCCGTCGCGCACCAAATCATGGTCGTCAGCGATCAGGATCGTGGGCGCACGGGTGGCGGCATCGGGCAGGCGGTGATCAGCGGTCATGCGCGCCACATTACGCCCGGCGCGGCCCGGCGGCAATACCCCCAAGGGGGTGAAATTGGTCACATCGGCGCCCCGGTCGCCGCGCGCCGAGACGCCAGGGCCAGAACGCAGCCATGACCTTCTTCACGTTGCGGCCCCACTGCCATGGCGCGCACCATGCGAAGCCTGTTTTCCAGCAAGAGGTTTCCATGAAGCACTTAGTCACCGCGGCGCTGTGCGCCGCCATCACCCTGCCAGCGTTCGCGACGACCCGGGCCGATGCAGGGCCGCCAGACCCGGCCCGGCATGTCCAATGCAGCGGCAACCGCGATGCAGCGCAGGTGGACGTCTTGAAGAAGCGGCCCGATGGGAAGCTGCAGTTCAGGATATCGACGGCAGCGGACACGTTCCACGGCGTGGCGGATCCGCGCAATCCGCGGTATTCAATGGAAAAGCAGGTGCTGGCGCTGGGCGGACAGAAGTACTTCTGCCTGCACGACTGACGCGAAGCAAACGCTCGGCCCGCTGCGAGTCCAGGAGGACTTCCTATCCCCCCCTCTGACTGTCTGAGAGGCAATTGCCCATGCCCGCCTTGCCTCCCGGCCTCTGATACTCTCGGCGGACATGCCTTGTCCGAACCTGCAGGATGCCTGCGCCCATGAGCAGCCCGCCGAGCACCTATCCGCCACGCTTGCCCCACTCCATCCTTGCCGGGGTGGGGCGGCGCGGCAAGCAGGCGTACCCCTCCCACTTCGTTCGCATCAGCCATGCCAGGTGAACTGATGGGCGCGGACTCCCGATACTCGGTTTACATGGTGGGTGGCGCCGTGCGCGACCGGCTTCTGGGCCGCCCGGTCAATGACCACGACTGGGTGGTGGTGGGCGCCACGCCCGAGCAAATGGTGGCACAGGGCTTTGTGGCCGTGGGGCGTGACTTTCCGGTCTTTCTGCACCCCGAAACGCATGAGGAGTACGCCCTGGCGCGCACCGAGCGCAAGAACGGGCGCGGTTATCGCGGCTTTGTCGTGCAGACCTCGCCCGACGTGACGCTGGAGGAAGACCTGGCACGGCGCGACCTCACTATCAATGCGATAGCTGTTGGTGCTGATGAGACGGGCGTAGAGGCCATTTTTGACCCTTATGACGGCAGGCGCGACATCGCGCAGCGCCTGCTGCGCCATGTGACCGACGCCTTCCGCGAAGACCCGGTGCGCATCCTGCGCGTGGCGCGCTTTGCGGCGCGCTTCACCGATTTCTCGGTGGCGCCCGAGACCATGCAACTGATGCGCGAAATGGTGCAGCACGGCGAGGCCGACCATCTGGTGGCCGAGCGCGTGTGGCAAGAACTGTCGCGCGGGCTGATGGAGGCGCAGCCGTCGCGCATGTTCGCGGTGCTGCGCGAATGTGGCGCACTGGCCGTGGTGCTGCCCGAGCTCGACCGTCTGTGGGGCGTGCCCCAGCGCGCCGAATACCACCCCGAGGTGGACACCGGCGTGCACGTGATGATGGTGCTGGACATGGCGGCGCGCCTTTCGGCGCCACTGGCCGTGCGCTTTGCCTGCCTGGTGCATGACCTGGGCAAGGGCACGACGCCGCAGGACATGTTGCCGCGCCACATCGGCCACGAGCAGCGCAGCAGCAAACTGCTGCAGGCCGTGGCCGAGCGCCTGCGCGTGCCCGTGGACTGCCGCGAGCTGGCCGACGTGGTGGCGCGCGAGCACGGCAACATCCACCGCAGCAGCGAACTGGGCGCAGCCGCGCTGCTGCGCCTCTTGGAGCGCTGCGACGCGATCCGCAAGCCGGCGCGGCTGGACGAGATTTTGCTGGCCTGCGAGTGCGACGCACGCGGGCGCCTGGGCTATGAAGACGCGCCCTACCCGCAGCGCGCGCGCATCAACGCGGCGCTGGCGGCAGTGCAGTCGGTCGTCACCAGCAGCATTGCCGCGCAGGCCGCCGCCCAGGGCCTGCAAGGCGCCAAGGTGGGCGAGCGCATCCACGCCGCACGCGTGCGCGCCGTGGCCGATTGGCTAGGCACGGCCTCAACCCACTGAGCGCACCCAGCGCGCGATGTCGGCCGCGCCCAGGGCACCCGAGACGCGCGCCACCTCTTGCCCTCCACGGAACATGATCATCGTCGGAATGCTACGAATGCCGTAGCGCCCGGCGATGGCTGGATGCGCCTCGGTATCGAGCTTGGCCAGGCGCACGCCCGGCTCCAGATCGCGCGCCGCCTGGGCGAAGGCCGGCGCCATCTGCCGGCAGGGCCCGCACCAGGGCGCCCAGAAGTCCACCACCACGGGGATGTGGCTGCGCCCCACATGCTTGTCGAAGCTGGCAGCGTCCAGCTCCAGGGGCGCGCCGGTGAACAGCGGCCGGTGGCAGCTGCCGCAATCGGGGCTGCTTGCCAGCTGCGCGGCCTGCACGCGATTCGTGGTGTGGCAATGGGGGCAGACGATGTGCAGGGCTTCTGTGGTCATGGCTGTGGGTTTGCAACGTGTTGCCAGCCTAACTGCGGCCAGATCGCACGGATTTCAAGCTCAGAGCCACTTCACCGCCAGGCTCAGCAAAAAACTCAGCAGCAGCGTGCTGGCCAGCGGAATGAACCAATCGCGCCCGAACAGCCGAAACTGGAAGTCCCCCGGCAGCCGCCCCAGCCCCAGGCGCTTGAGCCAGGGCGTGAGCCCGTTGATCAGCACCAGGGCCAGAAAGACGACGATGAGCCAGCGCAGCATTCAGTAAACGGCAACTTCGACGAGGTTGCCGTCCGGGTCGCGGCAATAGACCGACTGCATGGCGCCCAACGCCCCCGTGCGCTCCACGGGCCCTACCTCCAACGCAACGCCTACGCTGGCGAAATGATCCAGCACCTGCCGCATAGGCTGGGCGGTAATGAAACACAGGTCGTCACTGCCCGGCATGGGGTTGGCGCCGGTGAACCAGGCCACGGTGTCCTCGCCCATGGGGCGCAGGTTGATCTTCTGGCGGCCGAACTTCACCGCCACGCGCGGGCCGGTGCGCGAGTCGAACACCTCGCGCTCCATGCCCAGCACTCTGGCATACCAGGCGGCGCTGGCCTGCACGTCGGCGACGTTGAGGACGATGTGGTCGATGCGGTCGATTTCGAGGGTCATGGGGTCATCCTTTCCAGATCACAGCCTGTGCGTGCGGTCGCCCTGGGCAAAGCCCATGGGCGTCCAGGGCTCGCCCGGCGCCACGGCCAGTACCTTGAACAGCTCGCCCATTTCATGTTCTAGTATCAATTTGGCCGTTGGCGCACGCTGGACAAGCGTCAACAGCTCCATTTTTTGGAGCAAACCGCAATTGAGCAGAAAGCGCGCCTGGCTGGTGTAGCCCAGCACGTGGAGGCCCGCGTCCTGCGCCGCCACGGCCATGGCCGTGAAGTTGACGTGGGCGGTGATGTCCTTCTGGCCCACGTCAGCCAGTGGGTCGTCGTCGGCGCGGTGGGCGCGGTGGCACATCACCGTGCCCATGTGGCGCTGGGGGTGGTAGTACTCGTCCTCGCCAAAGCCGTAGTCGATGAGAAAGGCCGCGCCGCGCTTCAGGTGCGCGGCCAGGGTGCGCATGAAGGCCTCGGCCTGCGCATGGATCTCGGTCAGGTAGTCGTGCCCGCCTTCGATCTCGACGGGGGGGCGCAGATCGGTGGGCCGGTCCTGCCAGGCAAAGCCGCCATCCCGCCCCGTGACCACGCCGCGCTCGTGCCAGATATCGTCCGTGCGCTGCAGCAGCTGCACGGGCATGGCGTCCAGCACCTCGTTGCCGACGACCACGCCCTCGATGGACGCGGGCAGGCGCTCGGCCCAGGCCACCTTGTCGCCCCAGGGCGCAAGGCGCTCCTGCTGGCGTGCGCGCAGGTCGCCCGAAAGATCGACGATGGTGTAGCGGCGCAGGCTGCTGCCCAGCTCGCCCAAAATTTGCTCGGCCAGCGCGCCGCTGCCGGCGCCGAATTCCCAGACCTCCTGCGTGCCGGTGGCGTCCAGCGCCTCACGCACCTGGGCGGCCAACACCTGGCCAAAGACGGGGGACAGTTCCGGTGCGGTGACGAAGTCGCTGCCGTCCTCGGGCATGCGGCCCAGCTTGCGCAGACCGCCCGCGTAATAGCCCAGGCCGGGGGTGTAGAGGGCCAGCTCCATGAAGCGGTCAAAGCCCAGCCAGCCGCCGGCGGCGGTGATCTGCTGGTGGATATGGTGGATAAGCGCGTCGGTGGGGGTGGTCATAATTTGCGGTTTTGCGCGCGCGTCATGCGCCGGTCTGATGAGCGATTGTTTCAACTCATTTCCCCCGCGACCCTCGCCTCGGTGGGGGCAGTGGCGCCCATGGCGTGCCGGGCTGCGCGGCATGACGGGCATTGTATTTCCCGGCCATAGGCCCCAAGGAGCGACCGCATGAACCACACCGACTGGGTCCTCGTCACCGGCGCCGCGCACCGCCTGGGGCGCGAAATCGCCCTGGCCTTCGCGGCCGCGGGCTGGGATGTGCTGTGCCACTACCGCGCCTCGCTCGCCGGCGCCGAAGGCACGCAAGCCGCAGTGCGCGCCCTGGGGCGCGAATGCCTGCTGGTGCCGGCCGACCTGGCGCGGCCCGATGCCGCCACTGCCCTGTTGCAGCAGTGCGTGGCCGTCACCGGCCGGGCGCCGCGCTGCATCGTCAACAACGCCTCCATCTTCGAGGCCGACGACGCGCGCACGGCCAGCGCCGAGGCGCTGCTGCGGCATTTCCAGACCAACACCGCCACGCCGCTGCTGCTGGGCAATGCCCTGCATGCGTGGCTGATTGCGCAGGGCGAGGCCACGCACGGGCAGCACAGCGTGATCCACGTGCTGGACCAGAAGGTGCACAACCTGAACCCCGACTATTTCTCTTACACCGTGAGCAAGCTGGCCCTGGAGCGCAGCGTGCAGCTACAGGCCCAGGCACTGGCGCCGCTGGTGCGCGTATGCGGCCTGTCGCCGGGGCTGATGTACCTGAGCGGCCCGCAGACCCAGGACAACTTCGACCAGGCCAGCCGCGTGAACCTGCTGCGCGAGCCGATTACGCCGCTGGACGTGGCGCGCTGCGCGGTGTTCATCGCCAGCAACGCCAGCCTGAACGGCTGCACGCTGCAGGCCGACAACGGCCAGCACCTGGTGCCCCTGGCGCGCGACGTGATGTTTGCCATCGGCGAAAATCCGCGCCCATGAATTCCATACTGCTCGCCTTCGGCGCCCTGGACGCGCGCCTGGCCACGCAATGCCGCGCCTTGAGCCTGCGCCGACACGAGGTGCCGGTGCGCATAGGCGTGCATGCGCACGAGCGCCAGGGCGCGCAGCGCATGTGGTTCGACGTGGATCTGTGCGTCAAGCTGGCCCAGGCGCCGGCGGATCGTGACCATATCTCGCAGACGCTGGACTACGACTTCGTGCGCGACGTGATCGCGCGCGAGGTCGGCGGCCAGCACCATGAGCTGCAGGAAACCCTGTGCGACGCCATCGCCACCGCCCTGCTGCAAGAAAATGGCGTGCACGCCGTGCGCGTGGCCACGCGCAAGCCCGACATCTACCCCGACAGCGCATCCATCGGCGTGGAGCGGGTATGCATCAAGCCCTGGTGAAGCCGTGACCGAACTTCCCTATCATTCGCGCCCTGGCGAGGGGCGGCAGGCCCTCACGCTGACCGGCCTGCGCTTTGACGCCAACCTGGGCATCCTGGCCCACGAGAAGGCCGCTCCGCAGCCGATACAGGTGGATGCCGAGCTGCATCTGGGCCCCCAGCCGCTGGCACCGCGCGACGACGACATACGCCATGTGCTGGACTACCGCAAGGTGCGCCAGATCATCATCGACGAATGCACGGCCGAGCATGTGAACCTGCTGGAGAGCCTGATCGGCAAGCTGGCGCAGCGCCTGATGCAGCTGCCCGGCGTGCTGGGCGTGCGCGTGAAAATCGCCAAACTCGAAATCTTTGATGACTGCGAAGTTGCCATTCGCGTCGAAACCGGACAGTGGTAAGCCCCATGAACACGATCACCGAAAACACCCCCCTGCAGGCCGCCGACTGGATTGGCGAAGAGCCCGCCACCGACAACCGCAAGATCGAGCGCGAGCAGATCAAGCTGGAGAAGCGCCTGTGCCGCGAGGTCGGCCGCGCGGTGCTTGACTACAACATGATCGAGGAGGGCGACCGCATCATGGTCTGCATGTCCGGCGGCAAGGACAGCTACACGCTGCTGGACATTCTGCGCAAGCTGCAAAAGCGCGCCCCGATCAAGTTTGGCATCGTGGCCGTGAACCTGGACCAGAAGCAGCCCGGCTTCCCCGAGCATGTGCTGCCCGACTATTTCAAGAGCATAGGCGTCGAGTACCACATCGAGAACCAGGACACCTACAGCGTCGTCAAGCGCGTGGTGCCCGAGGGCAAGACCACCTGCAGCATGTGCAGCCGCCTGCGCCGCGCCATCCTGTACTCGGTGGCCGACCGGCTGGGCTGCACAAAAATAGCCCTGGGCCACCACCGCGACGACATCGTCGCCACGCTGCTGTTGAACCTGTTCTACGGCGGGCGCATGAAGGGCATGCCGCCCAAGCTGGTGAGCGACGACGGCAAGCATGTGGTCATACGCCCGCTGTGCTATGTGCCCGAGAAAGACACGGCGCGCTGGGCCCAGTACCAGCAGTTCCCCATCATCCCCTGCAACCTGTGCGGCAGCCAGGAGGGCCTGCAGCGCGTGGTGGTGGGCGAGATGATGCGCGAATGGGACAAAAAACACCCCGGCCGCATCGAAAGCATGCTGCGCGCCATGGGCCATGTGGTCACCACCCACCTGATGGACCCGAAGCTGCACGACTTCAAGAGCGCCCGCGCCACCGGCATTGCCGACCCCAACGGCGACACGGCCTTTGACGAGGAAGAGCTGCCCATGCCGCTGCAGGTGGTGCGCAGGCGCGCGGACGCGGTGGCATAGTGCTGGCATAGCCACCCGCCACGGAGGTTCGCCATGCCCTGGTCACGCCCTGTTGCCGCACTGCTGCTGTTTGCCGCGGCCCTGCTGGCCGGCTGCACCGGCCCGCGCCTGGTGCAAAGCGACGTCAGCAGCTACTCCACCCTGACCGCCCTGCCCAGCCCGCCCACCTACCGCTTCGAGCGCCTGCCCTCGCAGCAGATGCACGCGACGGCCTTCGCCGCGATCGAAACGCAGGCCGAAGCCGCCCTGGCCCGCGTCGGCCTGCGCCGCGACGATACCCAGCCGCGCCTGATCGCCCTGCTGGGCGTGGAGGGCGGCTACGCCATGCCGCGCAACTGGCCCTACTACGGCCCGGATCCGTTCTACGGCCGCTGGGGCTGGGGCCTGGGCTACGGCGGGCGCTGGGGTTGGGGCATGAACTGGATGATGGATGCCCCGCCCACCCTGTACCACCGCAAGGTCAGCCTGGTGCTGCGCGACGCGGCGACGCAGCAGGTGGTGTATGAAACCTCGGCCACCTATGAGGACGTGTGGACGCGCGACCCCGCCATCTACGGCGTGCTGTTCGACCAGGCACTCAGCGGCTTTCCGCAGCCGCCGCAGGGCCAGCGCAGCGTGCGCACCGAGGTCATGCCCGACACGGGCCGCCCCGCGCCGCCGCCCGCAAACCCGGCTCCGGCTGCAGCACCGGCGAGCGCACGGTAGTTTGCAAACTGGGACATTCGCGCCCGCGGTGGCGTGATAACGTGGTGTGTCGCACTCGCACCGGGCGAGTCGCCCGCTAACCTGCTGGAAGGAATCACCATGAAGAACACCCTCTGCGGCCTGCTGCTGGCCGGCCTGTGCGGCCTGACCGTCAACACCCATGCGGCCGGCCTGGGCGACGCCCTGCGCGGCCAGATCGGGGGCGCGGGCGGCTCTGGCGCCACGGCCCTGGGCGGCGCGCTCGGCGGCGGTACCGACCTGTCGGCCCTGGGGCTGACCAGTTCGGGCACGGCCAGCAACGCTGCCGGCGTGATCACCTACTGCATGAAGAACAACTACCTGAACGCCGACAAGGCCGCACAGGTCAAGAACCAGCTGCTGGGCAAGATGGGCCTGGGCCAGAAGGAAGAACCCAAGGACGAGGGCTACCTGAGCGGCCTGTCGGGCATGGTCACGGGCTCGGGCGGCAAGAGCTTCAGCCTGGACAAGGTCAAGGGCGACCTGAAAGAAAAGGCCTGCGACTACGTGCTGGACAACGCCAGGTCGCTGCTCTGAACACCCGAGAGCCACCATGCAGACCACCCGCATCATCGCCATACGCCACGGTGAGACCGCCTGGAACGTGGACACGCGCATCCAGGGCCATCTGGACATTCCGCTGAACGACACCGGCCTGTGGCAGGCGCGCCAGGTCGGCCAGGCGCTGGCCGACGAGCCCGTGGCCGCCATCTACAGCAGCGACCTGCAGCGCGCCTACGCCACGGCCCAGGCCGTGGCCCAGGCCACGGGCGCGCCCCTCACGCCCGAACGCGGCCTGCGCGAGCGCGGCTTTGGCGACTTCCAGGGCCGCACCTTCCAGCAGATCGAGCGCGAATCGCCCGAACAGGCGCTGCGCTGGCGCAAGCGCGACCCACATTTCGTGCCCGATGGCGGCGGCGAGTCCCTCGTCACGCTGCGCGAGCGCATCGCCTGCACCGTCGATGAGATCGCCGCGCGCCACTGTGGCCAGCAGGTCGTGCTGGTGGCCCATGGCGGCGTGATGGACGTGCTGTACCGCCTGGCCACGCGCCTGGACCTGCAGGCGCCGCGCACCTGGCAGCTGACCAACGCCGCCATCAACCGCCTGCTGTGGACGGGCGGCAACGGCCTGACGCTGGTGGGCTGGGCGGACACCCAGCACCTGGAACAGCACAGCCGCGATGAGATTCACTCCTGATGCGCTGGTCTAGTCCGCCCTGAACAATTCAGTTTTCAAGCAAAGACCGCCCCCGCAAAGCGCAGCCGGTCGGCTAATAGCCCGATAATTTCCTGAACCGCCACCCCCAATCGGGCGCAAAAAAGCCGCAGCGCGGCCAGGATCAGGCGCAGGTTGTGGCCTGCGCCGCACATCACGGCATGGATGGCGTCGCCCAGGGCGCCCTTGAGCGGGTTGCGCGCCAATCGGCCATCCATCTTCATGTGCCCGATGGTGGGCTCCACCGCACTGCGCCGCTTGATCATCACCCTGAGGGTCTTGGTGATGCCCCTTTTCTGCCCCGAGCGCAAAATGCGCACCCCTGGCACCTCAACGCCCTGGTAGCCCTTGTCCACGATGACCGTCTTCGGGGGCTTGTCCGCTCCGGTGAGGATGCCCACCTGCTCCAGCGTCTCGGCCAGGGTATGACCGTCATACGGATTGCCCGGCATGCTGCGCATGCCCACCACCGGGCCTTCCTTCAAGGTGGTGGCGATGCTGACCTTGACGCCAAACTCGTAGGGCGTCCTGGCCTTGCCCTTGGCGATGCATTCGACCTCGGGGGCATGCAGCGCGTACAGCTTGTTCTCGTCCTTGCGCTGCTGGGTGAGGATGCGGCCCGTGCGCTGGAGCAACTCCCGTACCTTGATGCGCGCCTGCTCGGGCAGTTGGTGCAGTTGGCGCTCAATGTCGCGGAGCACCCGGCCCACCCGGCTGCGCAAACTGCGCAGGGTTTTGCGCATGCGCTTGTACTGCTTGGCATGGGCGTAGCGCCCTGCTTGTACGGCCAGCCTGGGGGCGCAGCGGTTGTAGTTCTGGCGCAGCTTCAAGCCATGGGCCTTGGCGGCCTTGACCAGATGCTGGCGGCTCTTCTCCAGCAAGCGGCTGTCGGTGGGGTGCGCGATGGCCTTGGGCATGACCGTGGTGTCCACGATCACCTGCTCGCAGCTCGCCCTCTTGATCAGGCGGATGAGGGGATGCTGCATGTTCAGCAGCTCATCCAGGCGTGGACGGAACAACTCGGCGGTTTGCGGCTGGGAAGGTTGAGGGCCCATCGGGATGCGTGGAGAAATTTGCAAGAAAACCAATATCTGCCATTCATCATCTTGCAAATCTGACGCTCAGAAAACAGGAAATTCCCTATGTGAATCAAGAGGTTGGGGATTTTTCAGGGCGGACGGTCTAGGCTGCGGGCCTGCCTGTGTCGCTAGTCACGGGCTCGGCCGCCAGCACATAGTCCAGCGCTGTCAGTTGCGGGCGGCGCGGCGGCGCTTGGCGTGGTCGCGGGCGATGACGCTCCGCCCCCAGGCATCCGGGGCGATATCGGCCAGCGCGCCGTAAAAGACTGAATCGTGCGCGCTGGCCGCCTTGTGCGCCTGGTAGCCCGCCACCAGCGGCAGATCAACCGATACGCCAAAGCGCACCGGGTTGTTCAGCCAGGCCTGGTCATAGAGTGCTCGCGCCGCCCCTGCCGGGCGTACACCAGCGTGCCCAGCGCCAGCCCCGCCTTGCCAGTGCCGACCTAAAACTCCTGCTGCAGCGCCGTCGGGGCCGCCATCACAGGGCTCCCGAGGGGGTGCCCGACTTGCCGCGCACCCGCTTGGGCAGCTGCTCATCCATCAGCGCCAGGCCGATTTCATCCTTGGGCGTGTCCAGCAGATGCTCCAAGGCCTGAAGTTCACCGAACACATGCAGCGCACGGGCGAAAAAATGGATGGGGGTGAGGGTTCGCGGCCCAGTCTGAGGTATGTGCCTAGTCAGGCGTCCTTGGCATTCTTCTCTAGGAAGTCCAGCTTGAGGTTGACGTAGCGTTCGCTGCCGCAAAGGCAGCTCAAAGATTCTAAGCAATTGATTTTGTTTGATTTTTAATCGGACGCCACTGAGATCAAACGCTTTTTAGTACGAATTTGAATTAGCAACTGAATTTTTATTCCTTCCAGTTTTGACGATTGATTTTCAGAATGCGCTTCTTCGGTGCCCGACGCCGATGCAGACAACCCAGAAAGCGCATTCCATGACCCAACGTCGCCACCTTCTCCGCCATTCCCTGGCCCTAGCGGTCGCAGCGGCCCTGCCGCCCCTGCCCGCCCTGGCCCAGGACGCGCAGTTCCTCAACGTCTCCTACGACCCGACGCGCGAGCTGTACGCTGAGTTCAACCAGGCCTTCGCCCGCCACTGGGCCGCCAAGACCGGCCAGAGGCCGCAGTTGCGCCAGTCGCACGGCGGCTCGGGCAAGCAGGCGCGCTCCGTCATCGACGGCCTGGACGCCGACGTGGTCACGCTGGCGCTGGGCGGCGACATCGACGCGCTGGCGCGCCAGGGCCTGCTGGCGGCCGACTGGCAAAAGCGCCTGCCGCACAACTCGGCGCCCTACACCTCGACCATCGTGTTTCTGGTGAAGAAGGGCAACCCCAAGGCCATCAAGGACTGGGACGACCTGGCCAGGCCCGGCGTACAGGTCATCACGCCGAATCCCAAGACCAGCGGTGGCGCGCGCTGGAACTATCTGGCGGCCTGGGAGTTCGCCCGGCGCAAGGCCGCGGGCGGCGGCGCTGGCAATGGCGCGGGCGAGGCGCAGGCCCGCGACTTCGTCGCCCGCCTGTACCGCAACGTGCCGGTGCTGGACAGCGGCGCGCGCGGCGCCACCATGACCTTCGTGCAGCGCGGCATGGGCGATGTGCTGCTGGCCTGGGAGAACGAGGCCTTCATGGCGCTCAAGGAATTTGGCGAAGGCCGCTTCGAGATCGTGGCGCCCTCCGTTTCCATGCTGGCCGAGCCCACCGTGGCCGTGGTGGACAAGGTGGTGCAGAAAAAAGGCACGCGCGCGCTGGCCGAGGCCTATCTGCAGCATCTGTACTCCGACGAGGGCCAGGAGATCGCCGCGCGCCACCACTACCGCCCGCGCAGCGACAAGGTGCGCGCCCAATACGCGGCCCGGTTCCCCCGGCTCACGCTGGCGACCATAGACCAGGCCTTCGGCGGCTGGTCCCAGGCGCACAAGGATCACTTTGCCGATGGCGCGAGCTTTGACCAGATCTACAACAAGCATTGAGCCTGCAACGGGCCGCGCCACCCTGGTCGCTGGGGCCGATCAAGGCTCCACCGGCGGCAGTCGCGCCACCAGTGCATCCCAGGCGATGGCGACTTCGGGCAGTATGGCCAGCGCCGTGCTGCCCTTGAGTTCGGATATTTCGGGAATGCCGTAACGCCCATCGACCAGCCAGTGCACGGTGAGCGTGCGATCCGTCGGGTGCACCAGCCAGTATTCGCGCACGCCGGCGCGCTCGTAGATGCGGCGCTTGGCGATCTGGTCGCGCGCCGCCGTGCTGGGCGAGAGCACCTCCGCCACCCAGTCGGGCGCGCCGCGCACGCCGCGGCGGTCTATTTTTGCGCTGTCGCACACCAGCAGCACATCGGGCTGGACCACGGTGTCTATGTCGTCGTCGGCCTCGCCGCTGCGGGGCAGGCGCACGTCCACCGGGGCAATCAGCACACGGCAGGGAGCGCCTTCGAGCGCTTGCCGTAGCTGAAAGTAAATATCCCCCGCAATGTCCTGATGCTCAATGGTGGGCGCTGGCGCCATCATCCAGGCCTGCCCGTCGATCAGCTCATAGCGCACATCGTCCGGCCAATGCAGGTACTCGCCATAGGTGTAGCGGGCGGCGGCGTGCTTCGGTGCTCCCATGATCGACTCCGTTGCGAAGGGCGGTGCGGCCCATTGTCTCAAAACAACCCGCCCCCCTGCCCCTGCTGCGGCGCCGCCACGCCCAGGTGGCGGTAGGCGGCCAGCGTGGCGATGCGCCCACGCGGGGTGCGCTGCAGGTAGCCCTGCTGGATCAGGTAGGGCTCGATCACGTCCTCGATGGTGCCCGACTCCTCGCCGATGCTGGCCGCTATGTTGTCCAGCCCCACGGGGCCGCCGTCGAAGCGGTGGATCACTGCCTCCAAGAGCTTTCTGTCCATCACGTCGAAGCCCTGCGGATCCACGTCCAGCATGGCCAGGGCGCGCCGGGCGATATCGAGGGTGATGCGACCGTCGCCCTTCACATCAGCGTAGTCGCGCACGCGGCGCAGCAGGCGGTTGGCGATGCGCGGCGTGCCGCGCGAGCGGCGGGCGATTTCCGCGCCGCCCGCCTCGTCGATCGGCGCGCCCAGCAGGCCGGCCGAGCGCATGACAATCAGCGTCAGCTCTTCGGGCGTGTAGAACTCCAGCCGCGCGACGATGCCGAAGCGGTCGCGCAGCGGGTTGGTCAGCATGCCGGCGCGCGTGGTGGCGCCGACCAGGGTGAAGGGCTGCAGATCGAGCTTGATGCTGCGCGCGGCCGGGCCCTCGCCGATCATGATGTCGATCTGGTAGTCCTCCAGCGCGGGGTAGAGGATTTCTTCCACCACCGGGGACAGGCGGTGGATCTCGTCGATGAACAGGACGTCGTTCTTCTCCAGGTTGGTCAGCAGCGCCGCCAGATCCTTGGGCTTTTCCAGCACCGGGCCGCTGGTCTGGCGCAGGTTCACGCCGAGCTCGGCGGCGATGATGTGGCTGAGCGTGGTTTTTCCTAAACCGGGCGGGCCGAACAGCAGCACATGGTCCAGCGCCTCGCTGCGCTTCCTGGCGGCGCCTATGAAGATCTCCAGCTGCTCGCGCGCCTTGGCCTGGCCCACGTATTCCTGCAGCAGCTTGGGGCGCAGGGCGCGCTCTTGCGCCTCCTCCTGCGGCGAGGCCGGCGCGGCCGAGACCATGCGCTCGCGCCTGGGCGCCGGTGCGGGGGAGAAATCGTCGGTTTGTATGGTCATGCGGGCAAGGAAATGGCGCCAAATCAGGCGCGTGCATTGTCCCCCAATCATCCCGCCGGCCTGGTGCGGCCAGAAGGCTGCCGGCCGCGTTTGGGTAACATCGCCCCCTTTCACGGGCGCGCGCCCGTGACTCTTTTCCAGCATCCGTGGCCCCTGGCCCGGCGTCCCCTTCTCGCAGCGAGAACCGCATGAGCACCCCGATACACCCATCCTTCCTCAGCCGCGTGGCCATCGCCATCGGCAGCTTTTTCGCCATCCTGGCCAACGCCCGCCTGGCCGGCGACATCCACCGCCTGCGCACGGGCGAACCCCTGGCGGCAGATGTACCGCCCAGCGAGGTGCGCGTGGAGGTGCCGGTGGAAAAGATCATCGAGACCCGCGTCGAGGTGCCGGTCGAGAAGATCGTGGAACGCCGCGTGGAGGTGGCCACCGACACCGCCGCCCTGCAACTGCTGGGCCTGCTACAGCGCGAGGCGCGCTTCGTGGACTTCATCCAGGAGGACGTGGCGCCCTACAGCGACGCCGAGATCGGCGCCGCCGCGCGCGTGGTGCATGGCGGCTGCCGCAAGCTGCTGGCCGAGCATTTCACTTTGGCGCCCGTGCGAGCCGAGGCCGAGGGCAGCCGCGTCACGCTGGCCGCCGGCTTTGACGCCGCCGCCGTGCGCCTGACGGGCAACGTGGTCGGCCAGGCGCCGTTCACCGGCACCTTGAGCCACCGCGGCTGGCAGGTGACCCAAGTGCGCCTGCCGCAGCTGACCGACGCCAGGGCCGCCGCCATCATCGCTCAGGCGGAGGTGGAGCTGTGACTATAGAAACAATAGCTGATAGCGCATTACCCACGGGCGCTACGGCCCGATTTTCCATTGGAATCGACCTGGGCACCACGCATTGCGCCCTGTCCTATGTGGACATGCAGGCCAGCGATGGCGAGCAGGTCGTGCAGCAGGTGCTGGACGTTCCCCAGCTCACGGCCCCGGCCAGCGTGGAAGGCCGCCCGCTGCTGCCCTCCTTTTTGTACCTGCCGCACGAGAGCGAGCTCAGCCCCGCCGACCTGGCCCTGCCCTGGGGCGCCAGTCAGGATGCCGTAGCCGGCGAGTTCGCGCGCCAGCGCGGCGCGGCCACGCCGATACGCCTGGTGGCCAGCGCCAAGAGCTGGCTCTGCCACCCCGGCGTGGATAGGCGCGCGCCGCTGCTGCCGGCCGACGCGCCGCCCGAGGTAGAGCGCATATCCCCCCTGGCCGCCAGCACCCGCTACCTGCAGCACCTGCGCCAGGCCTGGGACGCGGCCCACCCCGGGGCGCCGTTCGACCAGCAGGACATCACCGTCACCATCCCCGCATCCTTCGACCCGGCCGCGCGCGAGCTGACGGCCGAGGCCTGCCGCGCCGCCGGCTACCAGCAGCTGACCCTGCTGGAGGAACCCCAGGCCGCGCTCTATAGCTGGATTCAGGCCAGCGGCGGCGGCTGGCGCAAGCAGGTGGCGCATGGCGACGTGATCCTGGTGGTGGACGTGGGCGGCGGCACCACCGACCTGTCGCTGATCGCCGTGCTGGAGCAGGGCGGCAACCTGCAGTTGCAGCGCGTGGCCGTGGGCGAGCACATATTGCTCGGCGGCGACAACATGGATCTGGCCCTGGCCTACGGCGTGGCGCGCAAACTGGCGGCCGAGGGCCGGCAGCTGGACGCCTGGCAGACCCGCGCCCTGGCGCACGGCTGCCGCGCCGCCAAGGAGCAGCTGCTGGCCGACGACGCCCTGCAGGCCGTGCCCGTGGTCGTGCCCAGCCGCGGCAGCAAACTGATCGGCGGCAGCATCCGCACCGAGGTCACGCGTGCCGAGGTGCTGGCACTGCTGGTGGAGGGCTTCTTCCCCCCGGTCGCGGTCAGCGACAAGCCGCAGACCCGCGCCCGCGCCGCGCTCACGCAGCTGGGCCTGCCCTATGCGCAGGACGCGGCGGTGACGCGCCACCTGGCGGCCTTTCTGTCGCGCCAGGCCGGCGCCGTGGAGCAGGTCGAGGGCCTGCAGGGCCAGCCGGGCGCGAGCTTTCTGCACCCCACGGCCATTCTGTTCAACGGCGGCGTGCTGAAGGCGCGACAGATCGAGCAGCGCATCCTGGAGGTCGTGAACGGCTGGCTCAGCGCCGAGGGCGCGCCGCCCGCGCGCCTGCTGGAGGGCGCCAACCTGGACCTGGCCGTGGCGCGTGGCGCCGCCTACTACGGCCATGTGCGGCGCGGCCGCGGCGTGCGCATACGCGGCGGCACGGCGCAGAGTTATTACGTCGGCGTGGAGAGCAACATGCCCGCCATCCCCGGTATGGAGCCGCCCATCAGCGCCCTGTGCCTGGCGCCCTTTGGCATGGAGGAGGGCACGGAGGTGGCGCTGGACGCCCAGGAATTCGGCCTGGTGGTGGGCCAGCCGGTGCGCCTGCGCTTCTTTGGCTCCAGCATGCGCCGCCAGGACGCCGTGGGCAGCGTGCTCGACTTCTGGGGCCCCGAGGAGCTGGTGGAGCTGCAGCAGATCGAAGCCCAGCTGCCCGCCGAAGGCCGCACGCCGGGCGAGGTGGTGGCCGTGCAACTGCACGCGCGCGTGACCGACATCGGCACGCTGGAGCTGCTGGCCGTGCCGGTGGGGGGCAGCGAGCGCTGGAAGGTGGAGTTCGACGTACGGGCACAGGCCGAGGAAGCCTGAACGTACGGTTACATTTGATACTGCCGCACGCTACTCAAACCCGACGCCCGCGGCATATCCCCACCCGGGAAGCAGCAATTTTCCCAACCTGAACCACCGTTCAAGCAGGCACCACATGCATTCCTTCTTCAAGCACTGGCTGGCCGCGGGCGCCATCGCCGCCCTGGCCCTGCCCACCTGGGCCGCCGACGCCACGCTGGCCAAGATCCAGTCCAGCGGCCAGCTCACCATTGGCTATCGCCTGGACGCCGCCCCGCTGTCCTACGCCGGCGAGGGCGGCAAGCCCGTGGGCTATGCGGTCGAGCTGTGCCAGCAGCTGGCCGCGCGCATCCAAAGCCAGCTCAAGCTGCCGGCGCTGCAGCTGCACTATGTGCCGGTGACGATCGCCGAGCGCTTTGACCGCATCGCCGACGGCAAGATCCAGCTGGAATGCGCCGACTCCACCAACACCAAGGCGCGGCGCGAGCGCGTGGCCTTTGGCCTGACCTACTACTACGCCGGCGCGCGCATGCTGGTGCGCGCCAACGACACGCGCCAGCAACTGGCGCAAATGGGCCAGGCGCGCGTGGCGGTGATCAACGGCAGCACCGGCCAGCAGGTCAGCGAGCGCCAGCCGGGGCTGACCCTGGTCACCGTGGCCAGCACCGAGGAAGGCGCCAAGGCCGTGGCCCAGGGGCGCGCCGACGCCTTTGTCTCGGACGACATCTCCCTCATCGACCAGGCCCGCCTGCTCAAGGGCACGGTGAAGGTGGTGGGCGCGCGCCTGTCGGTGGAGCCGCTGGCGCCGCTGGTGTCCAAGTACGCGCCGGACTTTCAAAACCTGGTCAACCAGGCCATGAAGGACTTGTACCGCGACGGCACGGCGCGCCAGATCTACAAGAAATGGTTTGAGCAGCCGCTGCCCGGGCGCGGCTACTCGCTGGATCTGCCGCCCGACATGCTGCTCAACGACACCTTCCGCCGCCCCGACGGTTTTGTCACCGACTGGACGGTGCTGTAGGCGCTGAACGCAGGCCATGACCCCGCCGCCCCAACCAGCGGCCGCGCGCCACGCCGTCGGCATAGACCTGGGCACCAGCCACACCGTGGTGGCCCATGTACCGCTGGATGGCGGCGTGGCCGACATCGCGCTGCTGCCGCTGGCGCAGCGCATCTCGGCGGCCGAGGTGCAAGAGCAGCCACTGCTGCCCTCCACGCGCTACCAGGCCGCGCCCGGCGAGCTGGGCGATGCCTGGCGCCAGCCCTGGCCGGCGCAGGACGCAACCGAGCAGACCCCGGCCGTCATCGGCCGCTGGGCGCGTGACCTCGGCGCGGCCGTGCCGGGGCGGCTGGTGGCCAGTGCCAAGAGCTGGCTGTCGCACGCCGGTGTGGACCGCACCGCGCCGATACTGCCCTGGGGCGCGGGCCAGGATGTGGCCAAGGTCTCGCCGCTGCAGGCCTCCAGCAGCTACCTGGCGCATGTGCGCGCCGCCTGGGATGCAACGCACCCCGATGCGCCGCTGGCCGAGCAGCTGGTGGTGCTGACGGTGCCCGCCTCCTTCGACGAGGGCGCGCGCGCGCTCACGCTGCAGGCGGCGCAGCTGGCCGGCCTGCCCCGGGTGCAGCTGCTCGAAGAACCCAAGGCCGCGTTTCACGATTGGCTGGTGCTGCAGGGCTCTCAACTCGCCGAGCAACTGCAAGACAGCCGCCTGGTGCTGGTGCTGGACGTGGGCGGCGGCACCACCGACCTGACGCTGATCCGGGTGGAAGCAGCACCAGGCGGCGGCCTGCCGCTGCTGACGCGCACGGCCGTGGGCGAGCATTTGATGCTGGGCGGCGACAACATGGATCTGGCCCTGGCGCATGGCCTGGAGCCGCAGTTTGCCGGCGAAGGCCAGCGCCTGCCCGCCGCGCGCTTTGCCCAGCTGGTGCAGCGCTGCCGCCTGGCCAAGGAGCAGCTGCTGGCCGCCAACGCACCCGAATCCGTGGCCGTGACGCTGCTGGGCGGCGGCTCGCAACTGCTGGCGCAGACACGATCCGCCACATTGACGCGCGACGCGGTACGCCAGGCGGTGGTCGAAGGCTTTTTACCGCCCGCGCAGATCACCGACCAGCCCGCGCGGCGCCAGGGCGCGCTGCGGACCTTAAGCCTGCCCTACCCGGCGGACGCGGCCATTTCGCGCCATCTGGCGCTGTTCCTGGCCCAGCATGCGGCGGGCGAACTGCCCGACACCCTGCTGCTCAACGGCGGCGTGTTCCATGCCCATGCGCTGGTGCAGCGCCTGACCGAACAGCTGGGCGAGTGGCGCGGTGCCCCCCTGCGGGTACTGCACAACCCGCACCCGGACTGGGCCGTGGCGCGCGGCGCGGCCGCCCATGGGCTGGCGGAATATGAGTCAAAAAGGCCACCATCGCTTACTGGACAAGCGCAAGCAGCTAGTAAAACAATAGTTCCACGCATAGGCGGCGGCGCGGCGCGCAGCTACTGGCTGGTGCTGCCGGGCCAGGCCGGCGCCGCGCCCCAGGGCATCTGCCTGCTGCCGCGCGGCACCGAGGAGGGCACGCGCATGGTGCTGGCCGGCCGGCGCTTTGCGCTGCGGCTGGGCCAGCCGGTGCGCTTTGCGCTGGTCGCGCGCAGCGCCGGCCAGGCCCAGGCCG
>JAGPIX010000038.1 GCA_018054745.1 Alicycliphilus sp.
TGGGCATCAAGGGCCTGGCGGTGTCCAGCGGCTCGGCCTGCACCTCGGCCAGCCTGGAGCCCAGCTACGTGCTGCGCGCCCTGGGCCGCAGCGACGAACTGGCGCACAGCAGCCTGCGCATGACCATAGGCCGCTTCACCACCGAGGAAGAAATCGACTACGCGATCAGCACCATTCGCCACAACGTGGCCAAGCTGCGCGAGCTGAGCCCTCTGTGGGAGATGTACCAGGATGGCGTGGACTTGAGCACCATCCAATGGGCGGCGCATTGAGCGCGCCAGAGCAGATTTGAATCAGGAGAAATACACCATGGCTTACTCGGACAAAGTGATTGACCATTACGAGAACCCGCGCAACGTGGGCTCGTTCGACAAGGGCGACGACAGCGTGGGCACCGGCATGGTGGGCGCGCCCGCCTGCGGCGACGTGATGAAGCTGCAGATCAAGGTGAACGCCGAGACCGGCGTGATCGAGGACGCGCGTTTCAAGACCTATGGCTGCGGCTCAGCCATTGCCTCCTCGTCGCTGGTCACCGAATGGGTCAAGGGCAAGACGCTGGACGAGGCTGCGCAGCTCAAGAACAGCCAGATCGCCGAGGAGCTGGCGCTGCCACCCGTGAAGATCCACTGCTCCATCCTGGCCGAAGACGCAATCAAGGCCGCCGTCAAAGACTACAAGGCCAAGCACGACGCCGTCGTGGAGGCCGCCTGATACCGCCATGGCCATTACGCTGACCGAAGCCGCCGCCCGGCATGTGATCCGCTACCTGGCCCGCAGGGGCAAGGGGTTTGGCGTGCGCCTGGGCGTCAAGACCACGGGTTGCTCGGGCCTGGCCTACAAGCTCGAATACGTGGATGAGCAGGCACCCGAGGACATCGTGTTTGAACAACATGGCGTGAAGGTGCTGATCGACCCCAAGAGCTTGGCGTATATCGACGGCACCGAGCTGGATTTTGTGCGCGAGGGCCTCAACGAGGGCTTCAAGTTCGTCAACCCCAACGAGCGTGACCGCTGCGGCTGTGGGGAGAGTTTCCGCGTCTGACCATGTCGTGACCGCGTTGACGACCGCAACCGCCATCGCCCGCCGCGCTGGCGGTTTTTTATTGCCATGAATCTTCAATCCGACGATTTCGAACTCTTTGGCCTGCAGCCACGTTTTGCGCAGGATCGCGCCATGCTGGATGCCCGCTGGAAGGACCTGCAGCGCGAGGCCCACCCCGACCGCTTTGCCGCGCAAGGGCCGGCCGCGCAGCGCGTGGCCATGCAATGGTCGGTGCGCATCAACGAGGCCTACCAGCGCCTGAGGGATCCGCTCAAGCGTGCCGCCTACCTGTGCGAGCTGCATGGCGCGCCGATACGCGCCGAGGACAACACGGCCATGCCGGCGGCCTTTCTGATGCAGCAGATGCAGTGGCGCGAGGCGCTGGACGAGGCCACCGGCGCAGCCGAGCTCGACGCGCTGGAGGACGAGACGCAGGCCGCGCGCGGCGCCGCCCTGGCGCGCTGCGGGCAACTCATCGACGTCCGCCAGGATTACGCGGGCGCCGCGCGCGAGGTCAGATCCCTCATGTTCATTGCGCGATTTGCACGGGACATCGATTTGCGCCGTGAGCAACTGGGACAATAGGGCATCTCCCGATTGATCTTCCAGAGGCTCGCCTTGTCGCCTGCTGGGACTCTTCATGACAAACATCCATGGCGCTTTTGCAGATTTCCGAACCCGGCCAGTCGCCTGACCCACACCAGCGCCGGATTGCCGTAGGCATAGACCTGGGCACCACGCATTCGCTGGTAGCCGCGGTAAAGAGCGGCGTGGCCGAATGCCTGCCAGACGCCCAGGGCCGGGTGCTGCTGCCCTCGGTCGTGCGTTATCTCCAGGACGGCGGACGCCATGTTGGCCATGAGGCCGCCGCGGCGCAGACGCAGGACCCGGTCAACACCGTGGCCTCGGCCAAGCGCTTCATGGGCCGGGGCCTGGCCGACATCGCCGGGCGCGAGAAGCTGCCCTACGACTTTGTCGCTGCACAGGCCGCCGGCGGCATGCTGAGCCTGTCCACCGTGGCCGGCGTGAAGTCGCCCGTGGAGGTCAGCGCCGAGATCCTGGCCACGCTGCGCTACCGTGCGGAAGACAGCTTCGACAGCGACATCTACGGCGCCGTGATCACCGTTCCGGCCTATTTTGACGACGCCCAGCGCCAGGCCACCAAGGATGCGGCGCGCCTGGCCGGCCTGAACCTGCTGCGCCTGATCAACGAACCCACGGCCGCGGCCATTGCCTACGGCCTGGACAACGCCGCCGAGGGTGTCTACGCCGTGTACGACCTGGGCGGTGGCACCTTCGATATTTCCATACTGCGCCTGACCCAGGGCGTGTTCGAGGTCATCGCCACGGGCGGTGACTCGGCTCTGGGCGGTGACGACTACGACGCGGCTCTTGCCGACTGGGTGCTGCAGCAGCTGGGCCTGCAGGCGCATACGCCCGCCGACAAGGCTGCCGTGCGCCTGGCGGCACGCGCCTGCAAGCAAGGGTTGACGACTACTGAAACTGTAGCGTTCAGCGCTTATTTGGCGGGCGTTGAGGCCAAATTTGATGTTAAAAGCTCCGATTTTGCGGCCGTCACGGCAGCGCTCACCCAGCGCTCGCTGGCCGCCGTGCGCCGCGCGCTGCGCGACGCGCAGATCACACGCGACGAAGTGCAGGGCGTGGTGCTGGTGGGTGGCTCCACGCGCATGCCGCAGGTGCGCGAGGCGGTGGCCGACTTTTTTGGCCGCGAGCCCCTGACCAATCTGAATCCCGACGAGGTCGTGGCCCTGGGCGCGGCCATACAGGCCAACCAGCTGGCCGGCAACAGCACCAGCGGCGACCTTCTGTTGCTCGACGTGATCCCGCTGTCCCTGGGGCTGGAGACCATGGGCGGCCTGGTCGAGCGCATCGTGGCGCGCAACGAAACCATTCCCACCGCCAAGGCCCAGGACTTCACTACCTACAAGGACGGGCAGACGGCCTTGGCCATCCATGTGGTGCAGGGCGAACGCGACCTGGTGCAGGACTGCCGCAGCCTGGCGCGCTTTGAGCTGCGCGGCATACCGCCCATGGCGGCGGGCGCGGCGCGCATCCGCGTGACCTTTACCGTGGACGCCGACGGCCTGCTGAGCGTGAGCGCGCGCGAGCAGGGCAGCGGCGTGGAGGCCAGCATCGACGTCAAGCCATCCTATGGCTTGAGTGATGAAGAGATCGCCCGCATGCTGCAGGACGGCTTTGCCACGGCCGAGCAGGACATGCAGGCGCGCGCCCTGGTGGAGGCACGCGTCGACGCCGACCGCCTGCTGATCGCCACGCAAAGCGCGCTCGACGCCGATGGCGATGTGCTCGCCACCGATGAGCGCACGGCCATAGACGCCCTGATGCGGGCGCTGCGCGCAGTGCTCGACGCGGGGGAGGGCGCGGCCAGCGTCGAGGCCGCCACGGCCGCCCTGGCCAAGGGCACCGAGGCCTTCGCCGCTCAGCGCATGAACCGCGGCATCCGCCAAGCCCTTTCCGGCAAAAACGTCAGCGCGCTTTAACCCATTTCTTTTGCCATGCCCGTCATCAAAATTCTGCCCCACCACGAATACTGCCCCGAGGGCGCCGAGATCAGCGCGAGCGCCGGCACCTCCATCTGCGAGGCCTTGCTGGAGCATGACATCAAGATCGAGCACGCCTGCGACATGAGCTGCGCCTGCACCACCTGCCATGTCATCGTGCGTCAGGGATATGAAACACTCAACGAGGCCGAGGAAGAGGAAGAAGACCTGCTCGATCGTGCCTGGGGCCTGGAGCCGCAGTCGCGCCTGTCCTGCCAGGCCATCCTGGCGCAGCAGGACGTGACCATAGAAATCCCCAAATACACGATCAATCACGCCAGGGAGAACCATTGATGACCCGGCAGATCGTTCTGGACACCGAAACCACCGGCCTGTCCGCGCAGACGGGCGACCGCATCATCGAGCTCGGTTGCGTGGAGCTGGTGAACCGCAAGCTCACCGGCAACAACCTGCACCTGTACCTGAACCCCGAGCGCGACAGCCACGAGGACGCGCTCAAGGTGCACGGCATCAGCAACGAGTTTCTGCGCGACAAGCCCAAGTTTGCCGACTGCGTGCAGGACATCCTGCAGTACCTGCAGGGGGCCGAGCTGATCATCCACAACGCCGGCTTCGACGTCGGCTTTCTGGACAAGGAGCTGGAGCTCGTCGGTCTGCCGCCGCTGGCCACGCATGTGGACAGCATCACCGACACCCTGGCCATGGCCAAGGAGCTGTTCCCAGGCAAGCGCAACTCGCTCGATGCGCTGTGCGACCGCCTGGAGGTGGACAACTCGGGCCGCACGCTGCACGGCGCGCTGCTCGACGCCGAGCTGTTGGCCGACGTGTACATCAACATGACCCGGGGGCAGGACGCGCTCCTGATCATGGACGAAGCGCCTGCCGGCGACGACGGCATCAGGGTCGCCGCCATGGACCTGAGCCGCATCGCGCTGCCCGTGCTGCCCGCCAATGAACAGGAGCTGGCCGAGCACGAAGACCTGCTCACGCAGATCGACAAATCCAGCGGTGGGAAAACAATTTGGCGAACTTTTGCTGGTGGCGAAAAAGCTATGCCATAATCGCAGGCTGTCGCAACAACGACAAACGGGTGATTAGCTCAGCGGTAGAGCACTGCCTTCACACGGCAGGGGTCACATGTTCGATCCATGTATCACCCACCAATTTTCCAGCTTTTGGCCTGTCGGCCATAGGCCCGGGGCGATTAGCTCAGCGGTAGAGCACTGCCTTCACACGGCAGGGGTCACATGTTCGATCCATGTATCGCCCACCAACACAACCCCTTGCAAGGCTTGCCTGCAAGGGGTTTTTTGTTGCCTGATCGCACTGTCTAACATTGTTTGAACGGAGATAACCATGAGTGACTTGGTGGATTGCATCGTCGTGGGCGCCGGCGTGGTGGGTCTGGCAGTAGCACGGGCACTGGCCCTGGATGGGCGCGAGGTCTTGGTGCTGGAGGCGGCGAACGCCATCGGAACCGAAACCAGCTCGCGCAACAGCGAGGTGATACACGCCGGCATCTACTACCCCCAGGGCTCGCTCAAGGCGCGGCTGTGCGTGCAGGGCAAGACCATGCTGTACGACTATTGCGCCGAGCGCGGCGTGCCCTACCAGCGCAGCGGCAAGCTCATCGTGGCCACCGCGCCCGGGCAACTGGCGCAGCTCGACGGCATCCGGCAGCGCGCCGCAGCCAACGGGGTGGATGACCTGCGTTGGCTCACGCGCGAAGAGGCGCGTGCGCTGGAGCCCGCGCTGGAATGCGTGGCCGCGCTGCTGTCGCCCAGCACTGGCATCGTGGACAGCCATGCGCTGATGCTGGCGCTGCTCGGTGATCTGGAGAATGCCGGTGGTCTTTTGGCATTGAATTCGCCCCTGGCGCAGGCGCAGTGTGCGCAAGACGCTATACATATTGAAGCTAAAGACGGCACCCGTATCAGCGCCCGCACGGTGGTGAATGCGGCCGGCCTGCATGCGCCCGGTCTGGCGCGCTGCTTTGCGGGGCTCGATCCTGCCCTGGTGCCGCAGGCGGCCTACGCCAAGGGCAATTACTTCACGCTGTCGGGCCGCGCGCCGTTCAGCCATTTGATCTACCCCGTGCCCGAGGCTGCCGGCCTGGGCGTGCACTTGACGCTGGATCTGGGCGGCCAGGCCAAGTTCGGGCCCGACGTGCAATGGGTAGATGGCCCCGATGACCTGGTGGTGGACGCCAGCCGCGGCCAGGCCTTTTATGCCGAGGTGCGCAAATACTGGCCTGGCCTGCGTGATGGTGCGCTGGCAGCCGGCTATGCCGGCATACGCCCGAAGATCCACGGTCCGCAGGAGCCGGCGGCGGATTTTCTGATCCAGGGGCCGCGCCAGCATGGCGTGGCCGGACTGGTGAATCTGTTTGGCATCGAATCTCCGGGTTTGACCAGCGCCTTGGCGATTGGTGCGCATGTGGCCGACATGCTGCGCTAAGATGACGCATCCGCCCTCGTGCCTGCCATGTATGGCGTCTTCCCGTTGTTTCCTGCTATGAAAGGCTTGTTCATGTCCTCCGTATCCGAAACCGTTTCCACATCCCAGGGTGAACTCGAAAAGCTGGTCGGCGACCTGCGCGGCCTGCTGGCCAGCCGCGATCTGGACGGCATTCCCGAGATCAAGCAACTGCGCCAGCGCCTGGACGACGGTATCCAGACCGTGCGCGATGCCACGGTGCGTGCGGCGCAGCAGGCGGCCGACCAGGCCAGGGACGCCGCCCGTGCCGCCGACCGTTACGCCCATGACGAACCCTGGCGCGTGGCCAGCGCCGCGCTGGCCGTAGGGGCCTTGGTGGGTTTTTTGCTGGCGCGCCGCTGATCCGTCGATGGCGCGTGTCAACTGGGCCGGGTTGCTGAACCTGCAGGGCCTGGCCGGGCGCTGGCGCTCGGCCATGGGCGAGGGCGCAACCGCTGTCGAAGACCGCATGGAGCTGGCGCGGCTGGAGTGGGCGGACCACAAACGCCGTCTGGCTCTGCTGGCGTTGCTGCTGGTCGTCTTTGGCGTGCTGGCCGTGGTGGCCTTGTTGCTGCTGTCCGCGGCGGTGCTGGTGCAGTTCTGGGACACGTCGCAGCGCGCCCTGGCGGCCTGGTTGCTGGCGGGCCTGTGGTTAGTCGCCTGTGGCGCGGTGTTGGCCGTCTTGCTGTCGATGGCACGCAAGACGCGCAGCGCGTTTGCGCTCACGCGCCGCGAGCTGGCGCAGGACTGGCGCGTGATCAAGGAGCAGCTGTGATGCCCGGCACAACCCCCACACCGACCCCCGCGCAGCAACAGGTGCTCGACCGCATCCATGCGCAGCGCGAGCGCCTGGTCAAGCGCCGCCAGGCCATGCGCCAGGCGCGTGCGGCTGCGGCCACGCAGGGGCGGGTGGATCCCAATGATCCCCTGCTGACGCGCTTGCTGACGTTTGCACGGCTGCACCCTCTGGCGCTGGGCGCGGTTGCGGGCATTGCCGCATTGGCCGGGCCGAATCGCGTGCTGCGCTGGGTGGGCGTGGTGCTTCCGGCCATTGCGCGCATGCGGCGCGGCTGATTGCCGGCGTTTCAATCCAAGGGCTGCAGACGCGGCCCTTTGCTATTTCAGCGCATGGCCTGGTCAGCGCATGGCCTGGATGGCGCGTGCGGCGCGGCCGATCAGGGTCGGGCCCTCGTAGATCAGGCCGGTGTAGATCTGCACGAGGTCGGCACCCGCGCGGATTTTGCTCACCGCGTCCTCGGCGCTCATGACGCCGCCCACGCCGATGATGGGGAAGGCCGGCCCCAGCGCGGCGCGCAGCTGCGCGATGACGGCGTTGCTCGCCGCCAGCACCGGTGCGCCGCTCAGGCCGCCGGTTTCTGCGGCATGGGGCAGCCCCTGCACCGCGTCGCGGCTGATGGTGGTGTTGGTGGCGATCACGCCGTCCATGCCGTGGCGTTGCAGCGTGGCGGCAATCACGCTCACTTGCTCCTCGCTCAAGTCCGGGGCGATCTTCACAAAGATGGGTACGCGCCGGCCCTGGGCGGCAGCGAGCTTTTCACGGTGCCCGGCCACGGCGCCAAGCAGGCCGTCCAGCGCCTCGTCGCTTTGCAGCGCGCGCAGGTTCTGCGTGTTGGGCGAGCTGATGTTCACCGTCACATAGTCGGCATGCGGGTACACGCCCTCCAGGCAGGTCAGGTAGTCGCGCGTGGCGTCCTCGATGGGCGTGCTGGCGTTCTTGCCGATGTTCAGGCCCAGCAGCAGCGGCTTGCCCTGCCGGCGCACCTGGGACTGTTGCACGTTGGCGATGAAGGCGTCCAGCCCCTCGTTGTTGAAGCCCAGGCGGTTGATCAGGGCGCGCGCCTGGGGCAGGCGGAACATGCGCGGCTTGGGGTTGCCCGGCTGGCCCTTGGGCGTGACGGTGCCCACCTCGACGAAGCCAAAACCCATGGCGGCCAGGCCGTCAATGCAGCGCGCGTTCTTGTCCAGGCCGGCGGCCAGACCCACGCGGTTGGGAAAACGCAGGCCGGCTAGCGTGACGGGGTCGCTCACGGTGTCGTTGCACCAGGCCCATTGCAGCGGCGTGCGCTGGCCGCGGGCCAGCATGTCCATGGTCAGTTCGTGGGCGGCTTCGGCATCCATGCCGAACAGAAAAGGGCGGGCGAGGGCGTAGGGAAGTAGGGACATGGAGATAATTCAAGGTTCACTCCCGATTTTCTCCCATGACTGCACCCACCACGCTTTCCCAAGACGAACTCAAGACCCTGGTCGGCCAGGCCGCGCTGCACTATGTGGTGCCCGGCGAGATCGTGGGCGTGGGTACGGGCTCCACTGTCAACAAGTTCATAGACGCGCTGGCGATGATCAAGGACAGCATTCGCGGCGCGGTGTCGAGCTCCGAGGCCAGCACCGCGCGCCTGCAGGCGCTGGGCATACCGGTGTTTGATGCCAACGAGGTCGAGCGCCTGTCGGTCTACATCGACGGCGCGGACGAGATCGACGGTGCCGGCTATATGGTCAAGGGCGGCGGCGCGGCGCTGACGCGCGAGAAGATTGTGGCCGCACTGGCCGAGCGCTTTGTCTGCATCGCCGACGAGTCCAAGCTGGTGCCGGCGCTGGGGGCCTTCCCGCTGCCGGTGGAGGTGATCCCGATGGCGGCGGCGCAGATCGCGCGGCGTTTTGCCGCCATGGGCGGCCAGGCCACGCTGCGCTGCAAGGATGGCCAGCCGTTGGTGACCGACAACGGCCAGCATATCCTGGACGTGCGCGGCCTATCGATTGCCGAGCCGCTGGCCTTCGAGAGCCAGGTCAACCAATGGCCTGGCGTGGTCACCGTGGGCGTTTTCGCGCACCAGAAGGCCCATGTCTGCCTGCTGGGCACGGCGCAGGGCGTGCGCACGCTGCAGTTCTGAACGGTTCTAAAAGATGATGCCGGCCGGGTTGGACGGCGACTTGCCTGTCGCGGGTGCCGGCGCCGGGCGTGCCGCCGGTGTCGCGGCGGCAGGTGCTGCGGTTTCCGTGGCCGGTGCCGCCGGTTTGGCTGCCACCAGCGGCGTCGGCGCCGGGCGGCGGTAGCTGGGCGGCAGCTGCGACTGCGCGGGGTAGCCGGCGGCGTCCAGGTACTGGCTCCACTCGCTGTCGGAAAAACCCTTGAGCTGCTGGCCGCCTATGGTGCCGAACGGCAGGCTGGCCACGCCGCTCAATTGCTTGAGCGCGTCTATGTCTTCGTTGCTGGTGATGGTGCGCTCGGTGAAGGGCACGCCACGGTTGATGAGCAGGTTGCGCGCGCTGTTGCAGGGCTGGCAGTCGTTGCCGGTGTAGAGCGTGACGGGAAAGCGCGCCGCCACCTGGCGCAGCTGATAGGGCAGGGCGTCATTGGCATTGCCGCCGCGCTGGCCGCTGCCCGCCTGTGCCGCTTCGGCGCCGCCACTGGGTGCGCGGTCGGAGAACGTGACCTTGCCGTCGGGCCCGACGATGCGGTAGACCTGCTGGGCCTGCGCGGCCGTGGCCAGGGCGACGAGGGTGGCGCAGGTGGCGACAAAGCGGAGGATGGTCATGCGGCGAATCCTGTGCGGTTCTCAAAAACAATAGCTGCTTGCGCTGATATCTGGCTGGTTTAACGCTGAAAATAGTTTAAATACCTTGGTAGACAAGCGCAAGCAGCTCACTTTTTATCAGGCCATGCCCTGGTGGCGCAGCAAGGCGTCCAGCGTGGGCTCCCGGCCGCGGAAGGCCTTGAAGGATTCCATGGCCGGGCGGCTGCCGCCTGCCTCCAGAATGGCCTGGCGGTAGCGCCGGCCGGTCTCCAGGCTGGGCACGCCGTCGGCGCCGGTGGTTTCCTCGAAGGCGGCGTAGGCGTCGGCGCTCAGCACCTCGGCCCATTTGTAGCTGTAGTAGCCGGCCGCGTAGCCGCCGGCGAAGATATGGCTGAAGGTGTGGGCCGTGCGGCTGAAGGCCGGGGGCTTGAGCACCGCCACCTCGGCGCGCACGCGCGCCAGCAATGCCAGCAGGTCGCCCTGCGGCTCATGCTCGGTGTGCAGCAGCATGTCGAACAGCGCAAACTCGATCTGGCGCAGGGTCTGCATGCCGGCCTGGTAGTTCTTGGCGGCGATCATCTTGTCGTAGAGGGCGCGCGGCAGCGGCGCGCCGCTGTCCACATGGGCCGTCAGGTGCTTGAGCACCTCCCATTCCCAGCAGAAGTTTTCCATGAACTGGCTGGGCAGCTCCACCGCATCCCACTCCACGCCGCTGATGCCCGAGACATCGCGCTCGTTCACATGGGTCAGCATGTGGTGCAGGCCATGGCCGAACTCGTGGAACAGGGTGATCACGTCGTCGTGGGTCAACAGGGGCGGCTTGCCGTCAACTCCTTGCGCGAAGTTGCACACCAGATAGGCCACGGGCGTCTGCAGCCGGCCGGTGTCGGGGCGCAGCCAGCGCGTGCGCGCGTCGTCCATCCAGGCGCCACCGCGCTTGCCGGCACGCGCGGGCTGGTCCAGGTAGAACTGGCCCACCAGCTTGCCGTCACGCTCGATCCGGTAGAACTCCACGGCCTCATTCCACACCGGCGCCTGGTCGCGGCGTATCGCCACCTCGAACAGGGTCTCGACGATCTTGAACAGGCCGGCCAGCACCTTGGGCGCCGTGAAATATTGTTTCAGCTCTTGCTCGCTGAAGGCATAGCGCGCTTCCTTGAGCTGCTCGGAGATATAGGGCCAGTCCCAGGCCTGCGGATCCTGCAGGCCCAGCTGCTCGGCCGCAAAGGCGCGCAGGTCGGCCACGTCTTTCTCGGCAAAGGGCCGGGCGCGCTGGGCCAGGTCGCGCAGGAAGTGGGTGACCTGCTCCGGCGTGTGCGCCATCTTGGGCACCAGCGATACCTGGCCGAAATTCTCGTAGCCCAGTAGCTGCGCCTCTTCCCTGCGCAGCGCCAGGATCTCGGTCATGACGGCGCTGTTGTCAAAGCGTTTCGCATCGCCCTCGGCCTGATCCGAGGCGCGCGTGACATAGCCGTGATACAGCCGCTCGCGCAGCGCACTGCTCTTGGCGAACTGCATCACCGGCAGGTAGCAGGGCATCTTCAGCGTGAGCTTGTAGCCCGGCTTGCCCTCGTCTTCAGCCGCGGCGCGCGCGGTCAGGGCCACGTCGGCGGGCAGGCCGTCGATCTCCTCGGCGCTGGCGTAGTAGGCGTAGGCGTCGGTGGCGTCCAGCGCGTTTTCGCTGAATTTTTGCTGCAGCTCGGCCTGGCGCTCCTGGATGGCGGCGAAGCGCTCCTTGGCCGCGCCTTGCAGCTCGGCGCCCGAGAGCACGAAGTTGCGCATGGCGTTGCTGCGCGCCTGGCGCTGCTCGGCGTTAAGCGTCGCCGGGTCTATGGCCTTGTACTTGGCGTACAGGCGCTCGTCGGCGCCCAGGCGCGTCCAGAACTCGGTCACGCGCGGCAGGGCGGCGTTGTAGGCGGCACGCAGCTCGGGCGTGTCGGCCACGCTGTTCAAGTGGCTCACCGCACCCCAGGCGCGGCCCAGCTCCTCGGTGGCCACGTCCAGCACGCGGGCGATTGAGCCCCACTGCGCGGGAAAGTCGGGCGCGGTGACGCTGGCCAAGGCCGCGTCGGCGCGTGCCAGCAGCTGATCCACGGCGGGCGCCACGTCGGCGGGGGTGATGCGGTCGAACGGGATCTGGGCCGAGAAGTCGAGGAGGGGATTGCTCATGCGGGTTTAGATGGCGGCAGTGGGAGCGGGTTCAAGCAGCGATCGATCAACTACAGGCGCTCGGCCGCTTCAAGGGTGTTGACCAGCAACATGGTGATGGTCATGGGGCCGACGCCGCCGGGAACGGGGGTGATCCAGCCCGCGACCTGCTTGACGCCGTCAAAATCCACGTCGCCGCAGAGTTTGCCCGCGTCGTTGCGGTTCATGCCCACGTCGATGACCACGGCGCCGGGCTTGACCATGTCGGCCGTGAGCACATTGCGCTTGCCCACGGCGGCGACCACGATGTCGGCCTGGCGCGTCATGGCGGCAAGATCTGCCGTGCCGCTGTGGCAGACGGTGACGGTGGCGTTGGCGGCCAGCAGCATCATGGCCATGGGCTTGCCGACGATGTTGCTGCGGCCTATGACCACGGCGTGCTTGCCACGCAGATCCTGCATGCCGATCGATTCAAGCATCTTCATGCAGCCGTAGGGCGTGCAGGCCTTGAAACCGACCTCGCCCACCATCAGCGCGCCGGCGCTGGCGACGTGAAAGCCGTCCACATCCTTCAGGGGCGAGATGGCCTCGATGACCTTGTGGTCGTCAATATGCTTGGGCAGCGGCAGCTGCACCAGGATGCCCTGGATGGCGGGGTCGTTGTTCAGCGCCGCCACGCGCGCCAGGAGCTGTTCTTCGGTCAGCGTGGCGTCGTACTTTTCGAGTACCGAGTGAAAGCCCACGTCTTCGCAGGCCTTGACCTTGTTGCGCACATAGACTTGGGATGCCGGGTTGTCGCCCACCAGCACCACGGCCAGGCCTGGTGTGATGCCACGCGCCTTCAGGGCTTGCGTGCGCTGGGCGACTTGCGCGCGCAGTTGGCGCGAGAGGGCGTTGCCGTCTATCAGTTGGGCGGTCATTGTTGAACTAATCCGGAATACAAATGAAAAAGCCGCCTGGCGCTTTTTTGGCGGGCGCAGGCAGCTATGAATAAAGGAGTAATCAAGCCTTGGCGGTGGTCTGCCCCAGGGCAATTTTCAGCAGGTCGGCCACGGTGTTGGCGTTGAGCTTTTCCATGATGTTGGCGCGGTGCGCCTCGACGGTCTTGATGCTGATGCCCAGATCGTCGGCGATCTGCTTGTTCAAGCGGCCGGCGACGATGCGCTCGAGCACCTGGGCCTCGCGGCCGGTGAGCTTGGACAGAAGCGCATCGCGGCTGGCGGCCTGCTGGTGGTCGGTGAAGGCCTCGCGGGCATGATCGAGCATGCGCTCCACCAGGCCCAGCAACTCCTGCTCGTCAAACGGCTTCTGGATGAAATCCAGGGCGCCCTTCTTCATGGTGTTGACGGCCATGGGCACGTCGCCATGGCCGGTGATAAAGACGATGGGCAGGGGCGACTTGCGTTCCAGCAGCCTATCTTGCAGCTCCAGCCCGGTCATGCCGCCCATGCGGATGTCCACGATCAGGCAGGCCACTTCACGCGGGTCGTAGCGGGTCAGGAAAGACTCTGCCGAATCGAAGCACCGAACGCGGTAATCCTTGCCCTCCAGCAGCCACTGAAGTGAATCGCGGACGGCTTCATCGTCATCGACGACATAGACGGTACCTTTTTTCGGAATCAAGCTCATGCAGTAGTCCTTGGATATGTCGTTGCTGCTGAAGTAATAGCACTATCGCCCGTATTGGCGAGTGGTAACCAGAAAGAAAACCGACAACCGGTAACCTCTGTTGCATTGTAGAGGTTCTCCGCGGCCATCCTTCCCTGGTGCGATTCGACAATGCTGCGGCACAAATTTAAGCCTATCCCCATACCCTCGCTCTTGGTGGAGAAAAAGGCCTCGAACAAATGCGCCAGCACTTCCGGCGCCAGGCCCCTGCCGGTGTCCTGTACCGAGAATTCGATGACCTCGGCGCCATCCACCTGGCGTGGTACCACGCGCAGCTCCACGCTGCGTAGCGCCGGCGGGCGCTGCGCCTGGGCGATGGCCTCGGCGCCATTCTTCATCAGGTTGATGAGCACCTGTTCAATCAATATGGAGTCCGCCATGACCGGTGGCAGGCGGGCCGCGACATGGTGTGTCAGGCGCACGTTGTGGCGGCGCAGCTCTATTTCGGCCAACTCCAACGCTTCGCCCACCATGTCGTGCACGTTGGCCAGCGTGCGATTGGGCTCGCTTTTCTTCACGAAGGCGCGAATGCGCTGGATGATCTGGCCGGCGCGCTGGGCCTGGTGCGCGGTCTTTTGCAGCGCGGTCAGCAGAGCCTCCTCGCTGAGGGTGCCGTTCTGGATGCGCGAGACCATGCCACTGCAGTAGTTGTTGATCGCGGTGAGCGGCTGATTGAGCTCGTGCGCCACGCTCGACGCCATCTCGCCCATGGTGATCAGTCGGCTGACCGACTGGGCGCGCTCGGCCTGGCGTGCAGCCTGTTCCTCGGCCACGCGCCGCGGGGTGATGTCGGTGGCGATGACCATCTGCGCCAGCCGGCCATCGACCCAGTTCAGGTAGCGCGAGCGCACTTCCAGCCATTTGCCCAGGTCGCTGCGGTAGATCTCGGCGTTTTCCGCGCGGGCCCTGGCCAGCGGATCCACCGGCAGGCCCAACAGGTCGTCCTCTGCCCCCACGTCGTCACCACTTGGCGCAGACGGAGAGGGCGGAACACCCGCCTGCGCCACCATCTCCAGGTGCCCTCCGGTCTGCGAGCCAAACCACTGGCGGTACAGGCGGTTGGCAAACAGCAGCTCCTGGCTGCCCAGCGGGGCGACCGACACCGATGCATCCAGCGCCTCCAGCACGATGGTGAAGCGCTCGTGTGAGGCGGTGAGCTGCTCGCGCACGCGGTTGGGCTCGGTGATGTCCGTCATCGATGTCATCCAGCCGGTCTGCTGGCCGCGCGCGTCAATCAGCGGTGAGACGTACAGGCGCGCATCGAACAGGGTTCCGCTCTTGCGTCGCACGCGCACCTGAAAGCCGCCGGGCACGGTCTTGCCCGAGAGCTCGTCGCGCAGGTTGGCGTGCAGCTTGTCGTATTCGCCCTCGGGCCAGTAGCTGTAGGGCGGTGTCTGGCCCACCAGCTCGGCCTCGGTCCAGCCCGTCATCTGGCAGAAGGCGGAGTTCACGTAGGTGATGCGCCCTTGCAGATCCAGGGCGCGCATGCCGGTCAGGATGGAGTTTTCCATTGCCCGGCGGAAATTGGTCTCGACGATCAAGGCCTCTTGCGCGCGCATGCGCCGGCGCGTGTGGCGCCAGGTGGCGATCAACAGCCATGACGTCATGACGCTCAAGCTGCCCACCAGCCAGAACAGGCCACTGCCCACCACGCCCAGCGAGGTGCGGTAGGCCTGGGCGCGCAGTACCAGGCCATTGCCTACCGGCGAGACGGGGATGGCATAGGCGTTGGCCTTGGTCGTCCAGGGCAGCAGGGCGTTGTGCCTGGGCGCCAGAGGCGTTCCGGCCAGAACCTGGCCACGGCCGTCGAGCAGGGTCACGGCGTAGCGCGCCAGAACCTCCGTGGGCGTGCCGTAGCGCAGCAGGCTGTCGATGGAGTACTCGGCCAGCACCACGCCGCCAAACTGGTCATGCGGCGATAGCGGCACCTGCAATTGCAGCAGTGGGGCGGTGTCGCCTGCTCCTGCCGTTGGCAGTGAATACACGGGTTGCCGCAACTGGCGCGCCTGCTTGAACAAATCAGCTGCCTCGCCCGTCTTCAGCACCTCGCCGGTCACGCGCAACTGGCTGCTGGTCACGGTGGGGGCGGCCTGGCTGGCACGGATACGGCGGCGCTCGTCGATCCAGGTGATGGACTGCAGCTCGGGGTACTGGCTGATCAGGGCCTCGGCGCGGCTCACGAAGTCGGCGCGTTCCAGTTCTTCGTTGGATAGATCGCGCGCGATGCGCATGATCTGCTCCTGGCGCTCCAGCAGGCGCAGTCGTACGCGCTGCTGGGCGTATTCCACGTCGCGTTTCAGAGCCTCCTTTTCACGGGCGATCTCTTCGGAGCGCAAATACCAGAAAGAAGCCACGATCGCCGCCAGGAACATCAGCACCGCCGCCAGCGGGGCCAGCGTGGCAAAGCGATCCTGGCGCATCGGCGACAGGCTGCGCCACCATGCGCGCCACCAGCGCGCCGGCGTTTTTATCGCAGACACGGGTGAGCTGGGCGAGGGGCAGGGGGTGGCCATGGAGTGGAGTTTAAGGCCGCGCAGGAGCTGTTTTCATTGTGAAAAATGATGTGCATCTGCAGCAAAATTTCATAATAAGAAATCAACAGCCGCTATTTGAAATTTTGTCGAAATATGCGAAACTTGCGCCCGTAATTCGTTCACCATAGTCACTCACTTCAAAGGAGACAGGGCATGTCCGATCCGACCAAAGCCAAGACTGCTGCCGATATAGACCAAGAGGAAACCCGCGAATGGCTGGAGGCGCTGTCCGCGGTCATTGAGAAAGAGGGCCCGGAGCGGGCGCACTTTCTGCTGGAGCAGCTGCTCGAACATGGTCGGCAAAGCAGCATCGACCTGCCGTTCTCGGCCAACACCGGCTATGTGAACACCATCGAGCCCGAGCAGGAGGCGCGCTGCCCCGGCAACATCGCCATCGAAAAACGCCTGCGCGCCTATATGCGCTGGAACGCCATGGCCATGGTGGTGCGTGCCAACCGCCTGCACCCGGCCGATGGTGGCGACCTGGGCGGGCACATCGGCTCGTTTGCCTCGCTGGCTTCCATGTGGGGCGCGGGCTTCAACCATTTCTGGCATGCCGAGAGCGAAACCCACGGCGGCGACTGCATTTACTTTCAGGGCCATAGCGCGCCCGGCATCTATGCCCGCGCCTTTCTGGAGGGCCGTATCAGCGAAGACCAGCTGGAGAACTTCCGCCAGGAAGTGGACGGTAAAGGCCTCTCAAGCTACCCCCACCCCAAGCTGATGCCGGGCTTCTGGCAGTTCCCCACCGTGTCCATGGGCCTGGGCCCGATGATGGCCATCTACCAGGCACGCTTTTTGAAATACCTGCACGCCCGCGGCATTGCCGACACGGCCAAGCGCCGCGTCTGGGTGTTCCTGGGTGACGGCGAGATGGACGAGCCCGAGAGCAAGGGCGCGATCAGCCTGGCGGCGCGCGAGAACCTGGACAACCTGATCTTCGTCATCAACTGCAACCTGCAGCGCCTCGATGGCCCGGTGCGCGGCAATGGAAAGATCGTGCAGGAGCTCGAAGGCGACTTCCGCGGCGCCGGCTGGCATGTCATCAAGCTCTTGTGGGGCAAGGGCTGGGACGAGCTGCTGCGCCGCGACAAGAGCGGCAAGTTGAAGCAGGTGATGATGGAGACGCTGGACGGCGACTACCAGACCTACCGCGCCATGGACGGCGCCTACATCCGCAAGCATTTCTTCGGCAAGTACCCCGAGACGCTCAAGCTGGTCGAACACCTGACCGATGACGAGATCTGGGAGCTGCGCCGCGGTGGCCACGAGCCCGAGAAGGTCTACGCCGCCTTCCATGCGGCCAATGAGCACCATGGCGAACCCACGGTGCTGCTGGTCAAGACCGTCAAGGGCTACGGCATGGGCAAGGCCGGCGAGGCCAAGAACACCGTGCACCAGACCAAGAAGCTAGACGACGAGGACATCAAGTACATCCGCGACCGCTTCAACATTCCGATCCCGGACAGCGAGCTGGAAAAGCTGCCCTACTACAAGCCTGCCGACGATACGCCCGAGATGCAGTACCTGCACGAGCGCCGCAAGGCCCTGGGTGGCTACCTGCCCAAACGCCGCGAGCAGGCCGACGAGCATTTCACCGTGCCCGCGCTGGATACCTTCAAGGCCGTCATTGAGCCCACGGCCGAGGGCCGCGAGATCAGCACCACCCAGGCCTATGTGCGCTTCTTGACGCAACTGCTGCGCGACAAGGCACTGGGCCCGCGCGTCGTGCCCATCCTGGTCGATGAGGCGCGCACCTTCGGCATGGAGGGGCTGTTCCGCCAGATCGGCATCTACAACCCGCTGGGCCAGCTCTACACCCCCGTCGACCGCGACCAGGTGATGTATTACAAGGAAGACAAGGCCGGGCAGATCCTGCAAGAGGGCATCAACGAGGCGGGCGGCATCTGCTCGTGGATTGCGGCGGCTACGTCGTACTCGACGAACAACCGCATCATGATCCCGTTCTTCGTCTACTACTCGATGTTCGGCTTCCAGCGCTTTGGCGACTTTGCCTGGGCCGCCGGCGACATGCAGGCGCGCGGCTTCATCCTGGGCGGCACGTCCGGGCGCACCACGCTCAATGGCGAGGGCCTGCAGCACGAGGACGGCCACAGCCACATCCTGGCGGGCACCATTCCCAACTGCATCAGCTACGACCCGACGTTTGCGCATGAGGTCGGCGTGATCCTGCACGCAGGCCTGAAGCGCATGGTGGAAAAGCAGGAGAACGTGTACTACTACATCACCCTGCTGAACGAAAACTACGCCATGCCGGGCCTCACCGCCGGCACAGAGGAGCAGATCCTCAAGGGCATGTATTTGTGCAAGCAGGGCGCCGAAGGTGCGTTGCGCGTGCAGCTGCTGGGTTCGGGCTCCATCCTGCGCGAATCCATCGAGGCGCAGAAGATCCTGGCCGCCGACTGGGGCGTGCAGTCCGACGTCTGGAGCTGCACCAGCTTCAATGAGCTCACCCGTGAGGGCCAGGACGCCGAGCGCCACAACCTGCTGCACCCCACGGCCACGCCGCGCGTGCCCTTCGTCACGCAACAGCTCACCGGTCACGCCGGCCCGGTGGTGGCTTCGACCGACTACATGAAGAACTACGCCGAGCAGATCCGCGCCTTCATCCCGGCCGGGCGCAGCTACAAGGTGCTGGGCACCGACGGCTTTGGCCGCAGCGACTTCCGCAGCAAACTGCGTGAGCATTTCGAGGTCAACCGCCACTTCATCACCGTGGCCGCCCTGAAGGCGCTGGCCGACGATGGCAAGCTGCCGCTGGCCAAGGTGGCCGAGGCGATTGCCAGGTACGGCATCAAGACCGACAAGATCAACCCCCTGCACGCCTGAAGACGAGGGAGACAACCATGGCATTGATTCAAATCCAGGTACCCGATATCGGGGACTTTGACGAAGTCGGCGTGATCGAATTGCTGGTCAAGCCCGGCGATACGGTGGCGCTGGAGCAGTCGCTGATCACGGTCGAGTCGGACAAGGCATCGATGGAGATTCCGTCGAGCCACGCCGGCGTGGTCAAGGCGCTGACCGTGAAGGTGGGCGACAAGGTCAAGCAGGGCAGCGTGATCGTTGAGCTGGAGGCCGCCGATGGCGGTGCCGCCGCTGCTCCCGCGCCCGCAGCGGCGCCCACTGCCGCCGCGCCGGCCCCGGTGGCTGCCCCCGCTGCGGCCCCCGTTGCAGCAGCAGCTGCTGGCCCCATCAACGTGCATGTACCCGACATCGGCGACTTCAAGGACGTGGCCGTGATCGAGCTGCTGGTCCAGGTGGGTGATGCCATCAAGGTCGAGCAGTCGCTGTTCACCGTCGAGTCCGACAAGGCGTCGATGGAGATTCCCTCGCCCGTGGCCGGCACGCTCAAGGAGCTGAAGATCAAGGTGGGCGACAAGGTCAACATCGGTGACCTGGTGGCCGTCATCGAAGGCGCCGCGGCCGGCGCTGCGCCAGCACCAGCCAGTGCGGCTCCAAGCCCTGCACCGGTTGCAGCACCTGCATCCGCGCCGGCACCTGTGGCCGCTGCCGCCACCGCTATTGCCATGCCCGCGCACCAGCCCGGCAGCCCCACGCCGGGCCTGCCCCACGCATCGCCGTCGGTGCGCAAGTTCGCCCGCGAACTCGGCGTGCCGCTGGCCGAGCTCAAGGGCACGGGCCTCAAGGGCCGCATCACGGCCGAGGATGTGCAAGCCTTCACCCGCTCCGTCATGGCAGGCGCCGTGCAAACCCAGGCCCAGGCCGCCAGGGCCCCGGCCGGAGGTGGCTCGGGTGTGGGTCTGGATCTGCTGCCCTGGCCCAAGGTGGACTTCGCCAAGTTCGGCCCCATCGAGCGCAAGGAGCTGTCCCGCATCAAGAAGATCAGCGGCGCCAACCTGCTGCGCAATGCCATCGTGATTCCGGCCGTCACCAACCATGACGATGCCGACATCACCGACCTGGAAGCCTTCCGCGTCTCCACCAACAAGGAGAACGAGAAGGGCGGCGTCAAGGTCACCATGCTCGCCTTCCTGATCAAGGCCTGCGTCGCGGCGCTGAAAAAATTCCCCGAGTTCAACAGCAGCCTGGACGGCGATGCGCTGATCTACAAGCAGTACTACCACATCGGCTTCGCCGCCGACACGCCCAACGGCCTGGTCGTGCCCGTGATCAAGGACGCCGACAAGAAGGGCGTGCTGCAGATCAGCCAGGAAATGGGGGATCTCGCCAAGAAGGCCAGGGATGGCAAGCTGGGCCCGGCCGACATGAGCGGCGCCACCTTCACCATCTCCAGTCTGGGCGGCATTGGCGGGCGTTATTTCACGCCCATCATCAACGCGCCCGAGGTGGCCATCCTGGGCGTGTGCCGCTCGACCATGGAGCCGGTGTGGGACGGCAAGGCCTTCCATCCGCGCCTGATGCTGCCGCTGTCGCTCACCTGGGATCACCGCGTGATCGATGGTGCCGCAGCCGCGCGCTTCAACGTCTACCTGGGCCAGATCCTGGCGGACTTCCGCCGCGTGCTGCTCTGAAAGGAATACTGACATGGCAGTCATCGACATCAAGGTGCCCAATATTGGCGACTTCGCCGAGGTTGGCGTGATCGAAGTGCTGGTGCAACCCGGCGACAGCGTGGCCGTGGAGCAATCGCTCATCACCGTGGAGAGTGACAAAGCCTCCATGGAAATCCCCAGCAGCCATGCCGGGGTGGTGAAAGAGCTCAAGGTCAAGGTGGGCGACAAGGTGGCGGAAGGGACGGTGGTGCTGACGCTGGAGGCAGCCGCTGCTTCTCCCTCTCCCGCCGGGGCGGGAGAGGGCAGGGGTGAGGGTGGGGTCAGCAAGGCCACGCCGCCTGCACCCTCACCCCAACCCTCTCCCGCGAGCGGGAGAGGGGGCGAACAACCAGCGGCCGCCAGCTACGCCGGCAACGCCGACCTCGACTGCGACGTGCTCGTGCTGGGCGGCGGTCCCGGCGGCTATTCGGCGGCGTTCCGCGCCGCCGACCTGGGCCTGAAGGTGGTGCTGGTCGAGCGCTACGCCACGCTGGGCGGCGTGTGCCTGAACGTGGGTTGCATCCCATCCAAGGCCTTGCTGCATGTGGCTGCGGTGATGGATGAGGTCAGCCACCTGAAGGCCGCGGGCATCGACTTCGGCGCGCCCAGCGTCAACGTCGATACCCTGCGCGGCCACAAGGAAAAGGTGATCTCCAAGCTCACCGGCGGCCTGGGTCAGATGGCCAAGATGCGCAAGGTCACGATCGTGCGCGGCTATGGGCATTTCCTCGGCAGCCACCACCTGGAGGTGGAGGAAACGACAGGCAGCGGCCAGGACAAGACCGGCGCCAAGAAGGTCGTGCAGTTCAAGAACGCCATCATCGCCGCCGGCAGCCAGGCCGTGCGTCTGCCCTTCATGCCCAACGACCCGCGCGTGGTGGACAGCACCGGCGCGCTGGCGCTCGCTGGCGTGCCAAAACGCATGCTGATCCTGGGCGGCGGCATCATCGGCCTGGAGATGGGCACGGTGTATTCCACGCTGGGCGCGCGCCTGGACGTGGTCGAGATGATGGACGGCCTGATGCAGGGCGCCGACCGTGATCTGGTCAAGGTCTGGCAGAAGATGAACGCGCCGCGCTTCGACAACATCATGGTCAACACCAAGACCGTGGCGGCCGAGGCCACGCCGGAAGGCATCAAGGTCACGTTCGCTCCTGCCAAGGACGGCGTCACGGTGCCCGAGCCGCAGACCTACGACCTGGTGCTGCAGGCGGTGGGGCGCTCGCCCAACGGGAAGAAGATCGCCGCCGACAAGGCGGGGGTGGCGGTGACGGATCGCGGCTTCATCGACGTGGACATTCAGATGCGCACCAACGTGCCGCATATCTTTGCCATCGGCGACATCGTCGGCCAGCCCATGCTGGCGCACAAGGCGGTGCACGAGGCCCATGTGGCGGCCGAGGTCATCGCCGGCGAACTGCAGGGCAACAAGGAGTTGGCGGCAGCCGCCTTCAACGCCCGCGTCATCCCCAGCGTGGCCTACACCGACCCCGAGGTCGCCTGGGTCGGCCTGACCGAAGACCAGGCCAAGGCCCAGGGCATCAAGGTCAAGAAGGGCCTGTTCCCATGGGCGGCCTCCGGCCGGGCGATTGCCAACGGCCGCGACGAGGGCTTCACCAAGCTGCTGTTCGACGATTCACCCGAGGCCCACGGCCACGGCAAGATCCTGGGCGGCGGCATCGTCGGCACGCACGCCGGCGACATGATCGGCGAGATTGCCCTGGCCATCGAAATGGGCGCAGACACGGTGGACATCGGCAAGACCATCCATCCGCACCCCACGCTGGGCGAGAGCATAGGCATGGCGGCCGAGGTGGCGCATGGCAGTTGCACCGACGTGCCGCCGGCGCGCAAGTAGGCACAATCGCCCCGATGAAAAGGCAGCTTTGGCTGCCTTTTTCTATGGTTTTTATAGCTTTTGACGCTTGCTGTATAAGCTCTGGGCCTTCTTTTTTATCTCAAATCACGCCATGCAAGCCCTGCTAGCCGCCATTGCCGCCATGCCTGTCGCCACGGATGCCTGCCGCCTCTTCCACGGCCGGGGCGGGCGCTTTGCCGGGTGCGAGCAGTGGGCGCTGGACGCCTATCCGCCGGTCTTGGTGCTGACCAGCTTTGCGCCGGCCACGGAGGAGCAACTGGCCATCATCGGCAGCGCGCTGCAGGCGCGCTGGCAGCAGATCGCGCCGGGCCAGGGCTTGAACTGGGTGTTCCAGCACCGTGGCGAGGCGCTGCGCATGGCGGGGCGCAGCGAAACGCGGCTGATGGCCGGCGCCGTGCCCGATTCGCATGTGGTCACCGAGGACGGCGCGCGCTATCGCGTGCATGTGCTGCGCGGGCAGAACCACGGCCTGTTCCTGGACATGGCGGCGGGCCGGCGCTGGGTGCGCGCGCATGCCGCCGCGCATCGGGC
>JAGPIX010000133.1:0-3597 GCA_018054745.1 Alicycliphilus sp.
CCAGGCCATGGGCGCCGGAAAACTCCTTGCGCTGCAGGAAGAGGGCACTGAGCGCGCGCAGCTTGGCCTGGTCCTGCAGCGGCAGGGCGGCCAGGAAGGGGTGGCGGCCGAGCGTCTGCAGCCACAGCTCGGCGCCGATGTCGGGAACCGGCGCCACGGCGGCGCGCACGCGCCGGGCAAGGTGATTCAGAAAACGCAATGCAGCGGGAGCCATGCCGCTACATGGGGGCAATGGGCAGGCGTTGCAATCCTTGGGCCGTCAGGCGCAGCAATCCGGCGCGCGGCGGGTCGGCGGCCAGATCCCAGTCGGTGAGCACATGGCGCGCCAGGCCCTGGGCCAGCACATGGTCGGCCGGCATATGGGTGTGGCCGTGGATCAGCGCCTGGGCCCGCGCGGCCTGCAGCCAGGCCAGGGCGGTGGGCTCGTCCACATCGGCATAGACGGCCGTGCCGGCCTGCTTGCGCGCCTCGCTCTCGCTGCGGGCGCTGCGGCCCTGGGCACGGCGCTCGTGCAGCGGGCGCGCCAGCAGCTGGGCCTGCCAGGCGCTGTTGCGCGCGACGGCGCGAAAGCGCTGGTATTCGACATCGTTCAGGCACAGCGCGTCGCCATGCGACAGCAGCCAGCGCTGATCCAGAAATTGCAGCACCGTAGGGTCGGCCAACAGGGCAACGCCGGTGCGGCGCGTGAACTCTGCGCCCACCAGAAAGTCGCGGTTGCCATGCATGAAGTACATGGGCCGCTGGCGCGCGGCGCCGGCCAGCAGGGCGCTGCATGCACCCTCGAAGCTGTCCGGCTCATCAATGGCGTCGTCGCCCACCCAGACCTCGAACAGGTCGCCGAGCAGGAACACTGCATCGGCGGGCGTGCTCTCCAGATACTGACGCAATGCCTGCAGCGTGGCCGGCTGGCCCGGCTCCAGGTGCAGGTCGGCCAGGAAATCGACCGTGCGCCAGCCCGCTGGCGCGACCAGCTCGGCCATCGGCGGCACGGCCTGCTGCATGGCCTGGCTTACAGCGCCACGGCCTTGTCGATCACCACGGCGTCGAACGGCACGTCGTCGTGGAAACCCTTGCGCGTGGTGCGCACCTTCTTGATGCTCTCCACCACGTCCTCGCCCTTGACCACCTTGCCGAACACGGCATAGCCCCAGCCCTGGGGGGTGGGCGAGGTGTGGTTCAAAAAGCCGTTGTCCACCGTGTTGATGAAGAACTGGGCCGTCGCGCTGTGCGGCTCGCCGGTGCGCGCCATGGCGATGGTGTACTTGTCGTTCTTCAGGCCGTTGGCGGCCTCGTTCTCGATGGGCGCGTCCGTGCCCTTTTGCTTCATGTCGGCGGTAAAGCCGCCGCCCTGGATCATGAAGCCCTTGATCACGCGGTGGAAGATGGTGCCGTCGTAATGGCCCTTGTTCACGTAGGCCAGGAAGTTGGCGGTGCACTTGGGCGCGTTCACGGCGTCCAGCTCCAGCGTGATCACGCCCTGGGTGGCGGTCTCGGCGACGTTGATGGTGACGTGCAGTTCGACTTGCGGGTTGCTCATGGCGCTTTTCCTTTCGGTTATTTGACCAGGGTTGCGGATTGGATCAGCACGGGCGTGTTGGGCACGTTCTGGTGCGGGCCCTTGTTGCCGGTGGCGACGCCCTTGATCTTGTCGACCACCGCCATGCCCTCGACGACCTTGCCGAACACGGCATAGCCATGGCCGTCCGGGCTGGGGGCATTGAGCATGGCGTTGTTGTTCACGTTGATGAAGAACTGCGCCGTGGCGGAATCCGGGATGGAGGTGCGTGCCATGGCGATGGTGTACTTGTCGTTCTTCAGACCGTTGTTGGCCTCCAGTGCGATCGGCGCGCGCGTGCTCTTCTGCACCAGGTCGGGCGTGAAACCGCCGCCCTGGATCATGAAGCCGTCGATGACGCGGTGAAACACCGTGCCGTCGTAATGTTTGTCCTGGACATAGGCGAGGAAGTTCTCCACCGTCTTGGGCGCCTTGGCCGGATCGAGCTGCACCACGATGTCGCCCATGCTGGTGGCCAGCTTGACCTTGGGGGCTTGCTGTGCATTTGCTGTAGAAAACATAGCTGCCAGCGCAATACCAGCAACGGCTACAGCCGTATTCCTTCTGGAAATCATCCAATCACTCCTTCAAAAAATATCTGCCAGTGCGCGCCCTTGCGCGTCCAGTACTGGCGCCTGGTGGTGCCGGTGCGCGCGCCTTCGGCCAGTTCGCCGAAAGTGACCACCATGGTGTCGCTGCTGTCGGTCCAGCGCAGCATGCTCTTGTCCTTGAGCAATACCGCGCGACCGCGCAGGGTGCGGTGCTCGGCCTGCAGCGTCTGCGTCCACTGCTCCAGATCGAGGTTGCGCAGGCCCTGGAACTCGGGTGCGTAGAAGGTCAGCAGGCGCTGCATGTCGCCATGCGACCTGGCCGTGCGCCAGGCCTCGAGCACGGCATGGAAGGACTGGCGCTCGGCCTGCAGTGCGTGGGGCTTGACCCACTGCAGCTGGCGCGCGATGACCACCGGGGTGGTGCGCGGCTCCACGGTTTTCAGGATGCGCTCCAGATCCGGGTTGGCCAGGGCCAGGCAGCCGTCGGTGGCCTGCGGCGCGCGCGAGAACTGATCGGGTGGCGTGCCGTGCAGCCAGATGCCGCTACCGGTCTTGCCCCGGCTTTGGTCCAGCGGGTTGGGGTAGTTGATGGGTAGGGCGCCGGCGCCGTAAAAATCGTTCAGCGTGGCCGGGTCGAGCCGGCTGGTGATGTAGTACACGCCCAGAGGTGTGCGCTGGTCGCCCTCGACGACTTTCTCGGTGCCGAGCTTGCCCACCGAGGCGTAGTAGTCGGCCACCAGCACCAGGCCCTTGTCGGTGTTCTCGAACAGGTACAGCCGCGAGCGCGAGGCATCCATGGCAATCGCATGGCGCGTGCGTGCCGACAGCTCCAGAAACTGCGCCGGAATGCTGCCCTGTGGGGGCGGTGCCTTGGTCGAGTCCAGGCGCAGGCGCAGTTCACTGCGCAGGCTGGACAGCGTGTCCGTTGCCGACGCCGGCAAGGCCGACGCGGCGGCGCTGGGCTGGGGGGCGGCGCTGGGCTGGGGGACGGGCGCGGCGGTGGCGGTGGCAAACTTCAGGCCCGCCATGGGGGGCGGCGCGGCCATGGCCACGGCGGGCGCGGGCACCACATCACCCACGCGCCCCAGGGGCCGCGCCCGGGCGGCCAGCAGATCGCCCAGCGCCAGCTGGGCCAGCTGGAAGTTCGGGTGGTCGCGCACCAGGCGCTCGGCCAGCGGAAGGGCCTCGCGGGCGCGGCCTTGCGCGGTGAGTTGCGAGATCTCCAGCAGACGCCGCTCGGCATCGCCGTCACGCAAGGCGGCAGCGGTCTGCGTTGGGTTCTTGCGTTTGACCTTTTTTTTGGTGGCGGACTGGCGCTGCGGCTCGCTTGTTTGCTCGCCTTTTTTCGCCAGCGCGGGCGCGGGCGCGGCCAGCAGCATGGCCACGGCAACCGTGGTCAGAACTTGGCCAAGCGAACAGGGGAGCAGGGGCATGCGCGGGGTGTGTAGTCAAAATGGCATGCGGCGCCGTCAGCGCCGCATTGCGTTAGGG
>JAGPIX010000133.1:3697-7096 GCA_018054745.1 Alicycliphilus sp.
GCCGGCGCCGCCACGGGCGCAGCCGTGGGAGCGGGCGCCGGGGCGCGGGCGACGGTGGCGCTGCCCTTGGCGCCGGCGCTCTTGGCATCGACAGAGAACAGCTCGCGGATCAGCGCCAGCTTGGGGCGCAAGGTGCCGGCCTGGCTGGCATCGAGCTGCAGGGCCTTGTTGTAGGCCTGGCCGGCCAGCTTGGCGTAGATGTCGCCCAGGTTCTCATGCGCCGTGGCGTAGGCCGGGTTGGTGCGTATTGCCATCTCCAGCGCCGTGCGTGCCTTGTCGAGCTGGTTCTGGTTGGCGTACAGCACGGCCAGGTTGTTGTAGGGCTCGGGCAGCTCCGGGTAGTCCTCGGTGAGCTTGGTAAAGGTGCTGATCGCGTCGGTCTGCTTGCCGATGTCCGCCTGGGCCACGCCGCGCAGAAAGCGCAGCTGGGGGTCACGCGGATTGGTAGAGATGCGCTGGTCGGCCTTGGCCAACGCGTCCTGCGCCTTGCCGGCGCGCAGCAGCTGGGTGATGTCGGAGTAATCGTCTGCCGCATGGGCCAGTGACATACCCAACAGCGTAGACAGGGTCGCGACGCGCAGGAGTTGGGCAAGGGGACGGCGTGCGTGCTTCATTGGTAGTGTTTGTGCAAGGGAAATGCAGGCCCTGCGGGCGGCTTATACTGCGACTGATTGTAGCCGAGGGGGTGTCATGACGGCGCCACGCAGCCGTCCGCCCAGTCGTGCTCTGCACCAGGCAGCGAGCCTCCCCGTGGCCCTATCTGGCTGGCCTTTGCTGGCGTCGTGGTAGGCCGGCCGGCGGTTGCGATTCCCACCTGTTTCTGACCTTGATCCCATGAGTTTGCGCATCTACAACACGCTGACGCGTGCCTTGGAGCATTTCTCTCCGCTCGAACCCGGCCATGTGCGCATGTATGTCTGCGGCATGACGGTGTACGACCTGTGCCACCTGGGTCATGCGCGCTCGATGATCGCCTTTGACGTGGTGCAGCGCTGGCTGCGCGCCTCGGGCCTGGCCGTGACCTATGTGCGCAACATCACCGACATCGACGACAAGATCATCCGCCGCGCGGTGGAAAACGGCGAGACCATACGCAGCCTGACGGACCGCATGATCGACGCCCTGCACCAGGACGCCGACGCCCTGGGGATCGAGCGCCCCACGCACGAGCCGCGCGCCACCGAATACGTGCCGCAGATGCTGGGCCTGATCCAGCGCCTTGAGGACAAGGGCCTGGCCTACCGGGCAGGCAGCGGCGATGTGAACTACGCGGTGCGCAAGTTCCCGCGCTACGGCCGGCTGTCGGGCAAGTCGCTCGACGAGCTGAATGCTGGCGAGCGCGTGGCGGTGCAGGACGGCAAGCTTGATCCGCTGGATTTTGTGCTCTGGAAGAGCGCCAAGCCCGAGGAGCCGGCCGAGGTGAAATGGGCCAGCGCCTACGGCGAGGGCCGGCCCGGCTGGCATATCGAGTGCTCGGCCATGGGCTGCGCGCTGCTGGGCGAGAGCTTTGACATCCACGGCGGCGGTGCCGACCTTGCTTTTCCGCACCACGAGAACGAGATCGCGCAGAGCGAGGGCGCCACGGGCAAGCCGTTTGCGCAGCTGTGGATGCACAACGGCTTCATCAACGTGGACAACGAGAAGATGTCCAAGAGCCTGGGCAACTTCTTCACCATCCGCGACGTGCTCAAGGAGTACGACGCCGAAACCGTGCGCTTCTTCGTCGTGCGCAGCCACTACCGCAGCCCGCTGAACTACAGCGACCTGCATCTGGACGACGCGCGCGCCGCGCTCAAGCGCCTGTACACGGCGTTGTCGCTGGTGGCGCCCCAGCCGGTCGTAATCGACTGGGCCCAGCCGCATGCCGCGCGTTTCAAGGCGGCCATGGACGAGGACTTCGGCACGCCCGAGGCCGTGGCCGTGCTGTTCGAGCTGGCCGGCGAGGTCAACCGCGGCAAGTCGCCCGAGGTTGCCGGCCTGCTGAAGGCGCTCGGCGCCCATCTGGGCCTGCTGCAGGACGACCCCGAGGCCTTTCTGAAGGCCGGCGCGGGCCTGGATGCCGCCGCCATCGAGGCGCAGATCGCCGCGCGCGCGGCCGCCAAGGCGGCGAAGAACTTCGCCGAGGCCGATCGCATCAGGGGCGAGCTGCTGGCCCAGGGCATCGTGCTCAAGGACTCGGCCGCGGGCACGACCTGGGAGGCCGCGCAGTAAATGAATTCAGAGTCAAATTGGCTGTTGACGCAGATAGGATAAGCGGTGGCAGCTATAAAAAAAGAAGTAATTGCAAGCGCGCCGGACTATTGGGCCGAGGCCTGCAAGCACCTGATCAAGAAGGATCGCGTGCTGCGCCGCCTAATTCCGCAGGTGGGCGACGTGGCGCTGTACCAGCGCGGCGACGCCTTCACCACGCTGGCGCGTTCCATCGTCGGCCAGCAGGTGAGCGTGGCGTCGGCGCAGCGCGTGTGGGACAGGCTGGCGGCGCTGCCGCGCAGCATGACGCCGCGCAGCGTGCTCAAGCTCAAGGTGGACGACATGCGCGCGGCCGGCCTGTCGGCGCGCAAGGTGGAGTACCTGGTCGATCTGGCCCTGCATTTCGACAGCGGCCAGTTGCATGTCAAGCAGTGGGACCAGATGGACGACCCGGCCATCGTCGCCGAGCTGGTGGCCATACGCGGCATCAGCCGCTGGACGGCCGACATGTTTCTGATCTTCCACCTGGCGCGGCCGAATGTGCTGCCGCTGGACGACGCCACGCTGATTCAGGGCATCAGCCAGCATTACTTCTCGGGCGACCCCGTGAGCCGCAGCGATGCGCGCGAGGTGGCCCAGGCCTGGAATCCCTGGTGCAGTGTGGCGAGTTGGTATATTTGGCGCTCGCTTGCCCCCCTGCCGGTTGACTATTGATCACACATTGAGAGCAGGGCGGCAGGTTTCGGGCACCGCCCCGAGGAGAAACAAGTTGGCTAAAAAAACCTTTCTGGATTTCGAGCAACCCATTGCCGAGCTGGAATCCAAAATCGAAGAACTGCGCTATGTGCAAAACGAAAGCGCGGTGGATATTTCCGAAGAGATAGAGCAGCTCAGCAAGAAGAGCCAGCAGCTCACCAAGGACATCTACAGCGATCTGAGCCCCTGGCAGATCACGAAGATTGCGCGCCATCCCGAGCGCCCCTACACCATGGACTACGTGCGGGAGATCTTCACGGACTTCGTGGAGCTGCACGGTGACCGCCACTTTGCCGATGACCAGTCCATCGTCGGCGGGCTGGCGCGCTTCAACGGCCATGCCTGCATGGTGCTGGGCCACCAGAAGGGGCGCGACACCAAGGAGCGCGCCGCGCGCAACTTCGGCATGAGCCGCCCCGAGGGCTACCGCAAGGCATTGCGCCTGATGAAGAC
>JAGPIX010000039.1 GCA_018054745.1 Alicycliphilus sp.
CCTCCCTTTATAATGAGAGGCTTTTCTGCAAAAACGTCGCCCGGACGCATCCAAAGCAACTCCCCAACAAGCAGCAGTCCGCAAACAAGGTTTTGTGGGCTCCGGGCGACCCGACTCATTTCGGAGATCCCAGTGCTTTCGTCACTCAAGGCAGCTTTCCCGCCAGCCATTCTGGCGCTCGCAGACGGCACGGTGTTTATCGGCAATTCCATTGGTAGCGTCGGCACGACTGTCGGCGAAGTGGTGTTCAACACCGCCATGACCGGCTACCAGGAAATTCTCACAGACCCGAGCTACTGCCAGCAAATCGTCACCCTGACCTATCCGCACATTGGCAACTATGGTGTCAATGAGGAGGATATGGAATCGTCCAAGGTGCAGGCTGCGGGCCTGGTCATTCGCGACCTGCCGCTCATCGCCAGCAATTTCCGTGCGCAGCAAAATCTGTCGCAGTTCCTGAACGCGCAGGGTGCTGTGGCGATTGCCAATATCGATACCCGCAAGCTCACGCGCCTGCTGCGTGAAAAGGGTACGCAAAACGGTGCCATCGTGGGCCTGGCCGCCAGCGAGGCGGTGACGCCCGAGCGCATAGCCGCGGCCATCGCCGCCGCGAAGAACGCCCCCAGCATGGCGGGCCTGGATCTGGCCCGGGTGGTCAGCACGCAGCAGCCCTATGCCTGGGAGCAGACCGAATGGGAGCTGGGCCAGGGCTTTGGCAAGCTGGACAAGCCGCGTTTTCATGTCGTGGCCTATGACTTTGGCGTCAAGCGCAACATCCTGCGCATGCTGGCCGAACGTGGCTGCAAGCTGACCGTGGTGCCGGCGCAGACCTCGGCCGAGGAAGCGCTGGCCCTTCAGCCCGATGGCATCTTCCTGTCCAACGGCCCGGGAGACCCGCAGCCCTGCAGCTACGCCATCGAGGCGGCACGCACCTTCCTGGACAAAGGCATCCCCACCTTCGGCATCTGCCTGGGCCACCAGATCATGGCCCTGGCCCTGGGCGCCCAGACCTTCAAGATGCCCCATGGCCACCATGGCGGCAATCATCCGGTGAAGACGCTGGCCAGCGGCCATGTCTGCATTACCAGCCAGAACCACGGCTTTGCCGTGGATGCGGCCACGCTGCCGTCCAGCGCACGCGCCACCCATGTGAGCCTGTTTGACGGCACGCTGCAGGGCCTGGAGTGCACCGACAAGCCTGCCTTCAGCTTCCAGGGTCACCCGGAGGCCGCGCCCGGCCCCAACGACATTGGCCACCTGTTCGACCGTTTCATGGCGTCCATGGCAGCAGCAGGCCAGGAGAAGAAATAATGCCCAAGCGCACAGACATTCAAAGCATTCTCATCATCGGCGCCGGCCCCATCATCATTGGTCAGGCCTGCGAGTTCGACTACTCCGGCGTGCAGGCCTGCAAGGCGCTGCGCGAGGAGGGCTACCGCGTCATCCTGATCAACAGCAACCCCGCCACGATCATGACCGACCCGGCCACGGCCGATGTGACCTACATCGAGCCCATCACCTGGCAGACGGTGGAAAAGATCATTGCCAAGGAGCGTCCGGACGCCATCCTGCCCACCATGGGCGGGCAGACCGCGCTCAATTGCGCGCTGGATTTGTGGCGCAACGGCGTGCTGAACAAATACCGTGTCGAGCTGATAGGCGCCAAGCCCGAGGCCATCGACAAGGCCGAGGATCGCCTGAAGTTCAAGGACGCGATGACGCGCATCGGCCTGGCGTCGGCACGCTCGGGCATTGCACACAGCATGGACGAAGCCTGGGCCGTGCAGAAGAATGTGGGTTTTCCCACGGTGATCCGTCCCAGCTTCACGCTGGGCGGCACGGGCGGCGGCATTGCCTACAACCCGGAAGAGTTCGAGACCATTTGCAAGCGCGGCCTGGAGGCCTCGCCGACCAACGAGCTGCTCATCGAAGAGTCGCTGCTGGGCTGGAAAGAGTACGAGATGGAGGTGGTGCGCGACCGTGCGGACAACTGCATCATCATCTGCTCGATCGAGAACCTCGACCCCATGGGCGTGCATACGGGTGATTCCATCACCGTGGCCCCGGCGCAGACCCTCACCGATCGTGAGTACCAGATCCTGCGCGACGCCAGCATCGCCGTGCTGCGCGAGATCGGCGTGGACACGGGTGGTTCCAACGTGCAGTTTGCGGTCAACCCCAAGGACGGGCGCATGATCGTGATCGAGATGAATCCGCGCGTCTCGCGCTCGAGCGCGCTGGCCTCCAAGGCCACGGGTTTCCCGATCGCCAAGGTGGCCGCCAAGCTGGCCGTGGGCTATACGCTGGACGAGCTGAAGAACGAGATCACCGGCGGCGCCACACCGGCCTCGTTCGAGCCCTCGATCGACTATGTGGTCACCAAGATCCCGCGCTTTGCGTTCGAGAAGTTCCCCACGGCCGACAGCCGCCTGACCACGCAGATGAAGAGTGTGGGTGAGGTCATGGCCATGGGCCGCACCTTCCAGGAGTCCTTCCAGAAGGCGTTGCGCGGCCTGGAAGTGGGCGTGGACGGCATGAACGAGAAGACCCAGGATCGCGAGATCCTGGAAAAGGAGCTGGGCGAGCCCGGCCCCGAGCGAATTTGGTATGTGGGCGACGCCTTCGCCCAGGGCATGAGCGTCGATGAGGTGTTTGATCTCACCAAGATCGATCGTTGGTTCCTGGTGCAGATCGAGGAGATCGTGAAGATTGAACTCGACCTGGACAAACTCTATGCCGACAAGGGTGACCAGGCGCTGGCCCTGCTGGACGCCGCCACCCTGCGCGCCTTGAAGCAGAAGGGCTTTTCCGACCGCCGCCTGGCCAAGCTGCTGCATACCACTGAGAAGGCGGTGCGCGAAGCACGCCGTGCCCTCAACGTGCGCCCGGTCTACAAGCGCGTCGATACCTGCGCGGCCGAATTCCCGACGAATACTGCGTACATGTATTCCAGCTACGACGAGGAATGCGAGGCAGCGCCGACAACCAAGAAGAAAATCATGGTGCTGGGCGGTGGCCCGAACCGCATCGGCCAGGGCATAGAGTTCGACTACTGCTGCGTGCACGCGGCGCTGGCCATGCGCGAGGACGGTTACGAGACCATCATGGTCAACTGCAATCCCGAGACCGTGTCCACCGACTACGACACCTCGGATCGCCTGTACTTCGAGCCGCTGACGCTGGAGGACGTGCTGGAGATCGTGGACAAGGAAAAGCCCGAGGGCGTGATCGTGCAGTACGGTGGCCAGACGCCTTTGAAGCTGGCCCTGGGCCTGGAGCGTGAGGGCGTGCCCATCATCGGCACCACACCCGACATGATTGATGCCGCCGAGGATCGCGAGCGCTTCCAGAAGCTCTTGAACGACCTGGGCCTGCGCCAGCCACCCAACGCCACGGCCCGCACCGAGGCCGAGGCGCTGGAAAAGGCCGCCGCCCTGGGCTACCCGCTGGTGGTGCGCCCCAGCTACGTGCTGGGCGGCCGCGCCATGGAGATCGTGCACGAGCAGCGCGACCTGGAGCGCTACATGCGCGAGGCCGTCAAGGTCAGCAACGATTCGCCCGTGCTGCTGGATCGCTTCCTGTCCAACGCCATCGAGTGCGACGTGGACTGCGTGCGCGACGCCACCGGCGCCGTCTTCATCGGCGGCGTGATGGAGCATATCGAGCAGGCGGGCGTGCACTCGGGCGACAGCGCCTGCTCGCTGCCCCCGTACTACCTCAAGGCCGACACCGTGGCCGAGATCAAGCGCCAGACCACGGCCATGGCCCATGGCCTGAACGTGGTGGGCCTGATGAACGTGCAGTTCGCCATTCAGGAAACCGATGCCGGCGACGTGATCTACGTGCTGGAGGTGAACCCCCGCGCCAGCCGCACCGTGCCCTTTGTGTCAAAGGCCACGGGCATACAGCTGGCCAAGGTGGCGGCGCGCTGCATGGCGGGGCAGAGCCTCGCCAGCCAAGGCGTGACCCGCGAGGTGACGCCGCCGTACTTCAGCGTGAAGGAGGCCGTGTTCCCCTTCGTCAAGTTCCCCGGCGTGGACACCATCCTCGGCCCCGAGATGAAGTCCACCGGTGAGGTCATGGGCGTGGGCAAGACGTTTGGCGAGGCCTTCGTCAAGAGCCAGCTCGGCGCCTCTACCCGCCTGCCAACCGGGGGCAAGGTGTTCCTCACGGTGAAGAATGCCGACAAGGGCCGTGCCGTGGCCATAGCGCGCGATCTTTCCGCCATGGGCTTCGAGCTGCTGGCCACCAAGGGCACGGCGGCGGCGATTGCCGAGGCCGGCGTGGCCGTGCAGGTGGTCAACAAGGTCACCGAGGGCCGGCCGCACATCGTGGACATGATCAAGAACGACGAGATCGCCATGGTCATCAACACCGTGGAAGAGCGCCGAAATGCCATTGCCGATTCGCGTGCCATCCGCACCAGCTCGCTGCAGTCGCGCGTGACCACGTTCACCACCATCTTTGGCGCCGAGGCGGCGGTGGAGGGCATGAAGCACCTGGACAAGCTCGACGTGTATTCGGTGCAGGAGCTGCATGCGCAGCTGCCCACCGCTTGAGCGCGCAGGCAAACGCGGCATAATTCGCCCTTGAGAAGACCGCCGCGCGGCAACGCGCGGCGGTTTGCTTTTTGCTTTTTTGGAATCTGGAGACTTCGATCATGGCCACCATTCCCATCACCAAGCGCGGCGCCGAAAAGCTCAAGGCCGAGCTGCACCGCCTCAAGACCGTGGAACGCCCCGCGGTCATCAACGCCATTGCCGAGGCGCGCGCTCAGGGCGACCTGAGCGAGAACGCCGAGTACGAGGCCGCCAAGGATCGCCAGGGCTTCATCGAGGGCCGCATCATGGAGGTCGAGGGCAAGCTGTCGGCCGCGCAGATCATCGATCCCTCGCAACTCGATGCCGGCGGCCGCGTGGTGTTTGGCGCCACTGTCGAGCTCGAAGACGAGGACAGCGGCGACACCGTCAAGTACCAGATCGTGGGCGAGGACGAGGCCGACTTGAAGCATGGCCTGATCAATGTGTCCAGCCCCATCGCCCGCGCGCTGATCGGCAAGGAAGAGGGTGACACCGCCGAGGTACAGGCTCCGGGCGGGTTGCGCCGCTACGAAGTGGTCACCGTCAGCTACCTCTGACGGTCTGCCGGCCATGCGTGAACGCCTGCCGGTGTTGGCCGCCGCCCTGTGGTGGGGCAGCCTGTGCGCCATGGGTTTTGTCGCCGTGCCGCTGCTGTTCGCCCACCTGCCCACGCCAGCGCTGGCGGGGAACATGGCGGCGCGCCTGTTCGAGGCGCAGACCTATATTTCTATAGCGTGTTGCGCTTTATTGTTGGTGATTTCAAAGCATAAATATGCTGAAAAGCAGGAGCCATGGGCGCAAGCAGCTATGGTTTTTGTGATTGCCGGCCTGCTGCTGGCGCTGCTGCAGCAGTACGGCGTGGCCCCGCGCATCCTGGCGCGGCAGAACCTGCGCCTGTGGCACGGTGCGGGCAGTGCCATGTACGCCCTGCAGTGGCTGTGCGCACTGGCCGTGCTTTGGCGTACGGCGGCGCGGCGCTGACCGGCTATTCGCGCCAGTGTTCGGCCACCCAGGTGGCGGGCTGGATATGGCGAAAGCGCCGGTTGCGCCGGCCGGCCAGGGCGTCGGGCGGGTTGCATTCGCCGTGGAAGATGACGATGCGCGCACCTTCGGGCACGAAGGGTGCCTTCCAGTAGTTGGTCGGCCAGGGCGGAATGCCGTGGTACTTGAAGCTCGGGCACCAGTCCTTGGGCCAGTACTGCAGCTTGCCCTGCTTGTGCAAAAAGTCCGACAGGTAGGCCTGTTCGTTGCGGTACTGGCGCCTGATTTCTTCGAAATGGCCGCGAAAGTACGCCAGCACATCCGGGTGCGCACCCAGCTCGAAGCGGTACACCGACGAGTTGCCGGTGATGCGCCAGGGGCGCTTGTAGTCGTGGATGATGAGAAAGTCGCCCGGCTGGGTGAAGAAATCATCCAGGCTGCCGGTGATGACCACATCCACGTCCAGGAACAGCGCCGTCCCTTTCAGGCCGTACAGATCACCGGTAAATGTCGCCAGCTTGTTCCAGCCGCGCTCGGGTATGCCGGCGGGCAGGTTCAGGGGGGGAATCGGCAGGCATTGCACCTCGGGCCTGATCCCGGCGCTGTCGTCGGTCAGGCAGACGAAGTTAAAGTCGCCGCTCAGGTGGCGGCGCACCATGGCGTAGAGCCGGTTGACGTACTCGGGGCCGTACTTGGTGCCCCATTTCATGCACAGGATGTGGCGCTGGCGCGGCGAGGTCATCACTGGCCCTGGTTTTTCTTGACGGATTTCAGCTTGGGCTTGGCGCGCTTGATCTGGCCGCCGGATGTCAGGCGCTGGTTACCCAGCACGCGCAGCTGTTTGACCTCGGGGCGTTGGCCGGGCCGGCCGTACTTCAAAACCTTGACGTCGCGCGGGCCGCTCTTGCGGTCTTCGTCCAGGGGCTTGTCCTTGGCCGGGATGGGGCGCCACAGCACCAGCAGCTTGCCAATGTGCTGGATGGGGGCGGCGTTCAGCTCTCCCGCCAGCTGCTGGTACATGGCCTCGCGCGCGGCGCGGTCGTCACCGAATACGCGCACCTTGATCAGCCCGTGGGCGTTCAGGGCGGCGTCGATTTCCTTTTGCACCGCCGGGGTCAGGCCATCGCCGCCGATCATGACCACGGGATCGAGGTGGTGGGCATTGGCGCGGTGTTCCCGGCGCTCGGCCGGGGTCAGTTGAATTTGAGGCATAGGCCGTATTATCTCAAGGCATGAAAGTCCAGACAAAAAGCAAGAAGGTCAACAAGGCGTGGCTCAATGACCATGTCCACGACCCTTACGTCAAGCTCGCACAAAAAGAGGGCTATCGCGCCCGCGCGGCCTACAAGCTCAAGGAAATCGATGAGCAGTTCGGGCTGATCCAGCCCGGCCATACGGTGGTGGACCTGGGCAGCGCGCCAGGCGCATGGAGCCAGTATGTGCGCCGGCGCCTGTCCCCGGGTGGCGCGGCCGTGGGGCAGCTGGCGGGTACCATCATTGCGCTGGACATCCTGCCCATGGAGCCCATCGAGGGCGTGGTGTTCCTGCAGGGCGATTTTCGTGACGACGAGGTGCTGGCGCGGCTGCAGCAGGCCGTGCAGGGCCGGCCCGTGGACTTGGTGGTGTCCGACATGGCGCCCAATCTCTCGGGCGTGGAGTCGGTCGATGCCGTGCGCATTGCCCATTTGGTCGAACTGGCGGTGGACTTTGCCGTGCATCACCTGAAGCCCGATGGCGCCCTGGTCGTGAAACTGTTCCACGGCAGTGGCTACGCGCAGCTGGTGCAGCTGTTCAAGGACACTTTCCGCGTGGTCAAGCCAGTCAAGCCCAAGGCCTCGCGCGACCGGTCTTCCGAGACCTTTTTGGTCGGAATAGGGCTCAAGCCAACCGCCTGATCTTTGCCCATGGGCCGCGCCGGGGTTAATCCAGCGCCGGGCAGTGGTTGAAACGCCTAAAATGACCCCCAAATGCGCCAGGACGTCCCCATGACGGTTTCCTGGCCGTTCATCTTTTTCTGAATCTGGAGCCCCGCTTGAACAATCAGTGGTTTTCAAAAGTCGCAGTCTGGCTGGTCATAGCCATGGTGCTCTTTACGGTGTTCAAACAGTTTGACACCCGCACGGGCGTTGGCGCCGGGGCTGTGGGCTATTCGGAGTTCCTGGAGGACGTGCGCAACCACCGTATCAAGAGCGCCACCATCCAGGAAGGCCAGGGCGGCAGCACCGAGATCGTAGCCATCACCAATGATGATCGTCGCATCCGCACCACGGCCACCTATCTGGATCGGGGCCTGATTGGCGACCTGGTCAACAACAACGTCAAGTTCGACGTGCGCCCGCGCGAGGAAGGCTCGCTGCTCATGACGCTGCTGGTCAGCTGGGGCCCGATGCTGCTGCTGATCGGCGTGTGGGTGTACTTCATGCGCCAGATGCAGGGCGGCGGCAAGGGTGGGGCCTTCAGCTTCGGCAAGTCCAAGGCGCGCATGCTCGACGAGAACAACAACACCGTCACCTTTGCTGATGTGGCCGGCTGCGACGAGGCCAAGGAAGAGGTCAAGGAAGTCGTGGACTTTTTGAAGGACCCGCAGAAGTTCCAGAAGCTCGGCGGCCGCATTCCGCGTGGCCTGCTGCTGGTGGGCCCGCCGGGCACCGGCAAGACGCTGTTGGCCAAGTCGATTGCCGGCGAGGCCAAGGTGCCGTTCTTCTCCATCTCGGGCTCCGACTTCGTCGAGATGTTCGTCGGCGTGGGCGCGGCGCGCGTGCGCGACATGTTCGAGAACGCCAAGAAGAACGCCCCCTGCATCATCTTCATCGACGAAATCGACGCCGTCGGCCGCCAGCGTGGCGCGGGCCTGGGCGGCGGTAACGACGAACGCGAGCAGACGCTCAACCAGATGCTGGTTGAGATGGATGGCTTCGAGACCAACCTGGGCGTGATCGTGGTCGCCGCCACCAACCGCCCCGACATCCTGGATGCGGCCCTGCTGCGCCCGGGGCGCTTTGACCGCCAGGTGTATGTGACGCTGCCCGACATCCGTGGTCGCGAGCAGATCCTGAACGTGCACATGCGCAAGATCCCCGTGGGCCAGGACGTGAACCCGGCCGTCATCGCACGCGGCACGCCCGGCATGAGCGGGGCCGATCTTGCCAACCTCTGCAACGAGGCCGCCCTGATGGCCGCGCGCCGCAATGCGCGCACCGTGGAGATGCAGGACTTCGAGAAGGCCAAGGACAAGATCATCATGGGCCCGGAGCGCAAGAGCATGGTCATGCCCGAGGAGGAGCGCCGCAACACCGCTTACCACGAGGCCGGCCATGCGCTCATCGGCAAGCTGCTGCCCAAATGCGACCCGGTGCACAAGGTCACCATCATCCCGCGCGGGCGGGCCCTGGGCGTGACCATGAGCCTGCCCGAGAAAGACCGCTACTCCTACGACAAGGAGTACATGCTGAACCAGATCGCCATGTTGTTCGGTGGACGTATCGCCGAAGAGGTGTTCATGCACCAGATGACCACCGGTGCCAGCAACGACTTCGAGCGCGCGACCTCGATCGCGCGCGACATGGTCATGCGCTATGGCATGACGGCGGCCCTGGGCCCCATGGTCTACGCCGAGAACGAGGGTGAGGTCTTCCTGGGCCGCTCGGTCACCAAGACCACCAACATCTCGGAAGAAACCATGCAGAAGGTGGACGCCGAGGTGCGCCGCATCATCGACGAGCAATACGCCCTGGCGCGCAAGCTGATCGAGGACAACCAGGACAAGATGCACGCCATGGCCAAGGCCATGCTGGAGTGGGAAACCATCGACGCCGAGCAACTCGACGACATCATGGCCGGGAAGGAGCCGCGTCCCCCGAAGGACTGGACGCCACGCACGCCCCCCTCCGGTGGCGATGGCTCGGGTGGCGGCACGCCTGCCGTGAAGCCCGATCCCACGCCGACTGCCGCCTGATGAGAGGCCGCAGCGTTTGATTCACGGGGCCTTGGGGCCCCGTTTGTCCATCTATCCCAGCCCCATGCTTTGGCAAACCGCCCGCTTTGACCTCGACCTGACGCATGCGCGGGTCATGGGCATCGTCAACGTCACGCCCGATTCGTTCTCCGATGGTGGCCAGCACGCCGGCACGGCGGCGGCCCTGCGCCACTGCGAGCAGTTGCTCAAGGAGGGGGCGGACATTCTGGACATTGGCGGCGAATCCACCCGCCCTGGCAGCCCGGCGCTGCCGTTGCAGGACGAGCTGCAACGCGTCTTGCCGGTAATGCGGGAGGCCGTGCGCCTGGGCGTGCCCATCTCGGTCGATACCTACAAGCCCCAGGTGATGCAGGCCGCGCTGGATCTGGGCGCAGACATCGTGAACGACATCTGGGCCCTGCGCCAAAGCGGCGCGGCGCAGGTGGTGGCGGCGCACCCGCGCTGCGGCCTGTGCCTGATGCACATGCACCGCGACCCGCAGACCATGCAGACGGCCCCCATGCAGGGAGATGTCGTGCCGCAGGTACTCACTTTTTTAGAGCTGCAGGCGCAATATCTACAAGGCTTGGGTGTCAATAAATCTCGGATCGCCATCGACCCCGGCATAGGCTTTGGCAAGACCGTACAGCAGAACTTTGCACTGCTGGCGCGCCAGCGCGAGCTGCTGGCCTTGGGCTACCCCGTGCTTGCCGGCTGGTCACGCAAATCGTCGCTGGGCGCGGTCACCGGCCTGCCGGTGCAGGAGCGCCTGGGCGCCAGCGTGGCGGCCGCCTTGCTGGCCGTGCAGCAGGGCGCGCGCATCGTGCGCGTGCACGATGTGCGCGACACCGTCGGCGCGCTGGCTACCTGGCGCGCCATGCAAGAGTAGACCCCTATAGAACAGACCCATTGATCAAGAGAGGACGCACCCCATGACCCGTCAATACTTTGGCACCGATGGCATCCGCGGCACCGTGGGCCAGGCGCCCATCACGCCCGACTTCGTGTTGCGCCTGGCGCATGCGGTGGGGCGCGTGCTGCGCCGCACCGAGGAGCGCCCCACGGTGCTGATCGGCAAGGACACGCGCATTTCCGGCTACATGCTGGAGGCGGCGCTGGAATCGGGTTTCAACTCCGCCGGGGTCGATGTAGTGCTGCTCGGGCCGCTGCCCACGCCGGGCGTGGCCTACCTCACGCGCGCGCAGCGCGCCAGCCTGGGCGTGGTGATCAGCGCCAGCCACAACCCCTACCCGGACAACGGCATCAAGTTCTTCAGCGCCCAGGGCACCAAGCTGCCCGACGCCTGGGAGGAAGAGGTCGAGGCAGCGCTGCAGCAGCCGCCCATGTGGGCCGATTCGGCATCCTTGGGCAAGACGCGCCGGCTCGATGATGCGGCCGGCCGCTACATCGAGTTCTGCAAGAGCACCTTTGACCACGACCTGAGTCTGCGCGGCGTGAAGATCGTCGTCGATGCCGCCCATGGCGCCGCCTACCAAATCGCCCCCATGGTGTTCCACGAACTGGGCGCCGACGTCGTCGCCATAGGCTGTGCCCCCGATGGCGTGAACATCAACCATGAGGTGGGTGCCACCCACCCCGAAGCGCTGGTACGGGCCGTGTGCGCCAACCAGGCCGACTTTGGCGTGGCCCTGGATGGCGATGCCGACCGCCTGCAGATCGTCGATGCCAGCGGCCGCCTGTACAACGGCGACGAGCTGCTCTACCTGATGGCCGCCGAGCGCCTGGCACGTGACGAGCATGTGCCCGGCGTGGTCGGCACCCTGATGACCAACATGGCCGTGGAGCAGGCGCTGACAAGGCGCGGTGTGAAGTTCGTGCGCGCCAAGGTGGGCGACCGCTATGTGCTTGAAGAGCTGCAGCGTCAGAACTGGCTACTCGGTGGCGAGGGCTCGGGCCATCTGCTGGCGCTTGATTGCCACACCACGGGCGATGGCCTGATCAGCGCGCTGCAGGTGCTGCAGGCCTGTGTGCGCAGCCAGAAGACGCTGGCCGAGTTGCTTGCCGATGTGCCGCTGTTTCCCCAGGTGCTGCTCAACGTGCGCCTCAAACCCGATCAGGACTGGAAGGCGAACGCCGCGCTCGCCGACACCACGCGTGAGGTACAGGCCGAGCTGGCCGACAACGGCCGCCTGCTGGTGCGCGCCAGCGGCACCGAGCCGCTGCTGCGCGTGATGGTCGAGGCACGCGACGCAGACCAGGCCAGCCGCTGCGCCCAGCGCCTGGCGGACGCCGCACGGGCCGCCTGAGCGCAGTGGCTTTGTCTGGTGCAGGCCTGGCCTGGGCTTCAGGCGTGCACCTGGCGCTCGTCTGCCTTGCGCCGTGACAGCCTGAGCACGCCCAGCAGCAGCGCCGCAAAGACCAGGGCCGTTACCGCCAGGGCCGCGGCGCTGGCGGCCCAGAAGGGGGCTGGGGAGTGATACGGCCCCCAGCCAGCCCAGCCCTGGTAGGCCAGGCGGTAACCGCCATGCAGCCCCACACCCCACAGCAGCACCCCATACACCACCAGGGGCGCGAGTGTGATGTGATAGCTGCGCAGCACGAAGATGCACAGCGTCTGCAGCGCGTCGGCCACCTGATAGGCGGCTACCCACACCAGCAGCGAAGCGGCCAATGCCACCACCTCCGGGCTGGTCGAGTACAGCCCGGCAATCGGTTGCTTTGCTATTACAAGCGTAGCTGCAAGCGCGCATCCCATAAGCGCTGCGAGCCAAAAACCATTCAAGGCTGTGGCACCGGCCTGGCGCTCGTCGCCCGCACCGCGCCAGTAGCTCACGCGGGCGCTGGTGGCAATGGCCAGCGACAGCGGCACCATGTAGACCACCGCCGCCAGGTTGGCAGCGATCTGGTGCGCGGCCGAGGCCAGGGCCCCCTGGCGCGCGATGAACAGGGCCATCAGCGTGAACGAGGTCACCTCCACCAGGATGGCCAGACCCGCAGGCAGCCCCAGGCGCAGAAAGCGCGCGATCTGCGTGCCGTCGGGGCGCTCCAGAGCGCGCCACAGCTGCAGTGGCGCATACATGGCGTGGCGGCGCAGCATGGCCCAGCCCAGCAGCATCAGGCCGTAGTTGACCACCAGCGTGGCCCAGGCGCAGCCCGCCACGCCCTGGGGCGCCAGGCCGGCGCCGCCGAAGGTGAACCAGATAGACAGCGGCAGTTTCAGCGCCAGCGAGCCCACCTGCAGCCAGGTGACCAGCTGCGGGTGGCCCAGGGCCTGGTTGAGCGTGCTGTAGATGCGAAACAGCAGCGCCGGCGGCAGGCCGAAGGCCAGGATGGCCAGATAGGCGCGCACCGCGCCGCGCAACTCGGGCGGCACCTCGGTCCAGCGCAGTATCGGCTCGGGCGACAGCAGCACGGCCATGCCCAGCGCCGTGGCCACGGCCCACAGGTAGAGCGACTGGCGCACGCTCCGGCCAATGGCGGCCTGGGCATTGGCGCCGCGCTGCTCGGCCCAGACGGGCATCAGCGCCTGCAGCACGCCCATCAGCCCGACGTACACGCTGATGAACACCGCCGAACCTATGGACAGCGCGGCCAGCGCCTCCTGCGCATAGCGGCCGGCGACGATGGTGTCGGTGACGCCAAAGGCCATCACCGCCAGTTGCCCGGCCAGCACGGTCAGGGCGTGGCGCGAGATGGTGGACAGCTCGGACATCAGCGCCCGTCGTCCCTGCGATGCAGCACCAGCAGCCTATCGTTGCGATCCGTCGGACGGCTGACGATGGCCACCTCGACCCATTGCCCAGGGGGCAGCAGCGTGACCACGGAAGGACTGGCGTCCGGGTCTGCCACCAGCCAGTCGCACTGCGCCAGCCGCGGCAGATCGACCATGGGCAATTCGCCGTGGTACATCAGCGCAGCCACCTGGGCGCGGCTCAGGCCATAGGCGGCCACGCAGCCCTGGCGCTCGGTGATGACGGCGCGCACGCCGGCCACCTGCGGCGCCAGGCTGCGGCCGTAGTCCAGTATCGGCAGCCACAGCGTCATGAGCAGCAGCCAGCCCAGCGTGGCACCGCCGGCGGGCAGCACCAGGCTCTTCCAGATGGCGGGACGGTTGCGCGCCGTGCGCCAGGCGACCAGCAGGCACCAGGCCAGCGTGGCCACCAGCGCCACGGCAAACGGCAGCACAGAAAACGTGGACACATAGCCCGGCGCCAGCTTGGCCACGTTGGCCGCGGGCTTGGCCGGCCAGCCGGTCTGCACCGACAGCCAGACCACCCAGATGGCGATGGCCGAGATGCTGAAGAACAGCAGCGTGAACCAGTCGATCAGCGCCGCGATGCTGCGCTTGAGCGTGGGCAGGGCAAAGGCCGCCAGCGCTGCCAGCGCCGGCAGGCTGAGCAGCAGGGCGCGGTTGGCGGGGCGCGTGGCGAGCGTGGCGCCCAGGGTCACCAGCGCGAACCACAGCGGCAACCACAGGTGGCGGTGCCAGTGCCGGCTGGCGATCAGCTGGCGCCAGCGCCACAGCGTCCATAGGGCCAGTGGCCAGGCCGGCCAGCTGAACCAGGTCAAGAGTCGCACCAGGCTCTGCCATTCCCAGGGCCCATCCACCCTCACAATGCGCCAGCGCCACAGGTCCAGTTGCTGGGCCAGCAGGGCTGCCAGCAGGGTCAACGCCAGCATGAGCGCGAGCGCGGTTGCGCGCGTGCGCAGCGTGGGGCCGTGGCTATGCCACACCAGCCAGGCGCAGCCCAGGCCCAGCAGCACGGCGATGCTGGGCGCGCCGCTGAGCACCAGCCCAAGCAGTCCGATCAGGCCCGCCAGCAGCGGCCAGGCCATGCGCCAGGGCAGGGCGGCGCCGGCATAGAACAGCAAGGCCGTGCTGGCCAGCTGCGTCAGGTAGCCCGTGGTTTCATGCGACAGCTGGGCCAGGCCCAGGCAGGCGATCAGGGCCAGCAGGCCGCCATCGGCCATGGCACGGGCGTAGTCGGCAGGCTGGGCCTCGCCGCCAAAGGCAAAGGCCACGGGCTGGGCTCCTGGGCCGCGTGCCAGGTAGTACACGCCATACCAGGTGGCCGACAGGGTCAGCAGCAGCAGAGCGATGAAAGGCACGCGCGCCGCCAGCTCCAGGGGCAGCCAGCCGCCCAGGGCCTGTATGGCCCAGGCCCCCAGCCAGTAATGCAGCAAGCCGTCGCCGTCACCCGGCAGGCCGGCCAGCAGCGGGTGCAGCCAACTGGTGTGACCCAGCGCCAGTTCGCGCATGTAGCCGAACGAGGCCATGTCGTCGCTGCGCCAGGGCGCCCGCCCGACAAAGCCCGGCACGGCATAGGCCAGGCACAGCAGCAGCAGCGCCCAGCGCGGCAGCGGCCGCACGGCACTCTGGGCAACGATGGCGGGGGTGGGGTGATTCACACGAAGGTGGTTTGGAGGGCGTAAAAAAAGGCAGCGCGGTAAAGCCGGGCTGCCTTTGATGGCTTGTCACAGGCCCGGGACGGGCCTGGCCGTTTACTTCTTGCCAAAACGGTTGCGGAAGCGCTCCACGCGGCCACCCATGTTGTCCACGGATTTTTGCGTGCCGGTGTAGAAGGGGTGCGACTCGGAGGAAGTGTCCAGCTTGTACAGCGGGTATTCCTTGCCTTCGAAGGTCTCGGATTCCTTGGTGTTCACGCAGGAACGGGTCACGAACTTGAAGCCGTTGGACAGGTCAACGAACAGCACTTCGCGATAGTTGGGGTGAATGCCTTCTTTCATGCTAACTCTTTCATGGCTGCGGGAGCCGTGCCGGCCATGCACAAACCCATTGCGCATTCAAAAACTCGGCGTACTTTCCGCAAAAAGCCCTCGATTATGGCATGACTTCGCCAATTGCCATCAGGGCTGCAGCAGGGCCAGCATCTCGCGCCCCCAGGCCAGTTCGGCCTCCTCGTAGAGAATGCCTTTCTTCAAAATCATGTACTGCAGCGTCTGGGGCCGGGTGCGTGCCTGGTTGGGCGGGAAGTCGCGCGCTTCTATCTGGCGGTACTGCGCCAGGCGCTCTTCGTGCCGGGCCAGGCTGCGTTTGAGCTCCGCGCTCAGATCGACCTCGTCCAGCACCGCGTCGGCGCGCAGCTTGACGGTGAAGCCGTCGCGCAAATCGACGGGAGCCGTGGGTTCGCTGGCCCAGCGCACCAGCTCGGCGCGCCCGGCGGGCAGCACGCGGTAGTGCTTCTTGCGCGTCTTGCCGGCATCGGGCGGTACAAAGCCATCGATCCAGCCTGCGCCTTCCATGCGCGCCAGCTCACGATAGATCTGCTGGTGTGTGGCGTGCCAAAAATAGCCGATGGACTTGGCAAAACGCCGTGCCAGGTCGTAGCCCGAGGTGGACTTTTCCAAAAGCGAGGTGAGCACGGCATGGGGCAGAGACATGCGCCGATTATTCCAGGGGCAATCTGCTATGCAACCAGTTGCATAGATAAACGAACGACCGTACACTTTTATGCAACCGGTTGCATAGATGACCGTTCCATCGACAAGGAAGCCCCATGACCTCTGCCTATCCGCACCTGCTCAGACCCCTCGACCTGGGCTTTACCACCTTGAAAAACCGCGTTCTCATGGGCTCCATGCATGTGGGCCTGGAAGAAGCTCCCAACGGTTTTGAGCGCATGGCCGCCTTCTACGCCGAGCGCGCCAAAGGCGGCGTCGGGCTGATCGTGACCGGCGGCATTGCGCCCAACGAGCAGGGCCGCCCCATGCCTGGCGGCGCGGCCATGACGACGCAGGCGGAGGCCGACAAGCACCGGGTGGTGACCGAGGCCGTGCACGCCGCCGGCGGCAAGATTTGCATGCAGATCCTGCACTTTGGCCGCTACGCCTACCACCCGGAGCTGGTGGCGCCCAGCAGCCTCAAGGCCCCCATCAGCCCATTCCCGCCCAAGGCGTTGACGACCGAGGAGGTCAAGCAGACGGTGGAGGACTACGCCAATGCCGCCGCGCTGGCGCAAAGCGCGGGCTACGACGGGGTGGAGATCATGGGCTCGGAGGGCTACCTCATCAATGAGTTCATCGCCGCGCAGACGAATCAGCGGGACGACGAGTACGGCGGCAGCTACGAGAACCGCATCCGCTTCCCGCTGCAGATCGTGCGCCGTACGCGCGAGCGGGTGGGGGCGAACTTCATCCTCATCTTCCGCCTGTCTATGCTCGATCTGGTCGAGGGCGGCTCCACGCATGAAGAGGTGGTGCAGCTGGCGCAGGCGCTGGAGGCCGCCGGCGTGACGATTTTGAACACCGGCATCGGCTGGCACGAGGCGCGTATCCCCACGATTGCCACCAAGGTGCCACGCGCCGCCTGGGCCTGGGTGACCGAGCAGCTCAAGGGCAAGGTCGGCATTCCGCTGGTCGCCACCAACCGCATCAACACGCCGGACGTGGCCGAGGGCATTCTGGCCAGCGGCCAGGCCGACATGGTGAGCATGGCGCGGCCCTTCCTGGCCGACCCGGAGTTTGTGAACAAAGCCGCCGCTGGCCGGGCGCAGGACATCAACACCTGCATCGCCTGCAACCAGGCTTGTTTGGATCACACCTTCGCCGGCAAGATCACCAGCTGCCTGGTCAATCCCCGCGCCTGCCACGAAACCATCCTGGTGCCGCTGCCGCTATCGAAAAAAGAGCGCGTGGCAGTGGTGGGCGCGGGCCCTGCCGGCCTGGCCTTTGCCACCGAGGCGGCCAAGCGCGGCATGGAGGTGACCCTGTTCGACGCAGGCACAGAGATTGGCGGCCAGTTCAATGTGGCCAAGCAGATTCCGGGCAAGGAGGAGTTCCATGAGACCCTGCGTTACTTTGGCGAGCAGCTCCAGCAAACCGGCGTGAGCGTCAAGCTCGGCCAGCGCGTGGATGCCGATACGCTGGTGAAGGAAGGCTTCAAACAGGTGGTGCTGGCCACCGGCATCACGCCGCGCCTGCCCGAGATCGACGGTATCGCTCACCCCAAGGTGCTGGGCTACCTCGATGTGCTCAAGGACAAGAAACCCGTGGGCAAGAAGGTGGCCGTGATCGGCGCCGGCGGCATCGGCTTTGACGTGTCCGAATACTTGCTGCACGAGGGCGAGAGCGCCAGCCTGAACAAGGCCAAATTCTTTGCCGAATGGGGCGTGGAGACCACCGGCGCCACGCGCGGGGGCCTGCAGCCTGCGCACATCGGCGAAGTGCCGCGCCACATCCACCTGCTGCAGCGCAAGAGCAGCAAGGTGGGCGAGGGCCTGGGCAAGACCACCGGCTGGATCCACCGCACGGGCCTGAAGAACCGGGGTGTTCACATGCTCGCGGGCGTCACCTACCGCAAGATCGACGACGCGGGCCTGCACATCACCGTGGACGGGCAGGACAGGCTGCTGGAGGTGGACAACGTCATCGTCTGCGCCGGCCAGGACCCCAACCGCGAGCTGCAGGCGGTGCTGCAGGCCCAGGGCGTGGCCGTGCACCTGATAGGCGGCGCGGACAAGGCGGCGGAACTGGACGCCAAGCGCGCCATCAAGCAGGGCACGGAGCTGGCGCTGCGCCTGGATACATCGGATACTACAAAAACAGTAGCTACTAACGCAATACCAACAAGCGCTATAGGCCATAATGATGCAAAAAACACGGCCTTGGAACTGAGCACGCTGAGGGTGACGCTGGACAACCACGTCGCCACCGTGCGCCTGAACCGTGCTGACAAGGCCAACGCCATGAATGCCGCCATGTGGCAGGAGATCCGCCAGGCATTCGATTGGGTGGACACCACGGCGGCGGTGCGCGTGGCCGTGCTGCAGGCCGAGGGCAAGCTGTTTTGCTCCGGCATCGACCTGGCGATGATGATGCAGATGCCCGCGCAGATCGCCGACGACTGCGAAGGCCGCCAGCGCGAGAAGCTGCGCCGCGTCATCCTCGACCTGCAAGACAGCCTGACCAGCCTGGAGCGCTGCCGCAAACCGGTGCTCGCCGCCATCCACGGCGCCTGCATCGGCGGCGGGGTCGATCTGGTGGTCTGCGCCGACATGCGCTACGCCAGCAGCGACGCCAGCTTTGCCATCAAGGAAATCGACATCGGCATGGTGGCCGACGTGGGCACGCTGCAGCGCCTGCCCAAGCTGGTGGGCCAGGGCATCACCCGCGAGCTGGCCTACACCGGGCGCAAGCTGGGCGCGGCTGAGGCGCAGAGCATAGGCTTGGTCAATCGCGTCTTCGACAGCCGTGAGGCGCTGTACGCCGGCGTGCACGAGATCGCCGCGCAGATCGCCGCCAAGTCGCCGCTGTCGATCCGCGGCAGCAAGGAGATGCTCAACTACGCCCGCGACCACAGCGTGGCCGACGGCCTGAACCATGTCGCCACCTGGAACGCCGCCATGCTGCAAAGCGACGACCTGATGGCCGCCATGATGGCGGGCATGAGCAAGCAGCAGCCGCAGTTCAAGGACTGACCCGCAAAAAAAAGCCCCGCAATTTTGCGGGGCGTTGTGGGGCGGGGGGCTGGGTGGTCAACCGCCGCGGCGCATGGCCTCGAAGAAGTCGACGTTGCTCTTGGTCTCGCGCATCTTCTTGATCATCAGCTCCATGGACTCGATCTCGTCCATGTTGTACATGAACTGGCGCAGGATGCGGGTTTTTTGCAGGATCTCGGGCGCCAGCAGCAGCTCCTCGCGGCGCGTGCCGCTCTTGGACAGTTCGATCGCCGGGAACACGCGCTTTTCGTACAGACGGCGGCTCAGGTGGATTTCGCAGTTGCCCGTGCCCTTGAATTCTTCAAAGATCACCTCGTCCATGCGGCTGCCGGTATCGACCAGCGCGGTGGCGATGATGGTCAGCGAACCGCCTTCCTCGACCTTGCGCGCCGCGCCGAAGAAGCGCTTGGGGCGCTGCAGTGCGTTGGAATCGACACCGCCCGACAGCACCTTGCCCGAGCTGGGCACGACGTTGTTGTAGGCGCGTGCCAGGCGGGTGATGGAGTCCAGCAGGATGACCACGTCTTTTTTCAGCTCCACCAGGCGCTTGGCGCGCTCGATCACCATCTCGGCCACATGCACGTGGCGCGCGGCCGGCTCGTCGAAGGTCGAGGCAATGATCTCGCCCTTGACCGAGCGCTGCATCTCGGTCACTTCTTCCGGGCGCTCGTCCACCAGCAGCACCATCAGGTGCACGTCGGGGTTGTTGGCGGTGATGGCGTGGGCGATGTGCTGCATCATCACCGTCTTGCCGCTCTTCGGGGGCGCGACGATCAGCGCGCGCTGGCCGCGGCCAATGGGGGCGATGATGTCGATGATGCGGCCGGTGATGTTCTCCTCGCCCTTGATGTCGCGCTCCAGGCGCATCTGCTCCTTGGGGAACAGCGGCGTCAGGTTCTCGAACATCACCTTGTGCTTATTCTGTTCGGGTGGCCCGCCGTTGACGGTGTCGAGCTTGGTCAAGGCAAAGTAGCGCTCGCCATCCTTGGGGATGCGCACCTCGCCCTCGATCATGTCGCCGGTGTGCAGGTTGAAGCGGCGCACCTGGCTGGGGCTGATGTAGATGTCGTCGGTACTGGCCGTGTAGCTGCTGTCGGGGCTGCGCAGAAAGCCGAAACCGTCGGGCAGGATCTCCAGCACACCGTCGGCAAACACCTGCTCGCCCGCCTTGGCGCGCTTCTTGATGATGGCGAACATCAGCTCCTGCTTGCGCATGCGGCCGCCGTTTTCGATTTCCAGGGCTTCGGCCTGCTTGAGGACCTCGGACACGTGCAGTGCCTTGAGTTCGTTAAGGTGCATGAAATGACTCCTGACGCGGAGTAGATATGTCTGTGACTGGAGGGGAAGAGGCTGCGTGCCGTATGGGCCTTGGGTTGCCCTGGCGAGCCGGTGACCTGAGACTGGCCGCTGGTCGATATGTGCGGCGAGACGGTCGGCGCGAATTATGACAGGAAAAATTTTTGTGCTTTTGGCACGGCACCGGCCAGGCCCGCGCAGGGCTGGCCGGCGCAGGGTTCATCAGGCGAGTTGTTGGTCGATGAAAGCGGTGAGCTGTGCCTTACTCATGGCGCCAACCTTGGTGGCGGCCAGCTGGCCGTCCTTGAACAGCATCAGCGTGGGAATGCCGCGAATGCCGAACTTGGCGGGGATCTCGCGGTTCTCGTCCACGTTCATCTTGGCCACGGTGAGCTTGCCCTGGTAGGCGCCGGCCACATCGTCGAGGATGGGGGCGATCATCTTGCAGGGGCCGCACCACTCGGCCCAGTAGTCGACCAGCACGGGGGTGCTGGACTTGAGCACGTCGGCTTCGAAGCTGGCGTCGGAGAGTTGCTTGATGAGGTCGCTGGCCATGGGCTTTCCTTGGGAATTTTGGGATTGGACAGAGGTTAAATTAGGGCCATTGTGACAGAAACCAATCCCCCGACTGCCGGTATGCCCGGCGCGCCAGACGCTATGACTGTCATAGCGAAAAACGATAGCAAAACGCAGCGCATGCTGTGGGTGCAGGCTTTGCAGGCGGTGCGCGCGCACCTGCAGGCGCGTGGCGCCCACCCGGCGCGCTGCATGGTGCTGCTGCCCTACGCACAGCTGATGGGCGAGGCCCAGCGCCAATGGGCGTTGTTGTGCCCTGAAGGCTTTGCCCCGCGCTTTGAGACCACGCGCAACTGGGCCCAGCGCCTGATCGGCTTCATGCCGCAAGGCCTGGACTACGCCCAGGACCAGGCGCGCGACCGCTTCACCGGTGCGGCATTGCTGGAAAAGGCGGGCCTGGCCGCCCAGCGCGAAATGCTGCTGCCGGCGCTGCTCGACGCCGCCGCGCAGCTCGCCCCTTTGGCTGCCGCCGTGCCGCCCGAGCAGCGCAGCGCGTGGCTGGAGCAGCAGCGCGCCGTGGTTGGCCTGGCGGGGGAGGGCAGCGCCCTGCGCTACGAGGCCGCCGTGGCGCGCCTGGCGCTGGAATGGGTGGCCGCCTCGCGTCACGCCACCGACGTGTTATTCACCCCCGCCGTGCGCGCCGAGGTCGACGCCATCGTCCTGCTGCAAGGTTTTCAGCCCGATGCGCTGGCCACCAGCCTGTGCGCCGCCTGGGGCGAAGCCGCCCTGGTGCTGCCGTTGTGGCGGGCGGATGTGCTCCCTCTCCCCCTGGAAGAGGGCAGGGGTGAGGGCGGCAGCCCCCAGATCGCCCGGCACCCGTCGCAAGACGCCGAAGACGAGGCCCAGCGCGCCGCCGCCTGCGTCATCGCACATGTGCAGGCAGGCCGCACCCCGGTGGCCCTGGCCAGCACCGACCGCGCCCTGGTGCGGCGCATCACCGCGCTGCTGCAGGGCGCGGGCATCGTGCCCAAGGACGAAAACGGCTGGACGCTGTCGACCACCCGCGCCGCTGCCTGGGTCATGACGCTGCTGCGCGCGGCCGCCTGGGACGCGCGCAGCGACGCCGTGCTCGACTGGCTCAAGGCCGTGCCCGCCCTATCGGCGCCAGACCAGGGCGCGCTCGAACGTTGGCTGCGCCGCAACACCTTGCAGACTTGGGCCAGCGCCGTGCAATGGCTCGCCGCCCACCCCGAACGCCAGCCGCAAATCGCCGCCAGCGTGGTGCAGATCGAAGCCCTGCGCCAGCCGCTGGCCGCCGCCCGCCCGCTCACCGCCTGGCTGGCCAGCCTGCGCCAGCAGCTGCAGGCCAGCGGCCAATGGACAGCGCTGCTGCAAGACGACGCCGGCGCGCGCGTGCTGCTCGAGCTGCACCTGCACGAAGGCCTGGACGAAGACCTGGCCGACGTGGAAGGGGCCGCGCGCAAGCTGAGTCTGCAGGACTTCACCCACTGGGCCGATCAGGTGCTGGAGGCCACACGCTTCAAGCCCGACTGGGAGGGGGGCGAGCCCGCCGTGGTGCTGCTGCCGCTGGCGCAGCTCTTGGCGCGCCCCTTTGTCGCCCTGGTGCTGCCCGGCTGCGACGAAAAGCGACTGCAGACCGCCCCCGAGCCGCCCGGCGCGTGGACGGCGGCGCAGCGCGCATCGCTGGGCCTGCCCACGCGCGCCAGCCTGGAACTGGCCCAGCGCGCCGCCTGGGCCTGCGCCCTGCAAGCGCCGCAGGTTGACCTGCTGTGGCGCGCCAGCGAAGGCGGCGAGCCGCTTTTGGCCAGCCCGCTGGTGCTGGCCCTGGGGCCGGGCACGGCAGCGCCCGATACGCGGGTGCCGCGCGCCATCACGCCCAGCCCGGTGGCGCGGCCCCAGCCCCTGGGCGCGCAGCTGCCGCTGGCCCAGCTGTCGGCCACGGCCTATACCGACCTGCGCCAGTGCCCCTACCGCTTCTACGCCCAGCGCCTCCTGGGCCTGCAAGACCAGGACGAGCTGGAGGCCGAGGTCGACAAGCGCGACTTCGGCACCTGGCTGCACGCCGTGCTGCAGCGCTTTCACCAGGC
>JAGPIX010000134.1 GCA_018054745.1 Alicycliphilus sp.
GCCGAGCTGGCGGACACCGAAACCCTGGCCGCCAGCGGCCTGGTGCAGGCGCGCGCGGCCATCGCCCAGATGCGCGACGCCGGCGTGCACGACAACGGCCTGGGGCCCGAACTGCAGGCCCTGCTGCAGCGCCTGGCCGAGCGCAGCGGGCTGCGGGTCCAGGCGCATATCGATGCCGCCGCCGCCGACCTGGTGGACGAGCGCGCCGCCATGGTGCTGGCCATGGCGCGCGAGGCGCTGCGCAATGTGGAGCGCCATGCCGGGGCGCATCAGGTGAGCTTGTCGCTGGCGCCCCAGGATGGGCCCGATGCCGGTGGCAACGCCCCCGCGCAATGGCGGCTGGTGCTGCGCGACGATGGCTGCGGCTTTGACCCCGCCACTACGCCGGAGGGCCATTTCGGCCTCGTCGGCCTGCGCGAACAGGCCCAGCAGCTGGGCGCCGCGCTGCATCTGGAGAGCGCACCGGGCCAGGGCTGCCGCGTGCAGCTGGACTTTGCCGCCTGACTTTCGTGGCCCGCGCGCTCGTACTGCGGTGTGGGAGCGGCGGCCGCTACCCGAGTGCGGGGTAGTCGATATAACCCTTGGCACCGCCGCCATAGAAGGTGGTCCTGTCGCAGGGGTTCAGTGGCTCGTCACGGTGCAGGCGCAGCACCAGGTCGGGGTTGGCAATATAGGCCCGGCCAAAGGCCACCATGTCGGCATGGCCGCTGGCCACGGCCTGCAGGGCCAGGGCGCGGTCGTAGCCGTTGTTCACCATCCAGGCGCCGCGCCCGCCGGCATTGCGGTAGGCGGCCTTGAAGGCGGCGTAGTCGAAGGGGCGGTCAGCGATCTCGCGCGGGCCGCCGGTCGAGCCCTCGATCACGTGGAGATAGGCCAGACCCAGGGGCGCCAGCTGTTGCGCCAGGTGTTCGAACAGTGGTTGCGGATGGCTGTCATAAATGTCGTTGGATGGAGTAACCGGCGACAGGCGTATGCCCACGCGGCCGCCACCCACGGCCTCGACCACGGCGCGCACGACTTCCAGCGTCAGGCGTACACGGTTGGCAATGGCGCCGCCGTAGTCGTCGCGGCGCTGGTTGGCCCCGTCCTTGAGGAACTGGTCCAGCAGATAGCCATTGGCGCCGTGCAGCTCCACGCCGTCAAACCCGGCAGTGTGCACGGCATTGCGCGCCGCGGCGGCATAGTGGTGCACGATGTCGGGCAGCTCTTCGGCCTTGAGCGCGCGCGGGGACGATGTGGGCACAAACTGGCCCTGGCCGGTGGCGGCATCCACGACATAGGTCTTGGCCTGGGCGCGCAGGGCCGATGGCGCCACGGGTGCGGCGTTGCCCGGCTGCAGGCTGCAGTGCGACACGCGCCCCACATGCCAGAGCTGGGTGACGATTTTGCCGCCCTGGGCATGCACGGCCTGGGTGACTTTCTTCCAGCCCTGCAGCTGCTCGCTGTCGTACAGGCCTGGCACATCGGAATAGCCCTGGCCCTGCTGGCTGATGGCCGTGGCCTCGGTGATCAACAGACCGGCGCTGGCGCGCTGGGCGTAGTAGGTGACCGCCATGTCGCCTGGCACCGCCCCTGGCGAGCGGTTGCGCGTCAGCGGCGCCATGGCGATGCGGTTGGCCAGATGCAGGTCTCCAGCCCGGATGGGATCAAACAAGGTGGTCATGCGTGTGGCGGCAGAGGGGAAAGACAAAGGCCCCTGTTTCACGTGAAACAGGGGCCGGTGGGGCACTTACTTCAGCAGGCCTTCGGCCTTCATTGCCGCCTGCACGGCTGGGCGGGCGGCAATGCGTTCGCGGTAGGCGACGAGGTTTTTCAGCTGTGAAATGTCCAGGCCGACGTACTGCCCCCAGTTGGTTACGGTGAACAGATAGGCATCGGCCACGCTGAACTGCTCGCCCATCAGATAGGGTTTGCCGGCGAGCTCGCTATCCACCCATTGCAGGCGTGCCAGCAGCCGTTGCTTGACCTGGGGCTTGTAGTCCTCGGGCGTACCGGGGACGAACAGCGGGCTGAAGGTCTTGTGGATCTCCGTGCCTATGAAGGTCAGCCACTCCTGCAGGCGGTAGCGGCCCAGCGTGCCATGGGCTGGTGCCAGGTTTTTGTGCGGCGCCTGGTCGGCCAGGTATTGCACGATGGCCGGGCCTTCGCGCAGGCGGGTGCCGTCGTCCAGCTCCAGCACCGGCACATAGCCCAGGGGGTTGATGGTGTAGAAATCCGTGCCGTCGGCCAGCTGGTGCGTCTTGGTGCTGGCCAGCACCGGCTCGTAGGCCAGGCCGGCTTCGTGCAGCACGATGTGGGGCGAGAGCGAGCAGGCGCCGGGGGAGTAGTACAGCTTCATTCGGTGGTTCTCCTGTGGTTGACGAAACCTGTCGATCCTATGCCTTGTGCGCCGTCCTTGCAGGGGTAGGCGGATCAGCGGGCAGGGTTAACTGCTCCAGCCGCAGAAGATAGGCCTCGGCTTCCTGGCGTGAGTCGCCGCACATCTGTGCATGCGGGTGCAGCGAACGGCAAACCTCTGGGCGCTCGGGCTGGCCGAAGAGGCGGCAGCGCAGCTGTTCGTCGAGCTGTACGCAGGGTACGCCTGCCGGCTTGCCGTCCGGCATGCCCGGAATCGGCGACGAGATGGACGGCGCGGTGCAGCAGGCGCCGCAGCCGGGGCGGCAGTCCATGACCAAGACTCAATCGGTGAGCCGCCGTGCCGCCCACAGCACCTGCTCCACCACGCCGCGCACCTGCTCGCGCTGGGCTGCGTCGGTGAGCTGGCCATGCTCATCGAAGGCGCTGGCCGCGCGCGCCAGTGCGTAGTTGCGCGGCGCCAGCCAGCAGCCCAGGTTGACCAGCATGGGTGCCAGGTGACTTTGCGAGCGCAGGCCGCCCAGTGCGCCGTTGGAGGCGCTCAGCACCCCCACCACCTTGCCGGCGAAGGGGCGCGTCACATCGGTCCACACCGGGTGGCCGGCCACGGGGCTGGAGGCCCAGTCTATGGTGTTCTTCAGCAGGCCGGTGTAGCTGCCGTTGTATTCGGGCGAGCAGATGATCCAGGCAGGGTGCGCGTCCAGAACTTCCTTGAGCCGGATCACGTCGGCAGGGGTTCCGCGTGCCTCCAGATCGGCGTTGTACATGGGGATGTCCAGCTCCGACAACTCCAGCAAGGTGGCCTCGGCGCCGGCCTCGCGGCCCAGATCGGCGGCGATGCGCGCCAGGCGCCGGTTGAACGATTGTTGGCGGGTGCTGCCCGCGAAGACGAGTAGTTTCATGGGGTGGATTGGAGCACAGCCACCGTGCCGGACTGCGGCGAGGGTTTCACGTGAAACATCGCAACCGGGCAGGGCTGTGGCAAAGATGGGAAAATTGCGGGTTTTCCCGTCACCGAGCCCCCTCATGCTGTACCCCCAGGAATTTGATGTCATCGTCGTCGGCGGTGGCCACGCCGGCACCGAGGCCGCGCTGGCCGCCGCGCGCATGGGCTGCGCCACGCTGCTGCTCACGCACAACATCGAGACACTGGGGCAGATGAGCTGCAACCCCAGCATTGGCGGCATTGGCAAGGGCCATCTGGTGAAAGAGGTGGACGCGCTGGGCGGCGCCATGGCGCTGGCCACCGACGAGTCCGGTATTCAGTTTCGCATTCTCAACAGCAGCAAGGGCCCGGCCGTGCGCGCCACGCGCGCGCAGGCCGACCGCATTTTGTACAAGGCGGCGATTCGCCGCATGCTGGAGAACCAGCCGAATCTGTGGCTGTTCCAGCAGGCGGTGGACGATCTGATGGTGGAGGGTGACCGTGTGGTGGGCGCCGTCACGCAGATCGGCCTGCGCTTTCGCGCCCGCACCGTGGTGCTGACGGCCGGCACCTTCCTGGACGGCAAGATTCATGTCGGCCTGAACAACTATGCGGCCGGGCGGGCAGGGGATCCGCCGGCCGTCTCCCTGTCGGCGCGGCTCAAAGAGCTGCGGCTGCCCCAGGGGCGCCTCAAGACCGGCACGCCGCCGCGCATCGACGGACGCAGCATCGACTTTGCCCAGTGCGAAGAGCAGCCCGGCGACGGCATGCCCGGTGGCGTGAACGAGGGCCAGGTGCCGGTGTTCAGCTTCATGGGCAACAGCGCCATGCACCCGCGCCAGCTGCCCTGCTGGATCACGCACACCAACGAGCGCACGCACGACATCATTCGCTCGGGGTTTGATCGCAGCCCCATGTTCACCGGCAAGATCGAGGGCGTGGGGCCGCGCTACTGCCCCAGCGTGGAAGACAAGATCAACCGTTTTGCCGACAAGCAAAGCCACCAGATCTTCCTGGAGCCCGAGGGGCTGACCACGCACGAGTTCTACCCCAACGGCATCTCCACCAGCCTGCCGTTCGACATCCAGCTGGCGCTGGTGCGCAGCATGAAGGGTTTGGAGAACGCCCATATCCTGCGCCCCGGCTATGCCATCGAGTACGACTACTTTGACCCGCGCGCGCTCAAGAGCAGCTTCGAGACGCGGGCGATCCAGGGCCTGTTTTTTGCCGGCCAGATCAACGGCACCACGGGCTACGAGGAGGCCGCCGCCCAGGGCCTGTTTGCCGGCCTGAATGCCGCCCTGCAATGCCGCGGCCAGGCGCCCTGGCTGCCGGCGCGCGACGAGGCCTACCTGGGCGTGCTGGTGGACGACCTGATCACCAAGGGCGTGACCGAGCCCTACCGCATGTTCACCAGCCGCGCCGAGTTCCGCCTGCAGCTGCGCGAGGACAACGCCGACATGCGCCTGACCGAGGCCGGGCGCCGCATGGGCCTGGTGGACGACGCGCGCTGGGATGCATTCAGCCGCAAACGCGATGCGGTTTCACGTGAAACCGAGCGCCTGAAAGCCACCTGGGTGAACCCGCGCATCCTCGCCGCGGCCGAGTCCGAGCGCGTGCTGGGCAAGGCCATAGAGCATGAGTACAACCTGTTCGACCTGCTGCGCCGCCCGGACGTGGGCTACGCCAGCCTCATGAGCCTGGACGGTGGCAAGTACGCCAGCAGTGCTGTTTCACGTGAAACCCTGGGCGATCTGAGCGCGCCGGTGGTGGAGCAGGTGGAGATTGCCGCCAAGTATTCGGGCTACATAGACCGGCAAAAGGACGAGGTGCAGCGCGCCGCGCATTTCGAGAAGCTGTGCCTGCCGGGCGACCTGGACTACATGCAGGTGGCAGCGCTGTCCATCGAGGTGCGCCAGAAGCTGCAAAAGCACCGGCCCGAGACTCTGGGCCAGGCGTCCCGCATCTCCGGCGTGACGCCGGCGGCGATCTCGCTGCTCATGGTGCATCTGAAGAAGGGCGGCTTCAAGGGCTTTGCCGCGGAGGCCACGGCATGAGCGCGCCGCTCGATGTGGCGCTGCGCGCAGGTTGCCAGACCCTGGGCCTGGAGCTCGATGAGGCGCAAATCGCCAAGCTGCTGGACTTCATGGGCCTGCTGCAAAAGTGGAACAAGGTCTACAACCTGACGGCCGTGCGCAACCCCGAGGAGATGCTGACGCACCACCTGCTCGACAGCCTGGCGGCCGTGGCGCCGCTGCGCCGCCACTTGGCGCAGCAGGGCGGGGCGGGGCGGCGCCTGCTGGACGTGGGCAGCGGCGGAGGCCTGCCGGGCGTGGTGTTTGCCATCTGCTGCCCCGACCTGGATGTCAGCTGCGTGGATACCGTGGCCAAGAAGGCGGCCTTCATCCAGCAGGCGGCAGCGGCGCTGCAACTGTCAAACCTGCACGGCCTGCATGCCCGGGTGGAAAACCTGGATGGCCCGTTCGACGTTGTGAGCTGCCGCGCCTTCGCCGCGCTGGCGGACTTCACCGCCTGGTCGCGCCAGGCGCTGGCGCCACATGGCGTGTGGCTGGCCATGAAGGGGCGGCACCCGCAGGACGAGATCGACGCGCTGCCCGGTGACGTACAGGTGTTTCACGTGGAACAGCTCACAGTTCCGGGTTTGCAGGCAGAGCGCTGCATCGTCTGGCTGCGACCCGTCGCTTAAACTTGAGCGTTTCCTTCTTCGCTGGCAGCGCTCCTCCCATGTTTGGCATTGCTGACTACGGCGCTTTCGTCGCCGCCATCGTGTTGTTTCTGGCGATTCCCGGGCCGGGCAACCTGGCAATCATCACCTCGACGGCCAAGGGTGGGGTGCGCGCCGGCATGGCCGCATGCTTCGGGGTCATTGCGGCAGACCAGGCACTGATGTGGCTGGCCGTGGCCGGCGTGGCTGGCCTGCTGGCGGCCTACCCGGCGGCGTTTGCGGCCGTGCAATGGCTGGGCGCGGCGTACCTGGGCTGGATGGGCTACAAGATGCTTACCGCCAAGCCCGGCCAGGCGCCGGTCGTGAACATCAAGCCGCGCCATTATTTTCGCCAGGGGGCGGTGATCACGCTGCTCAACCCCAAGGCCATCGTGTTCTACATGGCCTTCTTCCCCTTGTTCGTGAACCCGGCGACGCACCGTGGGCTGGTGACCTTCGCCGCCATGGCGGCCACCATCGCCGTACTCACTTTTTTGTATTGCCTGGTGGTGGTGCTGCTGACCCAGCACATGGCCGAGCGCATGCGCGCCAACCCCACGGTGGTGCGCACGCTGGAGAAGCTGGCGGGCGTTTTCCTTATCGGCTTTGGCGTCAAGCTGGCCATCTCCAAGTAAACCGGACGGGACTGCATGGCCAAGATCTTCTGCATTGCCAACCAAAAGGGTGGCGTTGGCAAGACCACTACCTCCGTCAACCTCGCCGCCGGGCTGGCCAAAATCGGCCAGCGCGTGCTGCTGGTGGATCTGGATCCGCAAGGCAATGCCACCATGGGCTCGGGCGTGGACAAGCGCCAGCTTGCGCTGAGCGTGTATGACGTGCTGCTCGAATCCACCTCCGTCAAGGAAGCCGCCGTGCTGGCCGAACCCTGCGCCTACCATGTGCTGGGCGCCAACCGCGAACTGGCCGGCGCCGAGGTCGAGCTGGTGCCATTGGAGCACCGTGAAAAGCGCCTCAAGGCGGCGCTGGCCGAGGTGGATCAGGACTACGACTTCGTGCTCATCGACTGCCCGCCGTCGCTATCCATGCTGACGCTCAACGGTCTGTGCAGCGCCAACGG
>JAGPIX010000040.1:0-4012 GCA_018054745.1 Alicycliphilus sp.
CGCAGGTCGCCGCCGGAGCAGAAATGCCCGCCCTCGCCGGTGAGCACCACGGCGCCCACGGTCGGGTCGCAGGCCGCGGCGCCCAGGGCCGCCGTCAGGCCGTTATAGAAGCCCGGCGTGAGCGCGTTGCGCGCGGCCGGGTTGTTGTTGGACAGGATGAGCACCGCGCCTTCGCGGCGGGTGATCAGGGCGGTGTCGGTCATTTATGTCTCCTGCTGTGCGCTTTTGTTTTGATAGCTGGTGGCGCTTGATGGATAAGCGCCAAGGCCTGTTTTTGCTTTAACTCCCTCTCCCGCGTGCGGGAGAGGGTGGGGGTGAGGGTGCTTGCCGTGCAAGCACAGCGCCCAAACTACCCCCTCACCCCTGCCCTCTCCCCCAAGGGGGCGAGGGAGTTACAACGCCATCCAGCGCGCCAGGTGGTGGTCCATGTCGCCGAGCTGGTGGTCGATCATCACCAGGCGCTTGGCGTAGTGGGCCAGCGGCAGCTCCCAGGTCACGCCGATGCCGCCGTGCATCTGGATCGCCTCCTCGGCGATCAGCGCACCGATCTTGCCCACGCTGTACTTGCCGGCGCTCAGGGCCTTCTCGCGCGCCACGCGGTCACCATCATCAATGGCGGCAGCGGCGTTGATCACTGCCGAGCGCGCCTGCTCCACCTCCAGCAGCATGTCGGCCATGCGGTGCTGCAGGGCCTGGAAGCTGCCGATCGGCACGCCGAACTGCTTGCGCGTGCGCAGGTATTCCAGCGTGTCGTCCTTGGCCTTGTCCATGGCGCCCAGGCTCTCCGCCGACAGCGCCAGCAGGCCGAAGCCCACCACGCGCTCCAGCAGCGCATGGCCGGCGCCCTCGGCGCCCAGCAGCGCGTCGGCACCGACCTTGACGTTGGACAGGGTCAGCTCGGCCGCATGGCCGCCGTCGATGCGGCCATAGCCGCGCGCCGAGACGCCGGCCGCGTCGCCCGGCACCAGGAACAGCGAAATGCCGGCCTCGTCGCCCACCGCGCCCGAAGTGCGCGCGCTCACCAGCAGCAGCTGCGCCTGGTCGCCAAACAGCACGACAGCCTTGGCGCCGTTCAGCACCCAGCCTGCGCCGTCTCTCGTTGCGGTGGTGGCGACGCGGTTCAGCTCGTAGTGGTTGGCCGGCTCGTCATGCGCCAGGGCCGCAAGCAGGGTGCCGGCGATGATGCCTTCGAGCTGCGCCTTCTGCGCGTCGGTGCCGGCCTCGGTCAGCGCCCGGCCCACCAGCAGCGCGCCCAGCAGGGGCTCGGCCACCAGGTGATTGCCCAGGGCCTCGAACACCAGGGCGATGTCGGGACCCTGGCCGCCGAAGCCGCCATCGGCCTCCTTGAACAGCGCGCCGATGGCGCCGATCTCGGCCAGTTTGGCGTAGGTCTCGGCGCTGTAGCCGGCCTGGTCGTAGGCCACCTTGTTGCGGTATTCGGCGGGGTACTGCTCGCCCAAGTAGCGGTTCAGCGCATCCGCCAGCATGCGGCGGTCTTCGTTGTGCTCAAAGTTCATGGCGATTCCCTTACAGCCCCAGGATCATCTTGGAGATGATGTTGCGCTGGATCTCGTTGGAGCCGCCGAAGATCGACAGCTTGCGGTAGTTGAAATAGGCGGCCGCGGCCGTGGCGGCCTCGGGCGGGCCCACCGGCGCCTCCTGGTATTCGGCGAACTGCGCCTCCTCGATGTAGGGCAGCGCGTACGGCCCCATGGCGCGGCGGATCAGCGACAACAGCTCCTGGCGGATCACCGTGCCGCGGATCTTGAGCATGGAGCTCTCGGCGCCCGGCACGCCCCCGCCCTGCACCGACGCAATGACGCGCAGGTTGGTCGTGGCCATGTTGTTCAGGTCGATCTCCACCTGCGCCATGCGGGTGGCGAACTGCGGGTCCTGGCTCAAAGGCTTGCCGTTCCTTTGCACGCGGCTGGCAATCACCTTGAGCTTTTCCAGCGCGGCCATCGAGAAGCCCACGCCGGCGATGCCGGTGCGCTCGTAGGTCAGCAGGTACTTGGCGTAGGTCCAGCCCTTGTTCTCCTCGCCGACCAGGTTCTCCAACGGCACCTTCACGTCGGTGAGGAAGACCTCGTTGACCTCCTTGTCGCCGTCCAGCGTGCGGATCGGGCGCACCTCGACGCCGGGCTGGTTCATGTCGATGAGCAGGAAGCTGATGCCCGACTGCGCCTTGGCCTGGCGGTCGGTGCGCACCAGACAGAACATCATGTTGGCGTGCTGGCCCTGGGTGGTCCAGGTCTTCTGGCCGTTGACGATGTAGTGGTCACCCTGGCGCACGGCGGTGGTCTTGAGGCTGGCCAGGTCAGAGCCGGCGCCCGGCTCGGAATAGCCCTGGCACCACCAGTCGTCGCCATTGAGGATGCGCGGCAGCCAGTGTTTTTTCTGCGCCTCGTTGCCGTACTTGATCAGCACCGGGCCGAGCATGGACAGGCCGAACGGCACCAGGCGCGGGCCGCCGGCCATGGCGCACTCGTCGTCGAAGATGAATTTCTGGATGGCGCTCCAGCCGGTGCCGCCATGCTCCTTGGGCCAGTGATAGGCCAGCCAGCCCTTGCGGTTCAGGATGGCGTGCCAGCCCTCTTGGTCCTGGCGCGTCAGGCGCTGCCCGGCCTTGACCTTGGCGGAGAGCGCCGCGGGCAGGTGGTCCTTCAGAAACGCACGCACTTCCTCGCGGAAGGCCTGCTCCTCAGGGGTGAATTGCAAATCCATGTCTTGCCTCTAGTCAGTTGGGGACAGGGCAAAAATTGCGCTGCAATTTTTGGGCCTGTCGCACAAGGTTTCGGTTTTCAGAAAATCTCGAACAGTCCGGCCGCGCCCTGGCCGCCGCCGATGCACATGGTCACCACGCCCCACTTCACGGACGGGTCCTTGGCCTTGCGGCGCTGGCCTTCCAGCAGGATGTGGCCGGCCAGGCGCGCACCCGTCATGCCGAAGGGGTGGCCGATGGAGATGGCGCCGCCATTGACATTCAGGCGTTCGTTCGGAATACCCAGCTGGCGCTGGCAGTACAGGGCCTGCGAGGCAAAGGCCTCGTTCAGCTCCCACAGGTCTATGTCGTCCACGGTCAGACCATGGCGCTTGAGCAGCTTGGGCACGGCGAACACCGGGCCTATGCCCATTTCATCCGGCTCGCACCCGGCCACGGCAAAGCCGCGCAACGCGCCCAGGGCCTGCAGGCCCAGGCGCTCGGCCTGCCGGGCCTCGACCAGCACGCAGGACGAGGAGCCATCGGACAGCTGCGAGGCATTGCCCGCGGTGATGAAGTTGCCCGCGCCCTTGACCGGCTCCAGCTTGGCCAGGCCTTCGAGCGTGGTCGAGGCGCGGTTGCAGTTGTCGTGCGTGGCCACCACGTCGCGGTGGGTGACCTCGCCGGTGTCCTTGTTCTTCTCGGCCATGCGCGTGGCGCAGGGGATGATCTCGTCCTTGAACAGGTCGGCGGCCTGGGCGGCGGCGGTGCGCTGCTGGCTTTGCAGCGCAAACGCATCCTGATCCTCGCGGCTGATGGCATAGCGCTTGGCCACGATGTCCGCCGTGTCAATCATGGCCATGTACAGCGCAGGCTTGTGCTCGACCAGCCAGGGGTCCATGTCGGTGGGCAGGTTGTTGCCCGGGCGCAGGCCCGAGATGGTCTCCACCCCGCCGGCGATCATGGCGTCCACGCCCTCGGCCACGATGCGGCCGGTGGCGGCGGCAATCGCCTGCAGGCCCGAGGCGCAGTAGCGGGTGATGGTGGTGCCGGCGATGGTGAGGGGCAGCTCGGCGCGCAGCACGGCCTGGCGGCCCAGGTTGCGGCCCTGGAAACCGTCGGGGTTGCCGCAGCCCAGGATCAAGTCCTCGATCATGGCCGGATCGACGCCCGAGCGCTCGACCGCGGCCCTGACCGAGAAGGCCGCCAGCTGGGCGGCAGGGGTCACGTTGAATTCGCCGCGGTGCGACTTGGTCATAGGCGTACGGGCTGTGGAAACAATGACGGCTTCGCGCATGGGGTGCTCCTTTG
>JAGPIX010000040.1:4112-22771 GCA_018054745.1 Alicycliphilus sp.
GCGGCCCTGACCGAGAAGGCCGCCAGCTGGGCGGCAGGGGTCACGTTGAATTCGCCGCGGTGCGACTTGGTCATAGGCGTACGGGCTGTGGAAACAATGACGGCTTCGCGCATGGGGTGCTCCTTTGAAGTGCTTTTATCTCTATGAAACCTGTAGCAGCCCACGCAATGTGGACTGCGGTTCTAACCCCCTCTCCCCCTTGGGGGAGAGGGTGGGGGTGAGGGGGTGTACAGGCGCCGCGCCCGTGCAGGCCACCGCCCTCACCCCTGCCCTCTCCCGCCAGCGGGAGAGGGAGTTGGCGAGGGTCAGCGCTGGTTCAGGCTGTCGAAGTTCTTGCCCTCGGCCACCAGCTTTTGCAGCAGTGCGGCCGGTTGCCAGAACAGCGCGTCTTCCTTGGCAAATTCCTGGATGTCGGCCAAAACCTTGTCCAGGCCCTGCATGTCGGCCCATTTCATCGGGCCGCCGCGCCAGCGCGGGAAGCCGTAGCCAAACAAAAAGGTCACGTCGATATCCAGCGGGCGCAGGGCAATGCCCTCCTCCAGCACCTTGGCGCCCTCGTTGACCATGGCCGCCATATAGCGGCGCATGATTTCGTCATGGCTGAAGGCGCGCGGCGTGATGCCCTTCTTTTTCCGCTCGGCATCGACGATGGCCAGCACCTCGGGGTCGTCCTGGCCGGTGCGTGCTCCTTCAGGGTACAGGTACCAGCCGCGCCCGGTCTTCTGGCCATACCAGCCGCGCTCGGCGATGCGGTCGGCCACCTCGACGTAGCGCGCCTTGGGGTCGCGCGTGGCGGCCTTGCGCTTGCGCGTGGCCCAGCCAATGTCGCCGCCGGCCAGATCGCTCACCTGGAACGGCCCCATGGGGTAGCCAAAGCCGCGCACCGCGGCGTCGATGTCGTAGGGGCTGGCGCCGTCCTCCAGCACGTAGTTGGCCGCCTCGCGGTAGACCGACAGGATGCGGTTGCCGATGAAGCCGTCGCACACGCCGGCGCGCACCGGCACCTTCTTCATGCGCTTGGCCAGCTCGAACGAGGTCACCACCACGTCGGGCGCCACCTTCGATGGCACGACGATCTCCAGCAGCTTCATGATGTTGGCCGGGCTGAAGAAATGCAGGCCGATCACGTCCTGCGGGCGACTGGTCACCGCGGCGATGGCGTCTATGTCCAGGTACGAGGTGTTGGTGGCCAGCACGGCGCCGCTCTTGCAGACGCGGTCGAGTTCCTTGAACACCGCCTTCTTCACCTCGATGTCCTCGAACACAGCCTCGATCACCAAGTCCACATGCTTGATGGCGTCGTAGCTGGTGCTGGGCGTGTAGCGCGCCATGGTGGCGGCCTTGGCCTCCGCCGTCATGCGGCCCCTGGCGATCAGGCCGTCGTAGACCTTCTCCACGTTTTTCTGGCCGCGTGCGATGGACTCGGCATCGCGCTCCACCATCACCACGGACAGGCCGGCATCCAGCGCCGAGACGGTGATGCCCGCGCCCATGGTGCCGCCGCCGATCACGGCGATGCTGGCCAGCGCACGCGGCGCAGCGGCCTTGGCTTCGGGAATCTTGGCGGTCTCGCGCTCGGCGAAGAAGGCATGCACCAGGCCCTGGCGCTGCGGGCTGTTCAGGCATTCCAGAAACAGTTCGCGCTCACGCTTGAGGCCCTGCTCGAAAGGCAGCTCGACGGCCGCGCGCACGCATTCGATGATCTTGGCGGGCGAGAACAGGCCGCGCGTCTTCTTGACGCTTTCAAGAGCGATGGCGTCCAGCTCGGCCAGGGCCGCGGCCTTGTCGGCAATGGCAAGGTCGCGCGTGCGCCGGGGCGGCACGCCGCGCGCCAGCAGCTCGTTCACATAGGCCAGGCCGGCGGCCAGCGGGTCGTCGCCCTCGGCCAGCTTGTCCACCAGGCCGGCGGCCAGGGCCGCCTTGGCCGACAGGTGCTGGCCGCTGAGCATCAGCTCGGTCGCGGCCTTCACGCCCATCAGGCGCGGCGAGCGCTGCGTGCCGCCGGCGCCGGGCAGCAGGCCCAGATTCACCTCGGGCAGGCCCAGTTTGGCACCGGCCAGGGCGACACGGAAATGCGTGGCCATGGCGACTTCGAGCCCACCGCCCAGGGCCGGGCCGTGGATGGCGGCGACCACCAGCTTGGAGCCCGTCTCCATGCGATTGAGCACATCGGGCAGCGCGGGCGCCATGGGCGGCTTGCCGAACTCGCGGATGTCGGCGCCGGCGATGAAGGCCTTGCCCTGGCCGACGATGAGCATGGCCTTGAGCGCCGCGTCCTGCTCCAGCTGCTCCACAGCCGCCAGCAGGCCGGCACGCACGCCCTGGCCCAGGGCGTTGACGGGAGGGTTGTTGATGCTGACAACCAGCACCGGGCCTTGTTGCTGGGTCTGTACCAATGCTTGTGCGTTCATGCGCTTGTGTCTCCGAGGGTCTGGTGAAGATTGGCATTGTGGGAACGCGAGCGCGGTTTGACAATCCCATGAAGCATTGACAGACTGTCAAATCATTTTAGACAATTACCAAGGATTAAGGAGGATCCATGGACACCAATGCGCTAAGCCTGCTGGTCGAGATCGTGGACACCGGCAACCTGAGCCAGGCCGCGCGCAAGCTGAAGATGACCCGCGCCAACGTCAGCTACCACCTTACGCAGCTGGAAAAGTCGCTGGGCGTGCAGCTCATCAAGCGCACCACGCGCCGCGCCGAGCCCACCGAGGTGGGCCTGCGCCTGTACGAGCATGGCCGCAACATACGCAACGAACTGGCCGCCGCGCGCGAGACCATCACCAGCCTGGGCCAGGAGCTGCTGGGGCGCGTGGGCATCAGCGTGCCCAGCGGCTACGGGCAGATCGTGATGAGCGACTGGCTGATCGAGTTCAAGCGGCTCTACCCCGGCATCGTGCTCGACGTGCTGTTCGAGAACCGCACCGACCACCTGCGCGACGAGGTGGACATCGCCATCCGCGTGATCTCCGAGCCGCCGCTGTCGGTGATCGCGCGCAGCCTGGGCCCGGTGCACTACGTGGCCTGCGCCTCACGCGCCTATGTGCAGCAGCACGGTCTGCCGGCCACGCTGTACGAGCTGCGCAACAGCGCCATCATCACCTCGGGCGTGCAGGGGCGCCAGCTGCGCCTGGCGGCCTACCAGGGCGAGGAGCGCCAGGAGGTGATGCTGGAGCCGACGCTGATCTCGGACCACTTTCCGTTCCTGCGCCAGGGCATCCTGGCCGGCCTGGGCCTGGGCCTGGTGCCCGACTACGTGGTGCAGCCCGAGGTGGCCCGCGGCGAGGTGCTGCTGGCGCTGCAGGAATACCGGCTCAGCATCTTTGGCAGCCACATGTACCTGATGTACCTGCCCGGCCGCCACCAGACGCGCGCCGTGCGCACCTGCATAGACTTTCTGCTGGCCAAGGCCGGGCATGGCATGGCGCCCGTCCCGGAGGAGGCGCCACAGTGACATCAATGGCGGCGTGGCCCCCAGCCCCCGCCATGCTGGCTCCAGCCGCGCGGCCCATGGTTCCAGCGGGGCTGGTGCCACATATAGCCCGGCCGCGGCGGCATGGCCCAGTGGCCGGGGCGCCAGGCATAGCTGGCACCACCCCAGCCCCAGTAGCCGTTGATCCACACATGCACCGGCGACGGCGCCACGGGAATCACCTCGGTCTGCAGCGGCGGCGGCGCGCTGGGCGCATACACCACGTCGCCCGGATAGGCCGGCGCCACCACGCAGCCGGTCAGCGCCAGGCCCGATGCGGCCAGCGCCAGGGCCGGCAGCGTGCGGCGCAGGCCGGTGGTGAAAGTGGACGTGAGGATCATGTTGCTCTCCTGGCATGCAAGGAACATGCACATGCTCCTACAACGAAAAAGCCCCTGTCGCTTGTTGACAGGGGCTTGTGAAGCCAAGGTAAAGATCAGCCCTGCTGCAGCGCGGCCACGCGCTCCTCGATGGGCGGGTGCGAGGAGAACAGCTTGCCAATGCCGCCGGCGATGCCCATGGCCTGCAGGCTCTTGGGCATCTCGCCGGGGTGCATGCCGCCCAGGCGGTACAGGGCATTGATCATGGGCTGCTTGCGGCCCATGAGCTGGGCGGCGCCGGCGTCGGCGCGGAACTCGCGCTGGCGCGAGAACCAGGCCACGATGATGGCCGCCAGGAAGCCCAGCAGGATGTCCAGCACGATGGTGGTGACCATGTAGCCGATGCCGGGGCCCGAGCTCTGCTCGTCGTTCTTGCGCAGAAAGCTGTCCACCGCGTAGCCGATGACCCGCGACAGGAAAACGACGAAGGTATTCATCACCCCCTGGATAAGCGCCATGGTGACCATGTCGCCATTGGCCACGTGGGCCACCTCGTGGCCGATGACGGCCTCGACCTCCTCGCGCGTCATGCCCTGCAAGAGGCCGGTGGACACGGCCACCAGGGCCGAGTTCTTGAAGGCGCCGGTGGCAAAGGCGTTCGGGTCGCCCTCGTAGATGCCGACCTCGGGCATCTGTATGCCGGCCTTGTCGGCAAAGCCGCGCACGGTCTCGACGATCCAGGCCTCATCCTGGTTGCGCGGCTCGTTGATGATTTGCACGCCCATGCTCATCTTGGCCATGGGCTTGCTCATCAGCAGCGAAATGATGGCGCCGCCAAAGCCCATGATGAAGGCAAAGCCCAGCAGCGCCCCCAGGTTCAGGCCGTTGGCCGTCAGGTAGCGGTTCACGCCCAGCAGGCTGGCGACTATGCCCAGCACTGCCACCACGGCGATGTTGGTCAACAAAAAGAGCGCAATGCGTTTCATCGAGAATGTTCTCAGGTGAAGGGTTCGGGTTGGCCCGCGGCAGGCCGCCTTGGGCAGAAAACAAGATGGGGACGGTGCGCGGCGCTTCAAGCGTTGGGGTGCGCCTGTGTCAGCTGTCGTGCGCCACGGAAAACGACAGAGTCATCATAAAAGCAAAAGTTCTCGTTCTCGGGCCACCAGCCGGGCACGCCCAGCACCGGCAAGGGGCAAAAGGGTTTGGCGGCCAGCCAGGGCGCCGTCAAATCGCGCGCCAGTTCATCGTCAACATTAACTACATTATCAATAGCTGATCGCGCTTGATACACATGGGCTGTGATCGATTTTCTGGGAGAAACCAGCTTTTCCAGCAGCGCATGGCCCAGGATCAACAGCCGCGCCTGGCGCCACAGCGGGCGCAGCTCCACGCACAGGCGGCGCCACTGGCGCGCGGCCAGCGCCGCGTGCAGCTCGGGCGGCCCCAGCAGCAGGGCGCCGTTCTCGTCGAACACCGTCAGCGCATCGCGCAGCGGCCCGCGCACGGCCCCCACGCCATCCAGGGCGATCGCCCGCGCCTGCAGCCGGTTGAAGCGCCGCTTGGTGGCCGGGTAATGCAGCCAGACGAGGCCGTTGAAAAAGTCATGCAGATTGTCGCGCGTGGGCACGCGGCGCTGCTCGTAGATGAACCGCTCGTAGGCCATGCCCACGGGCAACGCTGCCTGCGGCACGAAGCGCACGCCGGGCGCCGGCGCCTTGTCTTGGTCAATCAGCGCATTCAGCGCATCGGCCACGCTGGCGCCGGCCTGCACGCGCTGGGTCGCCCGGCGCCCCAGAGGGGCCAGAGGGGCCAGCCAGGGGGCGTGCCAGTCAATGGCGCCTAGGCCACCAGCCGCCACGGCAGCGCCTCGCCCGCGCGCAGAGGCTTGAGCTCGGCCTCGCCGAAAACGAAGCTGTCGGGCGGCGTCCAGCTTTCGCGGCGCAGCGTGATCTGCCCCGGGTTGCGCGGCAGGCCGTAGAAGGCCGGGCCGTGGAAGCTGGCAAAGCCCTCCAGCCTGTCCAGCGCGCCGGCGTTGTCGAAGGCCTCGGCGTACATCTCGATGGCGGCGTGCGCGGTGTAGCAGCCGGCGCAGCCCGTGGCGTGCTCCTTCAGGTGCGCGGGGTGGGGTGCGCTGTCAGTGCCCAGGAAGAACTTGGCGCTGCCGCTGGTGGCCGCCTGCACCAGCGCCTGGCGATGCAGTTCGCGCTTCAGGACCGGCAGGCAGTAGTAGTGCGGGCGAATGCCGCCGGTGAAGATGGCGTTGCGGTTGTACAGCAGGTGGTGGGCGGTGATGGTGGCGGCGGTGTGCGCATCGCTGCCCATCACATACTGCGCGGCCTCGCGCGTGGTGATGTGCTCGAAGACGATCTTCAGCTCGGGGAAGTCGCGGCGCAGCGGGATCAGCTGCTGGTCGATGAACACCGCCTCGCGGTCGAACAGGTCGATGTCGGGGCTGGTCACCTCGCCATGCACCAAGAGCAGCAGGCCGGCCTTTTGCATGGCCTCCAGCGTTTTGTAGGTCTTGCGGATATCGGTCACGCCGGCGTCGCTGTTGGTGGTGGCACCGGCCGGGTAGAGCTTGAGGGCGACCACACCGGCATCCTTGGCGCGGGCGATCTCGTCCGGCGCCAGGTTGTCGGTCAGATACAGCGTCATCAGGGGCTCGAACTGCACGCCGGCGGGCACGGCCGCCAGGATGCGCTGCTTGTACTCCAGCGCCTGGGCCGCCGTGGTCACGGGCGGGCGCAGGTTGGGCATGATGATGGCGCGGCCGAACTGCGCCGCCGTGTGCGGCACGACGGTCAGCAGTGGCTCGCCGTCGCGCACATGCAGGTGCCAGTCGTCGGGGCGGGTGATGGTGAGGGTGTTCGTGGTGGCGGTCATACCGGCGATTGTCCCATTCAGACAGTGCCTTTACCGCGCTGATCAAGTAGCGAGCCTTGCCGGCATATTCAAGAAGCCGAAGACGCCCCTCCTCCCACCAAAACTCTCGCCCCAAACGAAGGCTTCAAGTCCTGCGTTGCTGTTCTGCGGGCATCCAAGACATCACTTGGCAATCCCCAAGAAAACCGCCAGGCAGCGCTCCACCTCCACCAGTTTGTCGGGGTCGATGCGGCCAATGCTGGGGCCGAGCTTGTCGCGCGACACCGTCATGGCCTTGTCCACCATGACCTGCGAGGGCTTTTGCAAGCCGTTGCCTGCGCTGGGCGTGAGCGGCACGCGCAGCAGCGGCGCGGCCACCAAGGTGCTGGTGATGGGCAACAGCGTGACGCTGGCGTGCGCATCAAACAAATCGGCCTGGATGACGAGCGCGGGCCGGGGTTTGCCAAAATCGCCCTGCAAGGCAATGGTCACCAGGTCGCCGCGCATCAATCCGTCCAGCCGTCCACATCGGCCAGGGCGGCATCCATCAGCGGCACCAGCGCGGCATCGGCCGCGTCGGCCTGAGAGGCCAGCAGGCTTTGGCGGCGGCATTCCTGGGCAAAATCGGGGCGGCGGGTATCGGGCACCCACAGCTGTACCGGGCGCAGCCCGGCCTGGCGCAGCGCGTCACGATGGCGCTGCACGCGGGCATTGCTGGTGGATGTGGACATTGGGTGCTCTTGAAGATCTGGCGTTACATGCAACATGATAGGGTCGTTGCATGTAGCGCACAAGCCCGAGTCAAGGTCGTTTTGCCTTTTCTCCAAGTACATCCAGCACCTGCAAATCGGCATCGCAGCCCTGGCCCGCGGCAATCCAGCGCCGCACCAGGGCCAGCCAGAGCCGGCGGCGCCAGCCGCCCTGGGTGGCTGCGGCCTGCGTGGCGTCGGCCAGCACGCCGCAGAGGTAGCGCCCCTGCCCCGTGTCCCAGCGCAGTGCCGCGCAGGGGCCGCTGCGCCGGCGCGATGCCCAGATGCCAAGCGGGCAGGGCTCGGCCAGGCAGCACAGGCCGCAGCCGTTGCAGGGTTGGCCCAGCGCGGGCTTGGCGGGTGCCTGGGGCTGCCAGTGCACGCGCTGCCAGCCGGCGGGCAGGGGCGGCTGAGGCATGCGCTACGCCACCGGCCCCTGGTTGATGGCCGTGAGCGCGGCGTTGACGGCGTAGATGCGGCTGCGGATGTTGCGCACGCCGGCCTGCGTGAGGCGCTGTGCGTGCATGTCCAGGTAGCGCTGGGCGTGCTCCCGCGTGTCGAACAGGTAGATGCCGCCGGCCTCGCGGGCCTGGGCGTCCTCGGTCCAGATCTTCCAGCGCATGCCGGGCTCCTGATTGATGCTGCGCGCCAGGCCCTCGAAGGCCTGGACCATGTCGGCGCCAAAGGGGCCGTCCATGGAGAAATCGACTTGCAGGACAAAGGCCATGTGCACTCCTTGTGTGGCCAGTGATGCGGCCGGTGGTGGTGGGGCGATTGTCCCATCGGCCCAGCGGCCAATACCCCTGCTGGTGGCTGCAGGCCGGGGCGGGCGTATCCTGCCCCGGTGTCGGGTTGCAACAGCAAGGCCATGCCATGAACAAGACCATCCCCGCCTCCCATGTGCGCATCAAGCGCGCCTACGAAGCACCCATGCCAGAGGACGGCGCGCGCATCCTGATCGACCGGCTGTGGCCGCGCGGCGTGAAGAAGGAGGCGCTGCTGCTTGCCGAATGGGCCAAGCCGCTGGCGCCAAGTACCGAGCTGCGCCAGTGGTTCAACCACGACCCCGCACTGTGGGACGAATTCCGCCGCCGCTACGCAGCGGAGTTGCGCCAGCAGCCCGAGGCCTGGGCGCAGCTGCGCGAGCGCGCCCGCCATGGCGTGGTGACGCTGGTGTATTCGGCGCATGACGAGGCGGTGAACAACGCCGTCGCCATGCGCGATTTTTTGCTGCAGCCCGGCGGGCTGGATGCGGCGCAATGACGGCAACCGGAGGTATTCAATGACCCAACGACTGGACTACAAGCAGGCATCGCCCAAGGGCTTTGCCGCCATGCTGGGGCTGGAGCAGCACGCGCGCAGCAGCGGGCTGGATCACGCGCTGCTGGAGCTGGTGAAGACGCGCGTCTCGCAGATCAACGGCTGCGCCTTCTGCCTGGACATGCACAGCAAGGACGCGCGCGCCGCCGGCGAGGACGAGCAGCGCCTGTACCTGCTGTCCGCCTGGCGCGAGGCGCCCTGCTACACGCCGCGCGAGCGCGCCGCCCTGGCCTGGGCCGAGGCCGTGACGCTCTTGAAAGACCAGGAGGTGGGCGACGCCCAGTACCACGCGGCGCGCGAGCATTTCGACGACAAGGCGCTGGTGGACCTGACGCTGGCCATCGTCGCCATCAACGGCTGGAACCGGCTGTCGATCGCGTTCCGCACGCCGGCCGGAACCTACCAACCCCAGCACCACAGTTGACTACCGGAGGACAGCACCATGGACCAAACCATGTACCCGGCCAGCAGTGCCGACATCGCACGCAAGCGCCGCGAGCTGGCGCCCAAGCAGCTGGAGGCCTTCCGCCAGTTCAGCGCGGCGGCGTTTGCCGAAGGCGAGCTGGACGCGCGCACCAAGCAACTGATCGCCGTGGCCGTGGCCCATGTCACGCAGTGCCCGTACTGCATTCGCGGCCACACCGAGGGCGCGCTCAAGGCCGGCGCCAGCGAGGCGCAAATCATGGAGGCCATCTGGGTCGCGGCCGAGATGCGCGCGGGCGGCGCCTATGCGCATTCGGCGCTGGCGATCGACACGATGGCGGGGCACAAGGGCTGAACCGCGCGGCGGGTACATGCCGGCGAGACGCCGGCGCTCCCGGTACCGCCACCGCACAAAGATTTGCGCGCACACATTTTTATAGCGTGTTGTGCAGCGTGGGCAATGGTTTTTGGCTGTTTCTCCCTCTCCCGCGTGCGGGAGAGGGTGGGGGTGAGGGTGCAAAAGCGGGGCACTGCGCCTCATCACCCCCTCACCCCCACCCTCTCCCCCAAGGGGGCGAGGGAGCCAATACCTCAACCGCGCGCCAGCACTGGCGCCAGCGCCACCCCGGTATGCGTGGCCAGTCGCACCAGCTCCTCGGGCGTGCCGGCGGCGACGATGCGGCCGCCGTCCTTGCCGCCCTCGGGCCCCAGGTCGATGACCCAGTCGGCCTCGGCGATCACGTCCAGGTCGTGCTCGATGACGACCACGCTGTGGCCGCCGTCGACCAGGCGGTGCAGCACCTGGATCAGCTTGTGCACGTCGGCCATGTGCAGGCCCACGGTGGGCTCGTCCAGCACATACAGCGTGTGTGGTGCCTTTTGCCCGCGCCGGCCGACCTCGTCGCGCACCTTGGTCAGCTCCGTCACCAGCTTGATGCGCTGGGCCTCGCCGCCGGAGAGCGTGGGCGAGGGTTGGCCCAGCGTGAGGTAGCCCAGGCCCACGTCCTTCAAGAGCTGCAGCGGGTGGGCAATGCTGGGCATGCTGGCGAAGAACTCGACGGCCTCGTCCACCTCCATCTGCAGCACATCGCCAATGTTCTTGCCGCGCCAGGTGACGGCCAGGGTCTCGGGGTTGAAGCGCGCGCCGTGGCAGCGCTCGCAGGCCACCTTCACATCGGGCAGAAAGCTCATGGCGATGGTGCGCAGGCCCTGGCCCTCGCAGCCGGGGCAGCGGCCCTCGCCGGTGTTGAAACTGAAGCGCCCGGGGGCGTAGCCGCGCGCCTTGGCCTCCAGGGTTTCGGCGAACAGCTTGCGTATGGTGTCCCAGAAGCCGATGTAGGTGGCGGGGCAGCTGCGCGGGGTCTTGCCTATGGGGGTTTGATCGACCTCGAGCACGCGATCCACGCTCTCGAAGCCCTGCAGGCCGGCGCAGCCCACGAGCGCGGGCGCCTTGCCGGCATCCATGGCCTCGCGCCCGGCCTTGGTGGCGCGCTGGCCGACCCAGGCAGCCACATTGGCCAGCAGCACGTCGCGCGCCAGCGTGGACTTGCCCGAGCCGCTGACCCCCGTGACGGCCACCAGGCGTTTCAGTGGCAGGCGCAGATCCACGGCCTGCAGGTTGTGCAGGTGGGCGCCGAGGACGGTGAGCCAGTGCGGTGCCGGGGCGGATACCCCCTCACCCCTGCCCTCCCCCCCTGCGGGGGGAGAGGGAGTAGCAGCCGCGGCGGTATTCACTCCCTCCCCCTCTGGGGGAGGGTGGAGGTAAGGGTCGGCAACATCTAAATTGATAGCTATTTGCGCTTTACCATCAAGCGTTTGAGGCTTATTTTGCTCATATTTTTCATCTAAGAGAGACTGGCCCCCACCCCTGCCCTCCCCCGGGAGGGGAGGGAGAAATACCGCACGCCGCGCCTGCAGCGGATGCCTCATGGCATGCAGCAGGTAGCGGCCGGTCTGCGAGTCGGCGGCGGCCTGCAGGTCGGCCACCTGGCCCTGGGCCACCAGGCACCCGCCGCGCTTGCCGGCGCTGGGGCCTATGTCGATGAGGTGGTCGGCGCGGCGTATGGTGTCCTCGTCATGCTCCACGACGACCAGGGTGTTGCCCTTGTCGCTCAGGCTTTTCAGGGCGTTCAGCAGGATCTGGTTGTCGCGCGCGTGCAGGCCTATCGTCGGCTCGTCCAGCACATAGCACACGCCCTGCAGGTTGCTGCCCAGCTGCGCCGCCAGGCGGATGCGCTGGGCCTCGCCGCCGCTGAGCGTGGGCGCGCCGCGGTCCAGCGTCAGGTAGGACAGGCCCACCTCCTCCAGAAACTCCAGCCGGCTTTTGATCTCGGGCACCAGGTCGCGCGCAATCTCGGCCTCACGGCCGGTCAGCCGCAGGTCCTCTATCCACTGCCGCACCTCGCTCACGGCCAGGCGCGCCACCTCGGTGATGGGCGTGCCGGCAAAGCGCACGGCGCGCGCCACGGGGTTCAGGCGCGTGCCGGCGCAGCTGGGGCAGGCGGCGTCGGCCAGGTCTTCCACCTCGGGCTCGGCAAAGGTCTGTTCGCGGCCGCGGTCGTCCGACTGCACGGAGTCGTCGAAGGCCTTGCGCTGCTCTTTCGTCAGGCGCACGCCCGTGCCCACGCAGTCCGGGCACCAGCCATGCTTGCTGTTGTACGAGAACAGGCGCGGGTCCAGCTCGGCATAGCTGGTGGCGCAGACCGGGCAGGCGCGCTTGGTGGAGAACACCTGCAGCCGGCCGATATGCGCCGTGGGCGCGCCCTCTTCCATGGCCTGCTCCAGGCCGTCCAGGCCGCTCAGCACATGCAGCACGCCCTTGCCCAGCTCCAGTGCCTTGGACAACGCGCTGCGCAGGGCGTCTTCGTGCTCGGGCGACACATCCAGGCTGGCCACGGGCAGCTCTATGGTGTGTTCCTTGAAGCGGTCCAGGCGCGGGAAGCCGGTAGTCGGCAGAAAGTTGCCGTCCACGCGCAGATGCGTGTAACCGCGCGGGCGCGCCCAGTCGGCCAGCTCGGTATAGACGCCCTTGCGGTTCAGCACCAGGGGCGCCAGCAGGCCGATGTGCTGGTCGCGGAACTGCGTGAGCAGCTGCGCGGCGATGCTCTCGCTGGTCTGCGGCTGCACGGCCGCGCCGTCGTGCACGCAGTGCTGCACGCCGAGCTTGACGTAGAGCAGGCGCAAAAAGTGCCAGACCTCGGTGGTCGTGCCCACGGTGCTCTTCCTGCCGCCGCGCGACAGGCGCTGCTCGATCGCCACGGTGGGCGGTATGCCATACACGGCGTCCACCTCGGGCCGGCCCGCGGGCTGGACGATGCTGCGCGCGTAGGCGTTCAGGCTTTCAAGATAGCGGCGCTGGCCCTCGTTGAACAGGATGTCGAAGGCCAGCGTGGACTTGCCCGAGCCGCTGACGCCGGTGATGACGTTGAACCTGCCGCGCGGAATGTCCACGTTCAGGTGCTTGAGGTTGTGCTCGCGGGCGTTGATGATCTGAATGGCGTTGGCTGCTGCACCCTCTCCCTCTGGGAGAGGGCGGGGGTGGGGGCCGGCGCCCTGGGCATCCCCCCTCACCCCTGCCCTCTCCCGCAAGCGGGAGAGGGAGTCATAGGGCGGCACGCCGTCGTGGACTGCATGGCCACCCTCGCCCAGCGCCTGCTCATACTCGCGCAGCGCCGCGCCGGTGTGCGAGCTGGGGTGCTGGCGCAGGTCCTCGGGCGTGCCCTCGGCCACCAGCTGGCCACCGGCGTCGCCGCCCTCGGGGCCCAGGTCGATGAGCCAGTCGCTGGCGCGGATCACGTCCAGGTTGTGCTCGATGACAATCAGCGAATGGCCCGCTTCCATGAGCTTGCGCAGCGCGCGCATCAGCTTGGCGATGTCGTCGAAATGCAGGCCGGTGGTGGGCTCGTCGAACAAAAACAGCGTGCCCTTGCGCGCCAGCGGCTGGCGCGACTTGGCCTGGCTCCTGGCGGCCTCGGCCAGAAAGCCGGCGAGCTTCAGGCGCTGGGCCTCGCCCCCGGATAGCGTGGGCACGGGCTGGCCCAGGCGCACGTACTCCAGGCCCACGTCCACTATGGGCTGCAGGGCGCGGATCACCTCGCGATCCTTGGCGAACAGCTGGGCGGCCTCGTGCACGGTCAGCTCCAGCACATCGGCCACACTCATCGTTCGCCCTCCGCGCTCTATGCGCACCTCCAGGATCTCGGGCCGGTAGCGCCGGCCGTCGCAGTCCGGGCAGCGCAGATAGACGTCCGACAGGAACTGCATCTCCACATGCTCGAAGCCCGAGCCGCCGCAGGTGGGGCAGCGCCCGTCGCCCGAGTTGAAGCTGAACTTGGCGGCCGTGTAGCCGCGCTCGCGCGACAGCGGCGCGGTGGCGAAGATCTCGCGAATGGCGTCCCACGCGCCTACATAGCTCACGGGGTTCGAACGCGCCGTCTTGCCAATGGGGGACTGATCCACGAACACCACGTCGCTCAAATGGTCCGCACCCAGCAGCCGGTCATGGGCGCCGGGTGACTCCGTGGCCTTGCCGAAGTGGCGCATCAGCGCGGGCGCCAGGATGTCCTGGATCAGCGTGGACTTGCCCGAGCCCGACACGCCGGTGACGGTGACCAGGCGCTGCAGCGGGAACTCCACCGTCACGTCCCGCAGGTTGTGCTGGCGTGCGCCTTCGAGAATCAGGCGCGGCGTGGCCTCGGTGACCATGCGCTTGAGGCCCGTGCCTATCTGCCTGTGCCCGCCCAGGTATTGGCCGGTCAGCGTATCCGCCCGGCGCAGCGCGGCCACGCTGCCGTCGAACACGATCTGCCCGCCGCGTTCGCCCGGGCCGGGGCCCATGTCGATGATGCGGTCGGCCGCCAGCATCACCGCCGGGTCATGCTCCACCACCACCAGGGTGTTGCCGGCATCGCGCAGGCGCAGCATGGCCTGGTTGATGCGCTGCATGTCGCGCGGGTGCAGGCCTATGCTGGGCTCGTCGAGCACGAACAGGGTGTTGACCAGGGACGTGCCCAGGGCCGTGGTCAGGTTAATGCGCTGCACCTCGCCGCCCGACAGCGTGCGGCTTTGCCGATCCAGCGTGAGATAGCCGATGCCGACGTCGCACAGGTATTTGAGGCGGGTGGCAATCTCTTCGTGCAGCAGCGCCAGGGCCTGTATCTCCCCGGTATTTACTCCCTCGCCCCCTTGGGGGAGAGGGTGGGGGTGAGGGGGTAGATCGAGCGCAGCGCCAGCTGCGGGCCCACCCTCACCCCTGCCCTCTCCCGCCTGCGGGAGAGGGAGAAGCGCCGCAAAAAACCGCCGCAGCCGCTCAATCGGCAGCAGCATCAAATCATGCAGACACAGCCCCGGTAGCGCCTCCAGCTGCTCACGGCTCCAATCCACGCCCTGCGGCATGAAGCGCCGCGCGGGCTCCAGCACCGCATCGGCATCCTGCTTGCCGCCCACGCGCCACAGCAGGCTCTCGGTCTTCAGGCGCGCGCCGGCGCAGCTGGGGCATGGCGTGTAGCTGCGGTACTTGGACAGCAGCACGCGGATATGCATCTTGTAGGCCTTGGTCTCCAGGTAGGCGAAGAAGCGCCTGATGCCATACCACTGGCGGTTCCAGTTGCCCTCCTTGAAGCCCGGCGTGCCCTCTATCACCCAATGCCGCTGCTCGGCCGTGAGCTTGTACCAGGGCGTGTCGCGCGGAATGCCGGCGTCCTCGGCATAGCGCATCAGGTCGTCCTGGCATTCCTTCCAGGCCGGCGTCTGAATCGGCTTGATGGCGCCGGCGCGCAGGGTCAGCCTGTCGTTCGGAATCACCAGGCCCCAGTCCACGCCGATCACGCGGCCAAAGCCGCGACAGCTGTCACAGGCGCCCACGGCCGAGTTGAACGAGAACATCGAGGCGATGGGCTCGGCGTAGCGCAGGTCGCTGTCGGGGCAGTGCAGGCCGGTCGAGAACCTCCACAAGTCCGGCTCGCCCTCATCGCGCAGGCGATACACGTTGAGCCGCCCGGCGCCACGCTTGAGCGCCACCTCGATGGCCTCAAGCGCGCGCGCGCGCTCGGTGTTGGCGATGCGAAAACGGTCGGCCACCACGTCCAGCAGCTTCTTGCCATCGTGCTCGCGCTCGGCCTGCACCTTGGTGAAGCCGCTGGCCGACAGCCATTGCTCCAGCTGCTCGGCTGTGATGCTGGCGGGCAGCTCCACCGGGAAAGTGAGCACGATGCGCGGGTCGCCCTCTTGCGCGCAGCGCGCCTGCAGGTCGGCGTAAATCGTGTCGGGCGAGTCGTGGCGCACGCTCTGCGCCGTCTGGCGGTCGAACAGCTGGCCGGCGCGCGCGAACAGCAGTTTCAGGTGGTCGTTCAGCTCGGTCATCGTGCCCACGGTGGAGCGCGAGCTGCGCACCGGGTTTGTCTGGTCGATGGCAATCGCCGGCGGCACGCCCTCCACCTTGTCCACGGCCGGCTTGTCCATGCGGTCGAGGAACTGGCGCGCATAGGCGCTGAAGGTCTCCACGTAGCGACGCTGGCCCTCGGCGTACAGGGTGTCGAACACCAGGCTGGACTTGCCCGAGCCGCTGGGACCGGTGACCACCGTCAGCTCGCCCGTGCGTATGTCCAGGTCGAGGTTCTTGAGGTTGTGCTGGCGCGCGCCGTGGATGCGTATCAGTCCCTGGGTCATGGCCGGTCTTTGTTCGGTGAGGCGGAACATTCTAGGGATTCGGATTGCCCATTGAGCGTCGTGTCCGTTAGACTGCACCGCACCGCAAAACATTTGTTGACAAAAGCAAGGAGGCGATACCATGCGCACATGGCAAAAATGGGGTAGCACCCTGATGCTGGGGGCGGCCCTCGGCACCGTACAGGCGCAGATTCTGGTGGGCCAGACGGCGGGGTTCTCGGGCGTGGTGGGCGCGGGCGTGCAGGAAACCGCCGCCGGCGCCAAGCTCTATATCGACGCCGTGAACGCCAAGGGCGGCGTGCATGGGCAGAAGATCGAGCTGATCTCGCTGGACGACAAGTTCGACCCCAAGACCGCCGGCGAGAACGCCCGCGTGCTGATCGAGGACAAAAAGGTCGATGTGATGTTCCTCACCCGCGGCACGCCGCACACCGAGGCCATCATCCCGCACCTGGACAGGCATGGCGTGGCCCTGGTGGCGCCCTCCACCGGCGCCATGGTGCTGCACCAGCCGGTGCGCAAGCATGTGTTCAACGTGCGCGCCACCTACCAGCGCGAGGCCGAGAAGGCCATGACCCATCTGGCCACGCTGGGCATGAACCGCATCGCCGTGCTGTATGCCGACGACAGCTTTGGCGCCGACGGCGTGGCCGGCGCCCAGAAAGGCCTGGACGCAGCCAGGCTGCAGCCGGTGGTGCTGGACAAGTTCAACCGTGCCCAACCCGACTTTGCTCCGCTGGCGGCCAGGATCGCCCAGGCGCAAGCCCAGGCGGTGCTGATCATTGGCTCGGGCACCACGGTGGCAGACGGCTATGCGGCGCTGCGCAAGGCGGGTTCCACGGCGCAGCTGGTCACCCTGTCGAACAACGCCTCCAGCGGTTTCATCAAGAGCCTGGGCGAGCAGGCGCGCGGCGTCATCGTCAGCCAGGTGTTCCCGAACGAGCGCAGCCTGGCCTATCCGCTGGTCAAGGAAGCCCTGGAACTGAGCAAGGCCGGCGGCCAGGGCGACATCAGCCCCGCCATGCTGGAGGGCTTTGCCGCCGCCAAGGTGCTGGTGGAAGGCCTGCGCCGCGCCGGCCCCAAGCCCACGCGCGAGAAGATACAGGCGGCGCTGGAGGCCATACAGCAGTACGACCTGGGCGGCCTGCCGATTTCATACGGCCAGAAGGATCACACAGGTCTCGACTTCGCCGATCTGTCCATCATTGGCGCAGACGGCAAGTTCCGCCGCTGAAGGCGCCCCGCACAGCCCGTAAAAAAAACCCGCCTGCGCGGGTTTTTTTGTTGGCAAGCGGTGGCACTACTTGGCGGCGCCAGCGGCCGTTGGCGCGGCCGGCTCGGGCGCATGCACGGCGTCCGCTCCATGCTTTTCCCCGCTCATGTCCACCTTGTCCCCGGCCTGCATGATCACGAACAGCGATAGCGCCGCGAACAGCACGAATCCCACTACCAGCTTCCACATGCCTGTCTCCTGATGGTTGTTGTGAGAACGGGCCGCCCACAAAAAAGGCCCCACACGGATGTGTGAGGCCTGTTCTCTCTGGCTCCAAGCCCGACTCGATTGAATCAGGCCTGGGTTGCAGGCAGCCTACGCTGCGGGAGATCAGAAGTTGTGGCGCACGCCCAGGGCGAAGGAGCTGAAGTCCGCGCCGGCAGTACCGGTCATGTAAGCAGCACCAGCCTTGTTGTCCACCTTGGTGTAGAAGGCGTAGACCTTGGTGCGCTTGCTCAGGTTGTAGTTGTAGCCCAGGGTCCACTGCGTGGCGGCGCTGTCGGCGACCTTGCTCCACTTGGCGGCACGGCCCACGTTGACGTGGAACTCGGAGGCGCCCAGGGCGTACATGCCGGACAGGCGGTAGTTGTTGCGCGTGCCTGCCACGTCTTCGTCGTTGCGCTGATAGTAACCACCGACCGTGAACTGGCCGAAGGTGTACAGAGCGCGCAGGCCCAGTTGCTTGTCATCATCAACCTGGCTGTAGCCAGCACCCAGAGCCAGGGCGCCCAGGTTGTAATTGGCTGCCAGGTCGTAGCCATTCTTGTTCACACCGGTGGCCTTTTCATGCAGGCTCACGGCAGCGTCGATCACCAGACCACCCATGTTGGGGGTACGGTAGCCAACCTTGTTCTTGGTGCTCAGGCCGCTAGTGAGCCAGACGGGATCCTGATAAAACGCGTCCGCCGAGGTGCCCGTCTCATGGTTGTGCATGCTCACGTAGTCGGCCGTCGCATAGTAGGAGTCGGGTATGAAGTTGCCCAGACGGATCATGCCGAAGCCACCGGACAGGTTCACTTCACTCTGACGCGCGAAGCTCATGCCGGTAGTGGGGTGCGTCCAGGCGGAGCCTGCGCCGGTGCTGGAATCGAAACCGCTTTCCAGCTGGAAGCCGGCCTTCAGGCCGCCGCCCAGGTCTTCCACGCCCTTGAAGCCAAAGCGCGAAGCGTTGTTCTGCATCACGGTATTGCTGACCGACCCAACCTTTTGGCGCTCAACAGAGGTATTCACGCGGCCATACAGGGTGACGCTGCTTTGCGCCATGACGGTGGAGGCGCCGGCTGCTGCAACCAGGGCGAGCAGGAGGTGTTTCTTTTGCATATGGGTTCCTTGAATGTTTGTGTCTATCAGGGGTAGTAGGCACCGCTTGCGATCCGCATTCGACCGATGAGCGCCTTGTGCATCTACAGCCCTGATTTTAGGAGCAGGCACCCGCAGGCTCTGTAATCGGTTTGCAATCTGACGTTTAAACGCAACAGCCCCGCCGGGGCGGGGCTGTCGTCAGGGGGCCGTCACGCCGGCTCGGGGCGGCAAGGCTCAGTCGTTGGCGTAGATGTCCACGTCCTTGGTCT
>JAGPIX010000041.1 GCA_018054745.1 Alicycliphilus sp.
ACGCACCGCCACGCCGTGATCCACGACCAGAAGCGCGAGAAGTGGGACGAGGGCACCTATATCCCACTGCAAAATGTGGCCGAGAACCAGGCGCCTTTCGTCGTCATCGACTCCATCCTGTCGGAAGAGGCGGTGCTGGCGTTCGAGTATGGCTACGCTTCCAACGACCCCAACACGCTGGTGATCTGGGAGGCGCAGTTCGGCGACTTCGCCAACGGTGCGCAGGTGGTGATCGACCAGTTCATCGCCTCCGGCGAGGTGAAATGGGGTCGCATCAACGGCCTGACGCTGATGCTGCCGCATGGCTACGAGGGCCAGGGCCCCGAGCATTCCTCGGCACGCCTGGAGCGCTTCATGCAGCTGGCAGCCGACGCCAACATGCAGATCGTGCAGCCGACCACGGCCAGCCAGATCTTCCATGTGCTGCGCCGCCAGATGGTGCGCAACCTGCGCAAGCCCCTGGTCATCATGACGCCCAAGAGCCTGCTGCGTAACAAGGACGCGACCTCGCCGCTGTCGGAGTTCACCAAGGGCGGTTTCCAGACCGTGCTGGTTGAGCAGGATGCGAACATTGCCAAGAAGGCCGACAAGGTCAAGCGCGTCATTGCCTGCTCTGGCAAGGTGTACTACGACCTGGTGAAGAAGCGCACAGAGGCTGAGCGCAGTGATGTGGCCATCATCCGCGTCGAGCAGCTCTACCCCTTCCCGCACAAGGCCTTTGCCGCCGAGCTCAAGAAGTACCCCAACGCCACTGACATCGTGTGGTGCCAGGACGAGCCGCAGAACCAGGGCGCCTGGTTCTTCATCCAGCACAACATCCACGAGAACATGCAAGACGGCCAGAAGCTCGGCTACGCCGGCCGCGCCGCTTCGGCCTCGCCGGCCGTGGGTTACGCGCACCTGCACCAGGATCAGCAAAAGAGCCTGATCGAGGCGGCCTTCGCCAAGCTCAAGGGGTTCGTTCTGACCAAGTAAGGCTCACAGGTTGAGCGTTGTGCGATGGGCGTTGTGCGCAACGCCGGCACAACGCCCATCCACCGTACAACGCACAACACATAACGGAATTCAAAATGGCAATCGTAGAAGTGAAGGTTCCCCAGCTGTCCGAATCCGTGGCCGAGGCCACGCTGCTGCAGTGGAAGAAAAAGCCCGGCGAGGCCGTCGCCCAGGATGAGATCCTGATCGAGATCGAGACCGACAAGGTGGTGCTCGAAGTGCCCGCCCCGGCCGCCGGCGTGATGGCCGAGCATGTGGTCGGCGATGGTGGCACGGTGGTCTCCGAGCAGGTCATCGCCAAGATCGATACCGAAGGCAAGGCCGGCGCAGCCGCTGCGGCCCCTGCTGCCGCTCCTGCCGCAGCCGCAGCACCCGCGGCCGCCGCAGCGCCGGCTGCCGCTGGCGGCAACAAGGGCGACGTGGCCATGCCCGCCGCCGCCAAGATCCTGGCCGAGGCCAATCTGTCTGCCGCCCAGGTGGCAGGCTCCGGCAAGGATGGCCGCGTGACCAAGGGCGACGCCCTGGCCGCCGTCGCCGGTGGCGTCAAGTCCACCGCCGCCGTCATCCCCACCGGCGTGCCCACCAAGGCACTGCCGCAGGTGGCAGCGCCTGCTGGCGGCCTGAACCTGGGCGATCGCCCCGAGCAGCGCGTGCCCATGAGCCGCCTGCGCGCCCGCGTGGCCGAGCGCCTGCTGCAGTCGCAGTCCACCAACGCCATCCTGACCACCTTCAACGAAGTGAACATGGCCCCGGTGATGGAGATGCGCAAGAAGTTCCAGGACGCCTTCACCAAGGAACACGGCGTGAAGATCGGCTTCATGTCCTTCTTCGTCAAGGCCGCCGTGCACGCCCTGAAGAAATTCCCGGTGCTGAACGCTTCCGTTGACGGCAACGACATCGTCTATCACGGCTACTTCGACATCGGCATCGCCGTGGGCAGCCCGCGCGGCCTGGTGGTGCCGATTCTGCGCAATGCTGACCAGATGAGCTTTGCCGACATTGAGAAGAAGATTGCCGAATTCGGCAAGAAGGCCGCCGAGGGCAAGCTGGGCATCGAGGAGATGACCGGCGGCACCTTCTCGATTTCCAACGGCGGCACCTTCGGCTCGATGATGTCCACGCCCATCATCAACCCGCCGCAGTCGGCCATCCTGGGCGTGCATGCCACCAAGGATCGCGCCGTGGTCGAAAACGGCCAGGTCGTGGTGCGCCCGATGAACTACCTGGCCATGTCGTATGACCACCGCATCATCGACGGCCGCGAGGCCGTGCTGGGCCTGGTGGCGATGAAGGACGCGCTGGAAGACCCCTCGCGTCTCTTGTTCGACCTGTAATTCAAGGCCTCCTGAAACCCACCCTCGGCCCAGCCCAGCGGTGGGTTTTTTCAACTCTTTTTCAAGAATTCACACCATGAGCAAACAATTTGACGTTGTCGTCATCGGCGCCGGTCCCGGCGGCTATATCGCCGCCATCCGCGCCGCCCAGTTGGGCATGAACGTCGCCTGTATCGACGCCTGGACCAACGACAAGGGCGGTCCCGCGCCCGGTGGCACCTGCACCAACGTGGGCTGCATCCCGTCCAAGGCGCTGCTGCAGTCGAGCGAGCATTTCGAGCACGCCAACAAGCATTTTGCCGAGCACGGTATCAGCACCGGCAAGGTGACGATGGACGTGGCCACCATGATCGGCCGCAAGGACACCGTGGTGAAGCAGAACAACGACGGCATCCTCTACCTGTTCAAGAAGAACAAGGTCAGCTTCTTCCACGGCCGCGGCTCGTTCGTCAAGGCCGTTGAAGGCGGCTACGAGATCAAGGTGGCCGGCAAGACCGAAGATCTGCTGACCGCCAAGCAGATCATCGTCGCCACCGGCTCCAACGCCCGTGCGCTGCCCGGCGTGGAGTTCGACGAGGTCAACGTGCTGTCTAACGACGGCGCGCTGGCTATTGGCGCCGTGCCCAAGAAGCTCGGCGTGGTGGGTTCGGGCGTCATCGGCCTGGAGATGGGCAGCGTCTGGCGCCGCCTGGGCGCCGACGTGACGGTGCTCGAAGGCCTGCCGACCTTCCTGGGCGCGGTCGACGAGCAGGTCGCCAAGGAGGCCAAGAAGGCCTTTGACAAGCAGGGCCTGAAGATCGAGCTGGGTGTGAAGATTGGCGAGGTGAAGAACGGCAAGAAGGGTGTGTCCGTCGCCTACACCAATGCCAAGGGCGAAGCGCAAAAGCTCGACGTGGACAAGCTCATCGTCTCCATTGGCCGCGTACCCAACACGATCGGCCTGAATGCCGAGGCCGTGGGCCTGCAGCTGGACGAGCGCGGCGCGATCGTGGTCGATGGCGATTGCCGGACGAATCTGCCCGGCGTCTGGGCCGTGGGCGACGTGGTGCGTGGCCCCATGCTGGCGCACAAGGCCGAGGAAGAAGGCGTGGCCGTGGCCGAGCGCATGGCGGGCCAGCACGGCCATGTCAACTTCAACACCATCCCCTGGGTCATCTACACCAGCCCTGAGATCGCCTGGGTCGGCCGCACCGAGCAGCAACTCAAAGCCGACGGCGTCAAGTACAAGGCCGGCAGCTTTCCCTTCCTGGCCAACGGCCGCGCGCGCGCCCTGGGCGACACCACCGGTTTCGTCAAGTTCCTGGCCGATGCGGCGACCGACGAAATCCTCGGCGTGCACATCGTCGGCCCCATGGCGTCCGAGCTGATCGCCGAGGCCGTGGTGGCGATGGAGTTCAAGGCCAGCGCCGAGGACATCGCCCGCATTTGCCACGCCCACCCCTCTTTGAGCGAGGCCACCAAGGAAGCCGCCCTGGCGGTGGACAAGCGCACCCTGAATTTCTAAGTAAAATTTAGGTGAAAATAGCTGCTAGCGCTTAACCATCAAGCGCTAGCAGCTATTATTTTTGCAGTATACGGAGAATGCGGTGACAGTCAGGCAGGCGTACGAGGCGGAGCTGGCCGCCAAGGGATTTGCAAGCGACCCGGCGCAGCTGCGCGCCATCGATGCGCTGGAGCGCTGCGCCGACGAATGGAGCCGCTACAAGGCCAAGCGCTCCAACAGTTTGAAGAAGCTCATCAACCACCCCGACATTCCCAAGGGCGTCTACATGTACGGCGGCGTCGGGCGGGGCAAGAGCTTTCTCATGGATTGCTTCTTCAACGCGGTGCCCCTGAAACGCAAGGTGCGCCTGCACTTTCACGAGTTCATGCGCGAGGTGCACCGCGAGCTCGCCAGCCTGCAGGGCACGCAAAACCCGCTGGACGCCCTGGGCGCCAACATCGCCAAGCGCTACAAGCTGATTTGCTTCGATGAATTTCACGTCGCCGACGTGACCGACGCCATGATCCTGCATCGCCTGCTGGTGGCGTTGTTCGAAAACGGCGTGGGCTTTGTCACCACCTCCAACTTCAAGCCGGACGAGCTCTACCCCGACGGCCTGCACCGCGACCGCATCCTGCCGGCGATTGCGCTCTTGAACGAGCGCATGGAGGTGGTGAATGTCGACAACGGTACCGACTACCGCCGCCGCACGCTGGAGAACGCCAGGCTCTACCACTGCCCGCTGGGGCCGCAGGCCGACGCCGAGATGGCGCAAACCTTCGACCAGCTGGCGGAGGTGCATGACGAAGATCCGGTGCTGCGCATAGAGGCGCGCGAGATCCACGCCCTGCGCAAGGCCGGCGGCGTGGTGTGGTTCGACTTTCGCGAACTGTGCATGGGCCCGCGCTCGCAGAACGACTATCTGGAGCTGGCCAGCCAGTTCCACACCGTGCTGCTGTCGAACGTGCCGCATATGCCGGTCAACATGGCCTCGCCGGCAAGGCGCTTCACCTGGCTGGTGGACGTGTTGTACGACAGACGCGTCAAGCTCATCATTTCGGCGGCGGTGCCGCCCGAGGACTTGTATACCGACGGCCCGCTGGCGCACGAGTTTCCGCGCACGGTCTCGCGCCTCAACGAGATGCAGTCCAAGGAATACCTGCAGCTTGAGCGGCGTGTCGTCGATACCGGACTGACCTGATGCCCATCCATGCCCGTCATTCCCTGAGGGTGCTTCTGTGCCTGGCCGCGCTGCTGGCATTGCCCGGCCTCACTCTGGCGCAGGATGCGGCTTCCGGCACTGCCGCCGGGCCACAGCAGCAGCGCGAATTGCGGCGCGCGCAGATACAGGCCGAGCGCCAGGCCCTGCAGGCCGGGCGCAGCAGCGATGAGGCGGCCTGCTACCAGCAGTTTGCCGTGCATGACTGCCTGAACCAGGTCCGCGCCAGGGTGCGCGAGGCCGAGAATCGGCTGCGCCGCCAGGAGCTGCAAATCAACGACGAAGAGCGCCGGGAAAAGGCCGCCGAGCGGCGCCGCTCCATCGAGGAGCGGCAGCAGGAGCAGCGGCAGAACCTGCAGTCGGGAGAAAAACCGCCGCCGATGCGCGCCACGGAGCGCGGCAATGCGCAAACGCGCGCGCAGCAGGCCCAGCAGCGCGCCGCCGAGCAGCAGCACCGCGCCGCGCAGCAGGCGCAAGAGCAGCAGGAGCGCCAGCAGGCCGAGGCGCAGCGCGCATCGGAATCACGCGCACGCTACGACGCGAAGCAGCAAAAGGCGCGTGAGCGGCGCGAGCAGCATGAGCGCGACAAGGCCCAGGCACAGGCATCGGGGCGCAAGCCACCGGCCCCGCTGCCTGCCCCCTGATCAGGCCGAGAGCGTCAGCGGCGCCACCAGGGGGGGAAGCTTCTTCTCGTCTGCCAGGGCCTCGATCCTCACCACCACCAGCGACAGGTTGTCGCCACCGCCACGCGCGCGGGAGCGGGCCTTGTCGATCAGGAACTCGGTGGCCTCGCGCGGTGTCAGCGACTCCAGCACCGAGGCCAGTTCGGCCGGCGAAAAGTAATGCCACACGCCATCGCTGCAGGCCAGCAGCACATCGCCCGGCTGCAGCTGGGAGATCAGATGCTTGGTCACGGGCGGGTCGCTTTCCGAGCCCAGGCAGCCTATGAGGATGTTGGAGTGCGGGTGGTTGCTGGCCTCGGCCTCGCTCAGCTCGCCGCGATCGACCAGGGCTTGCACATAGGAGTGATCCGCCGTGCGGTAGAGCAGCCGCCCGCCCTGGAAGTGGTAAATGCGTGAATCCCCGGCATGCGCCCAATGGCAGTCTCCGCGCGGGTTGATCAAAAAGGCGGCCACCGTGCTGTGCGGCTCCTGCTCGGCCGATATGGCCGTGAGGCGAATGACGATATGCGACTCGTGCACGATGTGCTCAAGCAGGCTGCTGGCGTCGTCGGTGTCGGGGCAATAGCGCTCGAACAGCTGGCGCGCGGTCATCATCACCTGATCCGAGGCCTTGCGCCCGCCGCTGCGTCCACCCATGCCATCGGCCACCACCGCCAGCACACAGCCGTTGTAGCGCGGATGCGAGAGCAGGGCGACCTGATCCTGCTGGTAGTCGCGGTCACCCTTGTGGATGCCGGTCGAAGCAATGAGGCGGAACGCTTTGGTCATGGGCTGCGGTTGGGCGCTGGGGCGCCCGCGGGGGGCGGTGGCGGCTGGGAGCCCATTATTATCAACGCCATGCCGTCAGGGTTCCGTTTCTCGCATGTCCTTGAGTGATCTCGTCGCCGGCGCGTTCGCGGCCGATGGGCCGCTGGCGCGCGCGCAGCCGCATTTTCGGCCGCGCGCCGAGCAGACGGCCATGGCGCAGGCGGTGGCAGAGGCCATCGAAGACCACGCCCCGCTGGTGGTGGAGGCCGGCACCGGCGTCGGCAAGACCTTTGCCTACCTGGTGCCTGCCCTGCTCAGCGGTGAGCGGGTGGTGGTCTCCACGGCCACCAAGGCGCTGCAGGATCAGCTGTATGGCCGTGACCTGCCGCTGTTGCTGCGCGCCCTGGCACTGCCGCTGTGTACGGCCTTGCTCAAGGGGCGGGCCAGCTACCTGTGCCACCAACGCCTGCAGCAGGCACGATACAACCCGGTGCTGGCCCCGGCCCAGGCGCAAGAATTGGCGCGCATCGAGCTGTGGGCCCAGGGCACGCAGAGCGGCGACCTCGCGGAGTTGCCCGGGCTGGATGAGCGCTCGCCGCTCCTGGGGCTGGTTACGTCAACGCGCGACAACTGTCTGGGCCAGGACTGCCCACGCTTTGCCGACTGCCATGTGTACCAGGCGCGACGCACGGCCCTGGCGGCCGATGTGCTGGTGATCAACCACCACCTGTTCTTTGCCGACCAGGCCGTGCGCGAATCGGGCGTGGCGCAACTGTTGCCCAACTCGGGTGTGGTGGTTTTTGACGAGGCCCATCAACTGGCCGAGACCGCCAGCCAGTTCCTGGGCGCACAGTTGGGCACCGGCCAGCTGCACGATCTGGCGCAGGACCTGCTCGTCAGCGGCCTGCGCCATGCGCGGGGATTGGCCGACTGGCAGGGGCTCGGCGCCTTGCTGCGCCAGGCGACGCGAGAGTTGCACCTGCTTGTGGCCGATAGTGCTGCGGGTGTCGTGCCCGGGCGGGTGGCCTGGGTGGGTGCGGCGCCCGATGGCGTGGATGCCACGGCGTGGGATGGCGCAATGGCGCGTGCAGTGGGCGTCCTGCGCGGCATCCTGGCGGGGCTGGATGGCGTGACGGCGCTGGCTCCCGACCTGGCACATCTGCATGAACGCACGGTGGACTTGCTGGCGCGGCTGGCACGGTTTTCCGCTCCGGGTAGTGCCGATGGCGTGCGCTGGCTCGATTGGACCGGCCAGCTGCGGCTGAGCGAGGTGCCGCTGGCTCTGGCCCCGGCCCTGCGCACGCTATGGCAAGGCCCGCCGGCCGAGGCTGGAGCCTGGGACGAGCCCGTGGCGCCATTGGCGGGGTGCAAGCGCACCTGGGTGTTCACCTCGGCCACGCTGGGTGATGACGCACAACTGAGCTGGTTCACCGAGGCCTGCGGCATGGATGGCGCACGCACGCTGCGTCTGGACAGCCCGTTCGACTATGCGCGCCAGGCCGCGCTCTATGTGCCGCCCCAGCTGCCCGCCGCCACGGATCCCGCGCACAGCGAGCAGCTGGCCCATTGGGTGGCGGATGCGGCGACGCGCCTGGGCGGGCGCACGCTGGTGCTGACCACCAGCCTGCGTGCGCTGCAGGTCATGGCCGGCGTGCTGCAGCAGCGCCTGGCGGTCGGTGGTGGCATCGAGGTGCTGGTGCAGGGCCAGGCGCCCAAGCGGCAGATCATGGAATGCTTTCGTGCGCCGGCGGATGCTGTGGGCCATGTGCTGGTTGGCTCGGCCAGCTTCTGGGAGGGGTTTGACGTGCCGGGCCAGGCGCTGCAGCTTCTGGTGATCGACAAGTTGCCGTTCCCGTCCCCCGGTGATCCGCTGGTGCAGGCGCGGGGGCGGCGCCTCAAACAGCAGGGGCGCAGCCCATTTCGTGACGATGCCTTGCCTGCGGCGGCGCTGGCCCTCAAGCAGGGCGCCGGCCGCCTGATACGCAGCGAAAGCGATACCGGTGTGCTGGTTGTGGCCGACCAGCGGCTGCTGCGCATGGGTTATGGCAAGCGCCTGCTGCGGGCCCTGCCCGCCATGCGCAGGCTGCGGTCGCAAGAAGAGTTTGATGCGGCGCTGGCGGCGTTTACCAGAACTTCCACCACGGGTTGTCCGTGCCCTTGAAGCCTGCCTTGGGCAGGCTGCTGTTCGGGTACGAGGCTTCCAGCACACGGCGCGCGTCGTCGCGCAACTGCGTCATGCCCAGGGCGTCGTAGGAACGCACCAGGATGTACAGCGCCTCCTCGGTCGCGGGCACGTCCTTGTAGTCCGCAATCGCGCTTTGCGCCCGGCCCACGGCCGCCACATAGGCGCCGCGCTCGTAGTAGTAGCGGGCGACATGCACCTCGTACTGCGCCAGCGAGTTGATGATGTAGGTCATGCGCAGGCGCGCATCCGGCGTGTAGCGCGACTCGGGAAAGCGCGTCGCCAGCTCGCGGAAGGATTCGAACGAATCCTTGGCAGCCTTCTGGTCGCGCTCGGACAGGTCCTGGCGTGACAGCCAGGAGAACAGACCCAGGTTTTCATTGAAGTTGACCAGACCCTTCAGGTACAGCGCGTAGTCGAAGGCGGGGCTTGCCGGGTGCAGCTTCATGAAGCGATCCAGCGTGGCCACGGCCTGGGCCTTTTCGCCACCCTTGTACTGGGCGTAGGCTTTTTCCAGCTGCGCCTGCTGGGCCAGTGGCGTTCCGGCGGCGCGGCCTTCGAGCTTTTCCAGCAGCGGCACGGCCTTGTCATAGGCGCCGCCGTTGAGTTCATCGCGCGCCTCGGCGTAGATTTTGTCCGTGCTCCAGCCGGCGGTTTTGTCTTCGTTGGGGCTGGCGCAGGCGGCCAAAAGGCCGGCGGCCAGCAGGGCAGACAACAAAGATAGAGGAAAACGCGGCATGACGGCAGCTCTCGGGATGAATGAATGGCATGGGTGGCAACCCTGTCGGGAGACAAGACCGCGCGGTACCCGCAACCCGGCATTGTAAGTAAGCCGCCCGACCTGCCGGAGCACGAGGCCAAGCCCGCATTCCTACAATGCCGGCATGTTTGTTCACCTGCGCCTGCATACCGAATTTTCCGTCGTGGACGGAACCACCCGCATCGACGAGGTCGTCAAGGCCGCTGCCAAGGATGGGCAGCCCGCCCTGGCGATTACCGACCTGAACAACCTCTTTGGCGCCATCAAGTTCTACAAGGAAGGGCGTGGCAAGGGGGTCAAGCCCATTCTGGGCGCCGAGGTCTACTTGGAAGGCGAGGCCGGCGCGCCGCCCGCGCGCCTGCTGCTGCTGGTGCAGAACCGCCAGGGCTACCTGAACCTGTCCGAGCTGCTGGCACGCGCCTGGACGCGGGGTGTCGTGAAGAACCTGCCGCTGTGTACCTGGGACTGGCTGCAGGAGCTCCATGCCGGCCTGATCGCGCTGGCCGGCGCCCAGGCCGGCCCCGTGGGCCAGGCGCTGATGCGTGGCGACGAAGCCGGCGCGGCGGCGCTGGCCCTGCGCCTGGCGGGTGTTTTTCCACATCGTTTTTACATCGAGTTGCAGCGCGCCGGCCGTGCCGATGACGAGGCCCATGTCACCGCCGCCGTGCAGCTGGCGGCGCGGCTGCAGCTGCCGGTGGTGGCCACGCACCCAGTGCAGTTTGGCCAGGCCGATGGTTACGAGGCGCATGAGGCGCGCGTGTGCATCGCCGAGGGCGAGATCCTGGCCAACCAGCGGCGCGTGCGCCGTTTCACGCGCGAGCAGTACTTCAAGAGCAGCGCCGAGATGCAGGCGCTGTTTGCCGACCTGCCCTCGGCCATTGCCAACACCCTGGAGATCGCCAAGCGCTGCAACCTGACGCTGGTGCTGGGCAAGCCGCAGCTGCCCGACTTTCCCACGCCCAATGGCATGCCGATCGATGAGTATTTCCGCTACGCCTCGTTCGAGGGCCTCAAGGAGCGCCTGCTGCACCTTTTCCCCCAGGAGGCCGAGCGCGAAAAGCAGCGTCCGCGCTACGAGGAACGGCTGGAGTTCGAGCTGGGCACCATTCTGAAGATGGGCTTTCCGGGCTACTTCCTCATCGTGGGCGACTTCATCCAGTGGGCCAAGGCCAACGGCTGCCCGGTGGGCCCCGGCCGTGGCTCGGGCGCGGGCTCGCTGGTGGCCTATGCGCTGAAGATCACGGATCTGGACCCGCTGCAGTACAACCTGCTGTTCGAGCGGTTTTTGAACCCCGAGCGGGTGTCCATGCCCGACTTCGACATCGACTTCTGCCAGTCCAACCGCGACCGGGTGATCGACTATGTGAAGGACAAGTACGGCAAGAATGCCGTGAGCCAGATCGCCACCTTCGGCACCATGGCCGCCAAGGCGGCCATCCGCGACGTGGGCCGCGTCATGGACATGAGCTACACCTTCTGCGACGGCATTTCAAAATTGGTGCCCGGCAAGCCCGGTCAGACCTACACCCTGGCCTACCCGCCCGAGCCCAAGAAGGAAGGCGACAAGAACAACTACGCGCTGGAGCTCGAACCCCAGCTGTATGAGCGCGTGCGCAACGAGGAGGATGTGCGCACCATCATCGAGATGGCGCAGCAGCTCGAGGGCATGACGCGCAACATCGGCATGCACGCCGGCGGCGTGCTGATTGCACCGGGCAAGCTGACCGATTTTTGCCCGCTCTACCAGCAGCCAGGCAGCGAGTCGGCCGTGAGCCAGTACGACAAGGACGATGTCGAGGCCATAGGCCTGGTCAAGTTCGACTTTCTGGGCCTGGCGACGCTCACCATCCTGGAGATTGCACGCGAATTCATACAGCAGCGCCACAAAGGCCAGGAGAACTTTGCCTTCGAGGACATCCCGCTGGATGACGCGCCCACCTACCGGCTGTTCTCCGACGGCAAGACCGAGGCGGTGTTCCAGTTTGAAAGCCGCGGCATGCAGGGCATGCTGAAAGAGGCCCGCCCCAGCCGCCTGGAAGACCTGATTGCCCTCAACGCCCTGTACCGCCCGGGCCCCATGGACCTGATTCCCAGCTTCGTGAACCGCAAGCACGGCAAGGAGGTGGTGGAGTACCCGCACCCGCTGGTCGAGCCCGTGCTGGCCGAGACCTACGGCATCATGGTCTACCAGGAGCAGGTGATGCAGACCGCCCAGGTCCTGGGCGGCTACAGCCTGGGCGGCGCCGACATGTTGCGCCGCGCCATGGGCAAGAAAAAGCCCGAGGAAATGGCCGAGCACCGCATCATCTTCCGCAAGGGCGCGGCAGAGAAGGGCATCAGCCAGGACAAGGCCGACGAGGTCTTCGACCTGATGGAGAAGTTTGCCGGCTACGGCTTCAACAAGTCGCATGCCGCCGCCTATTCGCTGCTGGCCTACCACACGGGCTGGCTCAAGGTGCACTTCACGGCCGAGTTCTTCTGCGCCAACATGACGGTGGAAATGGACGACACCGACAAGCTCAAGGTGCTGTACGAGGATGCGGTCAAGCATTTCGGCATCAGCTTCGAGCCGCCGGACATCAACCGCGGCAGGTACCGCTTCGAGCCCGTGACCGACAAGGTCATCCGCTACGGCCTGGGCGCCGTCAAGGGCACGGGCCAGCAGGCCATAGAGGCCATCATTGCCGCGCGTGAGGGCCGTGGCGAGGGGCCGCGCGGCGGCGACCACGGGCCGTTCAAGAGCTTGTTCGACTTCTGCGTGCGCGTGGACAGGGCGCGCATCAACAAGCGCACGGTGGAGGCGCTGATCAAGGCCGGCGCCTTCGACGCGCTGCAGCTCAACCGTGCGGCGCTGGTGGCGTCCATAGACCGCGCATTTGACTTTGCCGCAGCGCAACTGGCCAACGCCAACCAGGGCGGGTTGTTCGACATGATGGGCGAGGACGCCGTGGGCTCCAGCACCCAGGAGCCCGATCTGGCCGACGCCACGCCCTGGGGCATCAAGGAGCGCCTGATGCAGGAAAAGACGGCGGTCGGCTTCTACCTCTCGGGCCATCTGTTCGACGAGGTGCAGCAGGAGGTGCGGCGCTTTGTGCGCACGCCGATTGCCGAGCTGGGCGACAGCCGCGAGACCCAGGTGCTGGCCGGCATCGTCAGCGACTCGCGCCAGATCAATGGCCAGCGCGGCAAGCTGGCGCTGTTCAAGATCGACGACAAGTCGGCGGTGATCGAGGCCTCGGCGGACGAGGCGGTGATCGCCGCCAGCGGCGCCATGCTCAAGGACGACGAGTTTGTGGTCTTGAGCGGGCGGCTGCAGCTCGATCACTTCAGCGGCGGGCTGCGCCTGAAGGTGCAGCAGGTCTGGGACCTGGGCGCGGCGCGCGCACGCTTTGGCCGCTACCTGCTGGTGGGCGCCAATGGCGGCACCAGGCCCGACGTGGCGGCCCTGGTGCGTGAATTTCCCCCGCGACGCGAGGAAACCGACCAAGGCGAGATGCTGGTGCATGGCCTGCGCGTGCGCATGGGCGTGCATTGCCAGGGGGCGGGTGGTGCCGCGGACGCCGAGTTGCAACTGGGCGAGGCCAGCCGCTTCTTTCCCAGCGACGCGGCTCTGGCCGCCTGGGGCGCGCAGGCCGGTAGCAGCAATATCAGCGTGGTGTACGAGAGCGCTTGAAAAGGCCGGCTTTGGTACCAGTTACTGGGACTGCTGCGCGAACACATGGCGCACTAGAATGAAACACATGGCAACCAAACCCCCTAAGTCCGCGCCCGCGCCACGTCTGCCCGCCAGGGACGACGGCGGCTCGGTCGTGCTCGAGCGGCGTACCCAGAAGACCAAGCCGCCACAGATGTACCAGGTGGTCATGCTCAACGACGACTACACGCCGATGGAGTTCGTGGTCGTCGTGCTGCAGGAGTTTTTCAACAAGGATCGCGAGGCCGCCACGCAGATCATGCTCAAGATCCACCTGGACGGCAAAGGCATCTGCGGCGTGTATACGCGCGACGTGGCCGCCACCAAGGTGGAGCAGGTGCTGGACGCGGCGCACAAGGCTGGCCACCCGCTGCAATGCCTGAGCGAGCCGATTGAATAGCCTGTTGAATAAATGGCCTTTGCCCCCGATCTAAAGTCACCCTTACCACGCAAGCACATAGGAGTTCTCACATGATTGCCCAAGAACTGGAAGTCAGCTTGCACATGGCCTTCGTCGAGGCCCGCCAGCAGCGCCACGAGTTCATTACCGTGGAGCACCTGCTGCTGGCGCTGCTGGACAACCCCAGCGCCGCCGAGGTGCTGCGCGCCTGCGCGGCCAACATCGATGACCTGCGTGCATCGCTGACGAATTTCATCAAGGACAACACCCCCCAGGTGGCCGGCACCGACGAGGTGGACACCCAGCCCACGCTGGGTTTCCAGCGCGTCATCCAGCGCGCCATCATGCACGTGCAGTCCACCGGCAACGGCAAGAAGGAAGTCACGGGCGCCAACGTGCTCGTGGCCATCTTTGGCGAGAAGGATTCGCACGCCGTGTACTACCTGCACCAGCAGGGTGTGACGCGCCTGGATGTAGTGAACTACATCGCCCACGGCATCAAGAAGGGCGAGCCGCCCGAGCCGCCCAAGCCCGAGGGACAGGCCGAGAGCGAAGAGGCGGCCCAGGGCGAGCGCGGCGAGAAGGCCTCGCCGCTGGAGCAGTACACGCAAAACCTCAACCAGGCCGCGAAAGACGGCAGGATCGACCCGCTGATCGGGCGCGACTACGAGGTCGAGCGCACCATCCAGATCCTGTGCCGCCGGCGCAAGAACAACCCGCTGCTGGTAGGTGAAGCCGGCGTGGGCAAGACGGCCATTGCGGAAGGCCTGGCCTGGCGAATCACCGAAGGCACGGTGCCCGAGATCCTGGCCGAGGCCATCGTGTATTCGCTGGACATGGGCGCGCTGCTGGCGGGCACCAAGTACCGTGGCGACTTCGAGCAGCGCCTGAAAGGCGTGCTCAAGAGCCTCAAGGACAAGCCCAACGCCATCTTGTTCATCGACGAGATCCACACGCTGATCGGCGCGGGCGCCGCGTCGGGCGGAACGCTGGACGCGAGCAACCTGCTCAAGCCGGCACTCAGCTCGGGCACGCTCAAGTGCATTGGCGCAACCACCTTCACCGAATACCGAGGCATCTTCGAAAAAGACGCAGCGTTGTCGCGGCGTTTCCAGAAGATCGACGTGGTCGAACCCACGGTGGCCGAGACCATCGACATCCTCAAGGGCCTGAAAACCCGCTTTGAGGAGCACCACAGCGTGAAGTACGCCGCTGCCGCGCTGCAGGCCGCGGCCGAGCTGTCGGCCAAGTACATCAACGACCGGCACCTACCCGACAAGGCCATCGACGTCATCGACGAGGCTGGCGCGGCGCAGCGCATTCTTGCGCCATCCAAGCGCAAGAAAACCATCGGCAAGAGCGAGATCGAGGAAATCGTTGCAAAAATAGCCCGCATCCCGCCCGCCAACGTCAGCAACGACGACCGCGGCAAGCTGCAGACGCTGGAGCGCGACCTGAAGAGCGTGGTGTTTGGCCAGGACAAGGCACTGGAGGTGCTGGCCGCCAGCGTGAAGATGGCGCGCTCGGGCCTGGGCAAGGGCGACAAGCCGATCGGCAGCTTTTTGTTCAGCGGCCCCACCGGTGTGGGCAAGACCGAGGCCGCCAAGCAGCTGGCCTACATCATGGGCGTGGATCTGATCCGCTTCGACATGTCGGAGTACATGGAGCGCCATGCCGTGAGCCGCCTGATCGGGGCGCCTCCGGGCTACGTGGGCTTCGACCAGGGTGGCCTCCTGACCGAGGCCATCACCAAGAAGCCGCATTCCGTGCTGCTGCTCGACGAGATCGAGAAGGCCCACCCGGACATCTTCAACGTGCTGCTGCAGGTCATGGACCACGGCACGCTGACGGACAACAACGGGCGCAAGGCGGACTTTCGCAACGTCATCGTCATCATGACGACGAATGCCGGCGCCGAGACCATGAACAAGGCCACCATCGGTTTCACCAACCCGCGCCAGGCGGGCGATGAGATGGGTGACATCAAGCGATTGTTCACGCCCGAGTTCCGCAACCGGCTGGACGCCATCGTCAGCTTCAAGCCGCTGGACGAGCAGGTCATCCTGCGCGTGGTGGACAAGTTCTTGCTGCAGCTGGAGACGCAGCTGGCCGAGAAGAAGGTCGAGGTCGCCTTCAACGACCAGCTGCGCAAGCACCTGGCCAAGAAGGGCTTCGATCCCCTCATGGGCGCACGCCCCATGCAGCGCCTTATCCAGGACATGATACGCAAGGCCCTGGCCGACGAACTGCTGTTCGGCCGCCTGACCGAGGGCGGGCGCCTGACGGTCGACATAGAGCACAAGACGGACGAGCAGGGCGTGCAGACCGACGAGGTGCTGCTGGACATCCAGCCGCTGCCCAAGCGCGATCGCGGCGCGAAGTCCGAACCGGCCGAGCCCGAAGAAGCGACGGCGGATTGACCCTCCGCCCCGGCCTTGCCCCAAAAAACCCGCAGCCAGGCCCTGCGGGTTTTTTCATGGCTGCATCTCGGATTTTGATCAAATATGGCTCAAGCGCCCGTATTATATGCGCCAACAGCTATTAAAAATATAGTAATCAAGACAGCCTGCTGGCCAGTTCTTGCGCCCACACCCTGGCCAGTTTCCTCCAGCCCGACTTGTTCGGGTGTATCTCGTTGGCCCAGTCGCCCCTGCTGCCCGAGGTGGCGGGTGGCGCGGCCGTCAGCACGCCGTTGGTCGGCACGGCGTAGACCTGGGAGCGGCCCGTGCACCAGCCGCCTATGGTCTGCTCTATGTCCCGGAATATGCCCTCGGTCAGCGCCGGCCACAGGCGATCGTCGATGTGGTTCTTCGTGTAGGCCGCATACAGCCAGGGGCCTGTGCCAGGCGCGGCCGGCGCGTTGCGCGCCGTCGGCGTGTCGTAGCTGTTGAGGAAAATCGGCGTGGCCGCATTCAGCGGGTGGCTGCGGATGGCGCCGTAGACGGTGGCAAAGTTCGGCTTCAGGTAGCGACCGATCAGCTTGGCCAGCGCCTGCTGGTTCACGCAGTCATAGCCATCGCCGGGCAGAGCCTGGCCCGCCATGTCGCGCAGGATGCCCCGGCCCGGGTCGGGGTCGCGCGCCGCGTCGATGAAATCGTTGCCGCCAGCACTCAACAGAATGCCGTCGTAGCGGAACTGATCCAGCCACCAGCCGAACTCGCCTTGCATCACATGCGTGATGCGGCGCAGGGTGTCGCCCGCCGTGGAGATGTTGATGATGAGCACGGACTGCCTTTGCCGGTTCATCTCCTCGGCCAAAAACTGGGGCAGGGCGCCCAGGGCCGGCCCGCTCTTGTCCATCCATGAATCGCCCTCGGCCAGCAGCCGGTAGCGAAACGGCCCCTGGCCCTCGACATCGGGCGGGTTCTGCCGGTACTGGAGGGCTGTGACGGCAAGGGAGGTCATGGCAAGCCTCTTTGGTGATGTGCGCGAATCTGCATCATGGTTGCATCGCACGGTTTTGTCGATAAGATAGTAATAAATTACTTTCTTTCGCTGAGCGATCATGAACGAACAAGCCAAATACCTGCCGGCCGATGAGCGGCGCAGCGCCACGGTGGAGGCGGTGGTCGATCTGGCCGCGCAGCAAAACCCCAGCGACATCACGACCACGGCCATCGCCCAGCACATGGGGTTGACGCAGGGCGCGCTGTTCCGGCATTTCCCGAGCAAGGACGCCATCCTGCAGGCGGTGATGACCTGGGTGGCCGAGCGCCTGCTGCTGCGCCTGGACAAGGCGGCCGGGCAGGCGGCGTCGCCCACGGCGGCCTTGCAGGCGGTGTTCATGGCGCATATCGGTTTCGTCAGTGAACGCCCGGGCGTGCCGCGCCTGATCTTTGGCGAACTGCAGCGGCCGGGCCAGACGGTAGCCAAGCAGATGGTGCAGACGCTGATTCAGCAGTACGGCGAGCGCCTGCGCCGGCTGCTGGAGGCCGGCAAGGCCCAGGGCGAGCTGGACGCGGCGCTGGACGTGCCGGCCGCCGCCGTGCTCTTCATAGGCACGGTGCAGGGGCTGGTGATGCAGTCGCTGCTGGCCGGCGACGTGGCGCGCATGCGCCAGGACGCGCCGGGGGTCTTCGCCATCTACCTGCGCGGCATCAGGAGGCAGCCATGAAGCTGCCCAGCCTGCAGCGCCGCACGCTGGCGTTGATTGCCGTCATCGTGCCTTTGCTGCTGCTGTTTGTGTATGTGGCGCTGCGCTCCGGGCCGCTGGCGCCCGTGGCCGTGACGCTGACCACGGTGCAGTCGCGCGCCGTGGCGCCGGCGCTGGCGGGCATAGGCACGGTGCAGGTGCGCTACCTCTACAAGATAGGCCCGACGGTGGCCGGGCGCCTGCAGCGCCTGGACGTGCATGTGGGCGACCGGGTGCGCGCCGGCCAGCTGCTGGGCGAGATGGACGCGGTGGACTTGGACGAGCGCATGCGCGCCGCCCAGGCCGCCATCCTGAGCGCCGAGGCCGGCCTGCGCCAGGCCCAGGCCCGGCAAATCTTTGCGCAGAGCCAGGCGCGGCGCTACGAGCAGCTGGTGTCGGTGCGTGTGTCCAGCGAGGAAAGCTACGCCACGCGCCAGCAGGAGCTGGCCGTGGCCGATGCCGCCCTGGCCGGCGCGCGCGAGGACGCCAGCCGCCTGCGCGCCGAGTTGCAGGCGCTGCGCGCCCAGCGCGGCAACCTGCGCCTGCTGGCCCCCGTGGCCGGCCTGGTGGCCGCGCGCGACGCCGACCCCGGCACCACGGTGGTGGCGGGCCAGGCGGTGGTCAGGCTCATCGACCCGGCCAGCCTGTGGGTGGACGCGCGCTTTGACCAGATCAGCGCCCAGGGCCTGGCGGCGGGCCTGCCGGCCGAGGTGGCGCTGCGCTCGCGCCCCGGCCAGCCGCTGGCCGCGCGCGTGCTGCGCACCGAACCGTTGGCCGATGCCGTGACCGAGGAGCTGTTGGCAAAAATCGTCTTTGATGCGCTGCCCGAGCCGCTGCCGCCGATTGGCGAGCTGGCCGAGCTCACCGTGCGCCTGCCGGCCCTGCCCGAATCGCCCACCATCCCCAATGCCGCCCTGCGCACCGTGGCCGGCCAGCGCGGCGTGTGGAAGATCACTGATGGCGCGCTGGCCTTTGCCCCCGTGCGCCTGGGCCGCGCCGACCTGGACGGCCAGGTGCAGGTGCTGGACGGCCTGGCCGTGGGCGATTCCATCGTGCTCTACAGCGAAAAGGCCCTCACCACCAAGAGCCGCGTGCATGTGGTCGAGCGCATTGCCGGGGTGGCGCCATGATCAGCCTGGCCGGGCGCGACATCCTGCACACCTGGGGCAAGTTCGTCTTCACCGGCATAGGCCTGGGCCTCTTGATCGGCGTGACGCTGACCATGGCCGGCGTCTACCGCGGCATGGTGGAAGACGGCCGGGTACTGCTGGACAACAGCGGCGCCGACCTGTGGGTGGTGCAAAGGGATACCCTGGGCCCGTATGCCGAATCGTCCAGCGTGCCCGACGACCTGTGGCGTGGCATACGCGCCATGCCCGGCGTGGTGCAGGCGGCCAACATCACCTACCTGACCATGCAGGTGGGCCTGGGCGAGCAGGACGTGCGCGCCATGGTGGTGGGCATCAGCCCCGGCGGCTCCGGCGAGCCCGGCTGGCCGCCGCAGCTGGTGGCCGGGCGGCAGATCACGCGCGGCCATTACGAGGCCGTGGCCGACCTGGCCAGCGGCGCGCGCCTGGGCGACGTGCTGAGGATCCGCCGCAACCATTACCGGGTGGTGGGGCTCACGCGGCGCATGGTGTCCTCCAGCGGCGACCCGATGGTGTTCATACCGCTGAAGGACGCACAGGAGGCGCAGTTTCTGAAGGACAACGACGCCATCCTGATGCAGCGCCGCCGCACCGAGGCCAACCCGGCCTTCAACCGCCCGGCCGTGCCGGACTTGCTGGACGCGGTGATTGCCTCGCAGACCAGCAACAGCTATGTCAACGCCGTGCTGGTGCGCATAGCGCCCGAATTCACGGCGCAGCAGGTGGCCGAGCCTATCCGTCGCTGGAAGCGCCTCACCGTGTACGACCGCGCGCAGATGGAGGGCATTCTGGTGGGCAAGCTGATCGCCACCTCGGCCCGGCAGATCGGCATGTTTCTGGTGATATTGGCGCTGGTCAGCGCGGCCATCGTGGCGTTTCTGATCTACACGCTGACCATGGACAAGATCCGCGAGATCGCCGTGCTCAAGCTGATCGGCACGAAGAACCGCACCATTGCCGCGATGATCGTGCAGCAGGCGCTGGTGCTGGGCCTGATCGGTTTTGTCGTGGGCAAGATCACGGCCACCTTTGCTGCGCCGCTGTTCCCCAAATATGTGCTGCTGGTGCCGTTCGACACGGCCGCGGGCTTTGCCGCTGTGCTGGCGATCTGCGTGCTGGCCAGCGTGGTGGCGATACGCGTGGCGCTGCGGGTTGACCCTGCCGAGGCCATAGGGTGAGGCCATGAACCGGCAGGGCATACGCATAGAGCGCCTGAGCAAGCGCTATGGCTCGGGCGACACGGCATTTTGGGCGCTCAAGGACGTGAACATGCAGGTCGCGCCCGGCGAGGTGGTGGGGCTGATCGGCCCCTCGGGCTCGGGCAAGAGCACGCTGCTCAAATGCCTGGGCGCGGTCATAGACCCCACATCGGGGCGCATGACGCTGGACGACCAGGTGATCTACGACGAGGGCTGGCGGGTACGCGACCTGGGCGCGTTGCGCCGCGACCAGATCGGCTTCGTGTTCCAGGCGCCCTACCTGATCCCGTTCCTGGACGCCACCGACAACGTGGCCCTGCTGCCCATGCTGGCCGGCGTGCCCAACGACGAGGCGCGCCGGCGCGCGCTGGAGCTGCTCACCGCGTTGGACGTGCAGCACCGCGCGCGCGCCATGCCGTCGCAGCTGTCGGGCGGCGAGCAGCAGCGCGTGGCCATCGCGCGCGGCCTGGTCAATCGCCCCCCGGTCATCCTGGCCGATGAGCCCACGGCGCCGCTGGATTCACAGCGCGCCATGGCGGTGATCCGCATCCTGAACGACATGGCACAGCAGCTGCAGACGGCCGTGATCGTGGTCACGCACGATGAAAAAATCATCCCCACCTTCAAGCGCATTTACCACATACGCGACGGCGTCACCCATGAGGAGGCGGGCGAGGGACGCGGCCTTGGATGATGTTTTCTTGAAAGAAATATGCCTCTGGCGCTTTATGAACAAGCGCAAGTAGCTATCAAAAAAATAGTATTTTCAGTTGCTGATCACGGCGCCTGCAGGCGTTCGAGCAGCTGCGGCGTGGCAAAGCCATCGGCCGGCAGGCCCAGGCTTTGCTGCAGGCGGCGCACGCCCGCGCGCGTGGCCGGGCCCAGCACGCCGTCGACCGCGCCGGCGCCAAAACCGCGGTCGTTCAATGCCTGCTGCAGCACCTTGATCTCGCCGCGCGAGAGCGCGGGCAGGTCGCGCGGCCAGGGCGTGAGCAGGCCGTCCCCGCCGTCGATCTGGCGCGCCAGCAGGCCCACGGCCAGCGCGTAGTTGACCGAGTTGTTGTAGCGCAGCAGGGCGCCAAAGTTGGGCCCCACCAGGATGGCCGGGCCGCTGGCGCCGGCGGGCGTGACGATGGCGGCATTGGGCAGCGCGGGCAGCGGCTGGCCGTCCACGGCGCGCACGCCATCAAGAGCCCAGGCCTGGCTGTCCTGGCGCACGTTCAGCTCGGTGCGCGCGTAGTCAAAGCCCGGTGGCAGGCGCACCTCCACACCCCAGGGCTGGCCTGCCTGCCAGCCCGAGTGCGCCAGAAAGTTGGCCGTGGAGGCCAGCACATCCGGCACGCTGCCCCAGATGTCGCGCCGCCCGTCGCCGTCGGCATCCACCGCATGGGCCAGGTACACCGAGGGCAGGAACTGCGTGTGGCCCATGGCGCCGGCCCAGGAGCCGACGAGCGCATCGGCCGCGATGTCGCCCCGGTCCACGATGCGCAGGGCGGCCAGCAGTTCGCCGCGTGCCCAGTCGCGGCGCCGGCCGTCATAGGCCAGCGTGGCCAGCGCATCCACGGCCGAGAAGCTGCCGAAGTTGCCGCCGTAGTTGCTCTCCATGCCCCAGATGGCCGTGATGATGCCGGCCGGCACGCCGTGGCGCTGCTCGGCCGCGTCCAGCGCCGCGGCATGCAGGCGGCGCTGCTCGCGCCCCTGGGCCACGCGCTGGGGCGATACCGCGCTGTCGAGGTAGGCCCAGGGCGTGCGCGTGAATTCGGGCTGGGCGCGGTCGAGCTCCACCACGCGCGGCTGCCACCGGGCCTGGGCCAGCGTGGCGTCCACGGTCTGCTGGCTGATGCCGGCGGCCCGGGCCTCCTGGGCGAAGCTGCGCAGCCAGGCATGAAAGCCGGCGATGGTGCGCGCCAGGTCGCTGGTGCCGGCGGTGGCGGGCGTGGCATCAGGCGTCGGCACGACGGGTGGCGTCGGGGGCGCGGGGACGGCGGCGGGGGCGGAAGCGGAGGGCTGATTGGGGGCCGTGGTGCTGGCACAGCCAGTGATCAACGCCAGGCTGATGGCGGCGGGAAGAAACAGAAAACGCATGCGGCGATTGTGCCGCCGCGGGCCATGCATACTCCGGGCATTGTTTTCGCCTGCAACCCCCAAGCCTCATGCACACCTTCGTCTGGCACGACTACGAAACCTTTGGCACCGACACGCGCCGCGACCGCCCGGCGCAGTTTGCCGCCATTCGCACCGATGCCGACCTGAACGAGATCGGCGCTCCGCTGATGATTTACTGCCGGCCGGCGAACGACTACCTGCCCGACCCGCAGTCGTGCCTGATCACCGGCATCACGCCCCAGCTGTGCCTGCAAAAGGGCCTGCCAGAGCATGAGTTTGCCGAGCGCATCGAGGCCGAGCTGGCCCTGCCCGGCACCATAGGCGTGGGCTACAACACCATACGCTTTGACGACGAGATCACGCGCCACATGTTCTGGCGCAACCTCATCGACCCCTATGCGCGCGAGTGGCAGAACCAGTGCGGGCGCTGGGACTTGCTGGATGTCGTGCGCATGACCTACGCGCTGCGCCCGGACGGCATCCACTGGCCCATGGTCGATGGCAAACCCAGCTTCAGGCTGGAGCATCTGACGAAGGCCAACGGCCTGGCGCATGAGGCTGCGCACGATGCGCTGTCGGACGTGCGGGCAACGATTGCTCTGGCGCGGCTCGTGCGCCAGCACAACCCCAAGTTGTTCGA
>JAGPIX010000042.1 GCA_018054745.1 Alicycliphilus sp.
CAGCCTGCTGGGCAAGCACAACTACGAGCGGCTGCATGCCAGTCTGAAGGAAGGCGAAAACGCCCTGTTCGTGATCAAGACGGCGGGCCAGGAATCGTTCAAGGGCTCGGGCTTCGTGCGCGGTGGCATTTACGACCGCGTGCAGGTCAAGCAAGGGGCGGACTCGTTCACCTTCCGCGACCTGGATTCGCTCAACCTCTATGGCCTGGAGGCCCAGGGTGCGCCGCGCTACACCGAGTCGGCGATCTTCATCATCCGCTCACATTCGTTCTCGGCCGCCTATCCGTGGAAGTTCGCCTTCCTGGGTAACCGCGTCGATCGCGCCACGGGCCAGCGCAGCTTTGCCGTGTTCGAGTCCAAGTACTGGCTGCCCGCAGCCCTGCTCGAAGGCGGCCGCCCCAAGGTCGAGGAGCCTGCAGCCCCCTGGGTGCGCATCTGGAAGTCCCAGGCCCTGCCGATCAGCCTGTTCGCCCTGCTGCTGGTCGCCGTGACCGTGGTCTACGCCTTGCGCGAGAAGCTCACGCGGCTGTCCACGCACAAGAACAAATGGCCGGTGAATGGCTTCAAGTACACCTTCTGGGCCATCAGCATCTTCTGGATCGGCTTTGGCTACATGGCACAGCCCTCCATCACCCAGGTGCTGACCTGGTTCCATTCGCTGCTGTTCCAGTGGACCTGGTCGCTGTTCCTGTCCGATCCGTTCATCTTCCTGTTCTGGATCTTCATCATCGTCACCGTCTTCCTGTTCGGACGCGGCCTGTTCTGTGGCTGGATGTGTCCGTTCGGCTCGCTGCAGGAGGGCATCTACAAGATCGCCAAGGCGGTGGGCCTGAAGCGCTTCCAGACGGCGCTGCCGCAGAAATGGCATGACCGGCTGAAGTGGGTCAAGTACGCGGTCTTCTTCGGTTTGCTGGCCGTCTCCATGTTCTCCATGGGCCTGGCCGAGAAGCTGGCCGAGGTCGAGCCCTTCAAGACCACCTTCCTGGTCGGCGTGATGAACCGCGCCTGGCCCTACGGCCTGTTCGTGGCCGCCATCCTGGGCGTGTCCATCTTCATCGAGCGCCCATACTGCAAATACATCTGCCCGCTCGGCGCGTCGCTGGCCATGCCCAGCACCTTCCGCTGGTTTGGCCTGAAGCGCAAGCAGGACTGCAACAGCTGCAAGGCCTGCGCCGTGGGCTGCGGCGCGCAGGCCATCGACGCCGACGGCCGCATCGACCACCGCGAATGCCTGCACTGCCTGGACTGCATGATCCTTTACACCGACACCAAGGGCTGCCCGCCCCTGGCGATGGAGCGCAAACGGCGCGAGCGCGATGGCCTGGAGATCACGCCCATTGGCAAGAACGGCTACTTCATCCCCATTCACCCGGCCAAGGTGGAAGACCAGATCAGCCCCAAGGCAAAGAAGGGCGTCGATCCGCGCATGCCCACCGACCGCACCCTGCCCGCGCACAAGGAAGATGTGGGCCTGCTGGAATGGCTGTGGCTGGAGCTGCGCGACCACCTCTGGCCCTGGAGCCGCGAGGGCTGGCACAGCCAGAAGACCCTGCAGATCGCCGGCCTCGCGCTGGCCATCGCCGCCACCATTGCCTGGGTGCAGGCCGCCCTGGGCCACCTGTCCTCGGGCGCTATCATCGGCTGGTGGTTTGGCTGGAGCGTGTACGAGGTGTTGATTCGTCTGTCCGGTCGCCGTTATGTGAAGGATGGCCCATGGTGGCGCGACCAGTACCGCGTCGCCGGTGTGATGGACATGATGAGTTACGTTGGATTCAAGAACCTGATGATTGGCGCTGCGCTGTTCCTGGTGCTCAAGACCCTGGGCTGGCTCATCGCATGACAATGCTGCCCCATTTAGCTGCGGCCCTGGCGCTGGCCATCGCCGGGGCCTGCCAGGCAGCCACCATCTCGGTGCGCCCCGGCGACGATCTGGCCGAGGCCGTCACCAAGGCCCAGGCTGGCGATGTGATCGAGGTGGCGCGCGGCCAGTACCGCGCCAACCTGCTGATCGACAAGCCGCTCACGCTGCGCGGCCTCGATCGCCCCACCATCAGCGGCGGCAACCAGGGCGACACCATACGCGTGACGGCGCCGGACGTGCTCATCGAGGGCCTGATCGTGCGCGACTCGGGCGACAGCCTGAAAGACCAGAACGCCGGCATCTACCTCTACCCGGGCGCGCACCGCGCCATCGTGCGCCGCTGCGACCTGACCTACAACCTGTTCGGCCTGTGGATAGAGAAGGCCAACGACGTGCTGATCGAGCACAACACCATCACCGGCAAGCGCGAATACGCCTCACCCCAGCGTGGCAACGGCGTGCAGCTGTACAACACCAAGGGCGCCAAGATCCTGAACAACGACATCAGCTTCGTGCGCGACGCGCTGTATGTCGATGTCTCGCACAACGCGCTGTTCAAGGGCAACAAGCTGCACCACAGCCGCTACGGCACGCATTACATGAACTCCTACTACAACCTGTGGGAGGACAACGACACGTTCTACAACCGCGGCGGCCTGGCGCTGATGGAGGTGCGCCACCAGGAGGTGCGCAACAACCGTGCCTGGGGCAACTCGGACCACGGCATCATGCTGCGCACGCTGCAGGATTCCGACATCTCGGGCAACGTGGTCGCCGGCAACAACCGGGGCTTCTTCATCTACGACGTGGAGTACATCAAGCTCAACGACAACCTGGTCGTGGACAACGTCGTGGGCGTGCACCTGTCGGCCGGCTCCACGCGCAACGAGGTCGAGGGCAACGACTTCATCGCCAACCGCGAGCAGGTGCGCTACGTGGGCGCGCGCGACGAGGTCTGGGGCAAGCAGCGTGGCAACTACTGGAGCAACTACCTCGGCTGGGATCGCAACAACGACGGCAAGGGCGATGTGCAGTATGAGGCCAACGACATGGTTGATCGCCTGACCTGGCGTCACCCCAGCATCAAGCTGTTGCTGGCCAGCCCGGCCGTGCAGGCGCTACGCCTGGTGGGCCAGCAGTTTCCCGTTTTGCGTGTGCCCTCGGTGGTCGATCCCCACCCGCGCATGCGCCCTCATCATCAAGATTGGAGTCAGTGGCGTGGCAAGCATTTCCCCGGCCAGTAACGCGCCGGGCATGGCGATTTCCCTGCGCGGCGTGCGCAAGCATTTTGGTTCCCTGCATGCCGTGGACGGCGTGGATCTGGACATCCCCCAGGGCGAGATCTTTGGTCTGATAGGCCACAACGGCGCCGGAAAGAGCACCCTGTTCAAGATGATGCTGGGCCTGCTGGCCCCAACCAGCGGCAGCATTTTGGTGGCCGGCACGCCCGTGGGCGGGCGCAACTTCCGCGCCGCGCGCCGCCAGCTCGGCTACCTGCCCGAGAACGTGGTGCTCTACGACAACCTGGACGGCCTGGAGACCCTGCGCTTTTTTGCCCGCCTGAAGGGCGCGCCGCTTGCCGAATGCCCGGCGATGCTAGAGAAGGTGGGCCTGGCCCACGCCGGCAAGCGCCCGGTGCGCGAATATTCCAAGGGCATGCGCCAGCGCCTGGGCTTTGCGCAGGCGCTCCTGGGCAACCCGCGCGTGCTGTTCCTGGACGAGCCCACCAACGGCCTCGATCCGCAGGCGATACGCGACTTCTACGCCACGCTGCGCGGCCTGCAGCAGCAGGGCGTGACGGTCATCATCACCTCGCACATCCTGGCCGAGCTGCAGGAGCGCGTGGACCGCCTGGCGATACTTGTGTCGGGCAAGGTCGAGGCCCTGGGCAGCGTGCATGAGTTGCGCGAGCGCACCGGCCTGCCGATCATCGTGGAGGTGGACCTGGCGCCCCAGGACTGCCACGACGCCCTGCATGTGCTGCACCAGGTCACCGGCGTGAAGCCGGCGCAGACCCCGTCCGGGCTGCAGCTGCAATGTCCGCGCGAGCACAAGATGGCAGCCCTGGCCGCGCTCACGCCCCTGGGCGCACGCGTGCAGGACCTGCGCCTGCACGAGCCCTCGCTCGAAGACATGTTCTTCGGCATCTCCGCTTAAGGCCCGCTCTCGGGCAATGCTATTCATGGAACTGACCCCTATCCTCACCGTCGCGGCCAAGGAGTTCCGCGACCGCATGCGCAACCGCTGGGTGCTGGCTGTGGCCCTGGTGTTCACCGTGTTCTCGCTGGTCATTGCCTACTTTGGCGGCGCCCAGCAGGGCCAGGTGGGCTTTCGCTCCATCGAGTTCACCATCGCCAGCCTGGTGAGCCTGGTGATCTACCTGATCCCGCTGATCGCCCTGCTGCTGGGTTTTGACGCCATCGTCGGCGAACGCGAGCGTGGTTCGCTGGACCTGCTGCTGGCCCTGCCCATCACGCGGCTGGAGCTGCTGCTGGGCAAATACCTGGGGCTGGCGCTGGCGCTGTCCCTGTCCACCGTGGTTGGCTTCGGTCTGGTGGCCGTTCTGCTGTGGCGCCACATGAATGCCAATGCGCTGTTTCACTACGGTGGCTTCATGCTGTCCTCGGTACTGCTGGGCCTGGCCTTTCTGAGCCTGGCGGTGCTGATCTCGGTATTGGCGCGCGAGCGCACGCGTGCCTCGGGCCTGGCGATTGCCACCTGGTTCTTCTTTGTGCTGGTGTTCGACCTGCTGCTGCTGGGCCTGCTGGTCACCACCGGCGGGCAGTTTGCCGGCGACAGCTTTGCCTGGCTGCTGCTGCTCAACCCGGCGGACGTGTTCCGCATCCTCAACGTGTTCTCGCTCGAGGACGTGCGCACCCTGTACGGCCTGGCCAGCGTCGTGCCCCAGTCGCTGGGCAATCCGCTGACCATGGGCGGCGTGATGGCCGCCTGGATAGCTCTGCCGCTCGCTTTGGCCAACTGGAGATTCAAGCCATGACCTGTTCCTGCATCACCCGCCGCCGCGCCCTGGGTTTCGCCGCCCTGGCCGCACTGTCCACCGCCGGCCTGCTCTCGGGCTGCGGCGACAAGGCAGCCGAGCAGACATCGCTGGCGCCCGTGGAGATCGACCGCAGCACCAGTTGCGAGCTCGACGGCATGCTGCTGGCCGACTACCCCGGCCCCAAGGCGCAGATCCACTACGCGGGCCAGGACAAGCCCTCCTTCTTCTGCGACACGGTGGAGCTGTTCAACACCCTGCTCGCCGGCGAGCAGGTGCGCCCCATACGCGCCGTCTATGTGCAGGACATGGGCCAGGCCCAATGGGAAGAGCCCAAGGGCCACTGGATAGACGCCAAGAGCGCCATCTACGTACTGGGCAGCAAGCGCCACGGCTCCATGGGCCCGACCATTGCCAGCTTTGCCCAGGAAGCCGACGCCACGAAATTCGCCGGCGAGCACGGCGGCAAGGTGCTGCGCTTTGGTGACATCAAGCTGGACATGGTGGATCTGAGCGGCGGCGCGCTGCACGACACCCGCATGTAAGCCATGTCCGCCGCGCCCCTGCTCCCGCCACTACAGCAGCGCCGCAGGCGCGCGCTGGCCATGGGCGTGGTGGCCGCTCTGGGCGTTCTGGCCGCCAGCACACCCTGGAGCGTGCCGGCGCTGCGCCAGATGCTGTCGCCCGAGGCACCAGCCTCGCTGGAGCCCGATGTGTGCATCGTCGCCCCGCCCACACCCTACGACCCGGCCAGCGGCCTGCCACCCACGGCCGCGCGCGCCGTACCCCCCGATGTGCGCTGCCCGGTCTGCGGCATGTTCCCGGCACGCTCGCCGCAATGGGCGGCGCAGATCATCTTCAGCAACGGCGACGCGCAGTATTTCGACTCGCCCCTGTCGCTGTTCATGTACCTGCAGGATGTGGCGCGCTACAGCCCCGGCCGCAGCAGCGGGCAGATCGCGGCCCACTACGTGACCGACGCCTCCGCACCACCGGACGGCAAGCGCACGCCCTGGGTCGATGCGCTGTCGGCCTACTACGTGCATGGCTCGTCGGCCAAGGGGCCCATGCGCGCCGGCAACCTGCCAGCCTTTGCAACACGCGCCGCGGCCGATGCCTTCGCCGAGCGGCGTGGCGGCGTGGTGCTGGCCTTTGGTGCCATCGACGCCGCGCTGGTGGCCGAGCTCGCCAGCGGCGGCGGACATAGCCATCACCAATAATTTACTATAAAAAAAATAGCTGTTAGCGCTTTATGCATAAGCGTTAACAGCTATTTTTATCAAATAAACCTCCGGGGGGGTCCCGGCCCCCTCACTGGGCCGTGGGTTCGGCCTCCGGCACAGGTGCCTTGAACAGCGCCGCCAGCTTGCGCCTGGGCTTGATGTTGGCCGATATGCTGCCGCGTGCCGGCGCTGCCTTGGGCACCACCTCCCAGCTGGGTGGCAGGCTGTCGGCGGTGGCGGCCTCATAAGGCTTGTCGAAGAACGGGTCACGCACCACCGCCGGGGCCGAACGATAGCTGCTGCGTTCGCGGCCGCCGCGTGGCGCACCCCGGTTGTCTTCGCCATCTTCACGCCAGGCGCGTCGGCCGTCGTTGAAGCGGCCCCTGGGGCGGTCTTCCGCAAGTTCCAGCGGCTCCAGCTCGATCTTCTTCTTGATGAGCTTCTCGATGTCGGTCACCAGGCGCGTATCGCTGCTGGCCACCAGCGTCACGGCCAGGCCGGAGGCGCCGGCGCGGCCGGTGCGGCCGATGCGGTGCACGTAGTCCTCGGCGTTGAAGGGCACGTCGTAGTTGAACACCGCCGGCACGTCCTTGATATCGAGGCCGCGCGCCGCCACGTCGGTGCACACCAGCAGATCCACCTCGCCGCTCTTGAAGGCCTCCAGGGCCTTCAGGCGCTCGTCCTGGCTCTTGTCGCCGTGCAGCGCCGCGGTCTTCAGGCCGTCGCGCTCCAGGCTGCGTGCCAGTCGCGCGCAGCCGAGCTTGCTGTTGACGAAAACGAAGGCCTGCTTGAGCCCGCGCTCGGTGAGCACATGGCGGATGGCGCGGCGCTTGTCGTCGTCCTGCGCGCTGAAGAAACGCTGCTCGACGGTGGATGCCGTCTCGTTCGGGCGCGCGACCTCGATGGTCACCGGGTCCTGCAGGTAGCTGCCGGCCAGGCGCTTGATCTCGGGCGAGAAGGTGGCCGAGAACAGCAGCGTGGTACGGCTCTTGGGCAGATAGGACAGGATGCGCTGCAGGTCGGGCAGAAAGCCGATGTCCAGCATGCGGTCGGCCTCGTCCAGCACCACGTATTCGACCTGGTTCAGGACTGCGTTCTTGGCCTCGATATGGTCCAAGAGGCGCCCGGGCGTGGCCACCAGCACCTCGACGCCCTTTTTCAGCTCGATGGTCTGCGGCTTCATGTCCATGCCGCCAAACACCACGGTGCTGCGCAGCTTGGTGTACTTGGCGTACTGGGCGATCTGCTGGGCCACCTGCACGGCCAGCTCGCGCGTGGGCAGCAGCACCAGGGCGCGCACGGGGTGGCGCGCGGGCGAGGCCGAGCTGTTTTCGTGCTTGAGCAGTCGCTCGAGCAGCGGCAGCGAGAACGCCGCCGTCTTGCCGGTGCCGGTCTGGGCCGCACCCATCACGTCCTTGCCGGTCAGTACCACGGGGATCGCCTGGGCCTGGATCGGCGTCATGTTCTCGTAGCCCATGTCGGCTACGGCGCGCTTGAGCGGTTCTGCCAGCGCTAGGGAGGAATATGCTTGTGTCATCAAGCCGCTATTGTCGCACTGCAGCAAAGCAAAGCGCCAGGGCGCCGGCCGCTGCGCCCCAATCCACCCCCGAAAAGCACCGCAAAAACTACAACGCCTGCGCCTTGAAGGTGTCGCAGGCCTGCACGCTGCCGGTCTTCAGGCCCTGGGAGAACCAGCGCACGCGCTGGGCGCTGGAGCCGTGGGTGAAGGCGTCGGGGCGCACGGTGCCTGTCTGCTGGCGCTGCAGCGTGTCGTCGCCGATCTGCTGGGCGGCGTTGATGGCCGATTCGATGTCGCTTTGATCCAGCCAGTTCTTGGCCTGCTGCGAATGCCGCGCCCAGATGCCGGCGTAGCAGTCGGCCTGCAGCTCCAGGCGCACCGACAGCGCGTTCTGGTCACGCTGGCTGATGCGCCCGCGCATGCCGTCCACCTTGGCCGTGGCGCCCAACAGGGTCTGCACATGGTGGCCCACCTCGTGGGCGATCACATAGGCACGGGCGAACTCGCCGGGAGCACCCAGCTGACGGCTCATGGTGTCGAAGAAGTCCATGTCCAGGTAAACCTTCTGGTCTCCCGGGCAGTAAAACGGCCCCATGGCGCTTTGGCCGGTGCCACAGGCCGTGGGCGTTGCGCCCCTGAAAAGCACCAGCTTGGGCTGGCGGTACTGCGCCCCACCCTGCTGGAAGATCTGGCCCCAGACATCCTCGGTGGAAGCCAGCACGGTGGAGACAAACGCCGCCTGGCGGTCATCGCCCGGCGGGCGCTGGGCCGGCGCCTGCTGCACCTGGGGCGCATCGGCGCCGGAGAGCACGCCAATGGTGGTCAGCGGGTTGATACCAAACACGCCCCAACCGATCAAGGCCAGGACTACCGTGCCAATGCCGATGGAGCGCCCGCCGCCAAAGCCGCCGCCGCCACCGCTGCTGCGGCGGTCTTCCACGTTGTCCGATTCGCGATTGCCTTCCCATTTCATTGACTGTCTCCCGTGCGCGTCAGGCGCTCAGCGGTGCATGTTACGCCCGCCATCCGCGCCTGCGCGGCACCGGCCGGCCGTACGCGAGGCTGGTCACGAAGTTCAACAAGTTTCACATTTGCGGCGCGCGGCGCTGCGGCGGCGTCATGCCTTCGGCAAGGTCACGCCATGCTGGCCCTGGTACTTGCCCTTGCGGTCCTTGTAGCTAACAGCGCATTCCTCATCGCCCTGGAAGAACAGCACCTGGGCGCAGCCCTCGCCGGCGTAGATCTTGGCCGGCAGCGGTGTGGTGTTGGAGAACTCCAGCGTCACATAGCCCTCCCACTCGGGCTCGAAGGGCGTGACATTGACGATGATGCCGCAGCGCGCATAGGTGCTCTTGCCCAGGCAGATGGTGAGCACGTCGCGCGGAATGCGGAAGTACTCCATGGTGCGCGCCAGCGCAAAGCTGTTGGGCGGAATGATGCAATAGTCGCCCTCGAAGTCGACAAAGCTCTTCTCGTCGAAGTTCTTCGGATCGACCACGGTGCTGTGGATGTTGGTGAAGACCTTGAATTCGCGCGCGCAGCGGATGTCGTAACCGTAGCTGCTGGTGCCGTAGCTGATGATCTTCTTGCCGTCCTGCTCGCGGATCTGGCCGGGCTCGAAGGGCTCGATCATGCCCTGCTGCTCGGCCATGCGCCGAATCCACTTGTCGCTCTTGATGCTCATGACGGTGATACTCCTGGCGCGCATTCTAGCGATCACTCGATCACTCATAAAAAAAGAGCTGCTCGCGCTTGACTGACAAGCGCTGCAGCCCGTTTTCATTCAAACCGCAGATTCAGGGCGTAACCGTTGCCCCGCCCTCGTACCAACGCTTGAAGGTATCCACCTCCTCGACCGACAGCGCGCCCGGGTTGCCAAACGGCATCTTGCGCAGCTGCACCACCTGCTGGTAGATCTGCTGGGCATGGCCCTTGACCTCGTCGGGGGTGTCGAACTTCACGTTCTTCTGCGCCACGGTATTCGCGCTGTGGCAGACCACGCAATGCTTTTGCATCACCGCCTGCACCTGGCCATAGCCGGCCGGCTGGGTAGCCGCGCCAGAGGCCATTGCAGCGGCGGCCTGCGGTGCCGGCTTGAGCCAGCCCAGCACCCCCAGCAGCACCAGCACGCCCACGGTGGCATAGGGCCAGGGATGGGTGTTGCGGCCCAGCTTGAAGCCATGGCGCATGACGAAGAACTGGCGGATGGCGGCACCGGCGAACATCATCAGGATCAGCACCAGCCAGTTGAGCTCGTGGTTGTAGAGCCAGCCGTAGTGGTTGGACAGCATGGCAAACAGCACCGGCAGCGTGAAATAGGTGTTGTGCACGCTGCGCTGCTTGGCGCGCTTGCCATGCATCGGGTCGACCGGCTGGCCGGCCTTGAGCGCCGCCACCACCTTGCGCTGGCCGGGGATGATCCAGAAGAACACGTTGGCGCTCATGGACGTAGCCAGCATGGCCCCCATCAGCAGGAAGGCCGCCTGACCCGGAAAGATATGGCAGGCCAGGTAGGCCGCAATGCACACCAGCACCAGCACCATGGCGCCGACGGTGGCGTCACCGTTGGGCTTTTGGCCAAAGGCGCGGCAGATGGCGTCATACAGCAGCCAGAACACCACCAGAAAGCCCAGCGCCGCGACAATGGCCATGGAGCTGGACATCAGCGGGTTGGATGGGCTCACCAGGTAGATGCCGGCATTCCACAGGTAGGACACCGTGAGCAGCGCAAAGCCGCTGAGCCAGGTGGTGTAGCTCTCCCAGTAGAACCAGTGCAAATGGTCGGGCATCTTCGGCGGCGACACGTTGAACTTGACAGGGTGGTAGAAGCCGCCGCCGTGCACGGCCCAGAGCTCGCCGCTGACGCCGTCGCGCTTCATGCCCTCGTCCTCGGGCGGCGTGAGGCTGCTGTCGAGAAAGACGAAATAGAACGACGAGCCGATCCAGGCGATGGCGGTGATGACATGCAACCAGCGCAGCAGCAGGTTGGCCCAGTCCAAAAGGTAGCTTTCCATAGTGTCTCAACCTCGGCAGGCGTTCGTGGCCTGCCCGAAAGCTGCTCACCACTGCGGGTGCTCTGAGCAGAAAAACAATGGGCCGCGCACCTTGGCATGAAGCTACCGAGACACCGCTGCGACCGACTTTGTGGACATTAAGTGTATGCAGTTTTTGCCGCCAACTCCACGGGCGGAAACCCGGGATTTCCCGAAGTGGGTTGTATTAGTTTGTGCCAAGCCGCTGCAACAGCTGCGCCGCCACGGCCACGGCGATCACCTCGGGCTCTTTGCCGGTGATGCCAGAAACGCCGATCGGACAGGTCACCTGGGCCAGCTCCTGATCGGAGAACCCGCGCGCCAGCAGGCGATGCGAGAAGGTGGCCCATTTGGTGCGGCTGCCGATCAGGCCGATGAAGGGCAGGTCGGCGCGCTCGCGCTGGCGCGCCAGGCAGGCGGCGACGATGTCCAGATCCTCGGCATGGCTGAAGCTCATGATGAGCACCATGGACTGCGGCGCCAGCTCGGGCACGGCGGCCTGCACCGGGTCGGAATGCTCGCACAGCGTGTCCGCATCCACCTGGGCCGGGAACACCTCATCGCGGCTGTCTATCCAGTGCAGGGCAAATGGCAGCGGCGCCAGCACGCGCGCCAGCGCATGGCCCACATGGCCGCCGCCAAACAGCGCCACCGGCTGCAGCCGCGGCGCCAGGCGCTGGCGCAGGGCCGGCGCATCGGCCGCATCCACGCACTCGAAACGCAGATGCACCACGCCACCGCAGCATTGCCCCAGGCTCGGGCCCAGTGCCTGCCGCAGCAAAGGCGGGCGCGCCGGCAGGCCGGCCAGATGCTCGGCCAGGCGTTCGCGCGCCTCCTGCATGGCCTGCAGCTCCAGATGGCCGCCGCCTATGGTGCCCAGCGCCGGCGTCTGTCCCATGAACAAAGCCATCCAGGCACCCACCTCGCGCGGCACCGAGCCTTGGGTAGACTCCACCGTCACCAGGCACGCGGGGGTGGTCTTGATGCGCTCCAGCAGACTATTCAATGCCGCCACTCGTGGCCTCCCGTCAGCCATGTACCAAGACTGCGCGCCACAGCATAGCGCCACCCACCATGCCTTTGAAACCGTCCAACACCCCGCGCCATGCCAGGCGCCCCTGGTGGCTGCCCGCCAGCCTGATGGCGGCGGTGGCCGCCATCGTGGCGGCCTGCAAGTCCGGCCCCCAGCCTCCGCCAGCACAGGATGCGCCGCCGCCCCAGCCAGCCGGCACGGCGGCCGGCCCGGTGCGCAGCTCGGCGGCGGTCACGCCGCGCGCCTACCGCAGGGACGCCGCCAGCCACCTTTACGGCCTGAACCCGCAGCGCATCTACAAGGGCAAGCTGCCGCCACTGCTGTACGCGATTGGCGTGCTGGAGGTGGACATAGACCGCATGGGCCGCGTGTCCGCCCTGCGCTGGATGCGCGCACCGCGCCACGCGCCGGAGGTGATCCGCGAGATCGAGCGCACGGTGCGCGCCGCGGCGCCCTTCCCGGTGCCGGCGCGCATGCAGCGCGTGACCTATACCGACACCTGGCTGTGGGACAAGTCGGGGCACTTTCAGCTCGACACGCTGACCGAGGGGCAGCTCTGAAGGGTCACGAGCCGCGGTAGGTCGAGTAGCTCCACGGGCTGACCAGCAGCGGCACGTGGTAATGCTGGTCGGTATGGGCCACGCCAAAGTCCAGGCTGACCTGGTTCAGAAAATTGGGCTCGGGCAGCTGCACGCCGCGCGCCTTGAAGTAGCCCGCCACATCAAAGGTCAGGCGATAGGTACCGGCCTTCAGGCTGTGGTTGTCGAACAGCGGCGCATCGGTGCGCCCATCGTGGTTGAGCACCAGGCTCTTGAGCAAGGTGGCCTGGTCGCCCTGGGTGGCATACAGCGCAACGGCCATGCCCGCAGCGGGGCAACCATGCATGGTGTCTAGAACGTGGGTGCTGAGGCCCATGGTGTGTCTCCTGAAAACATTGACAGCGCCAAGCGTGGCGCCGTCAAAGTGTATACAACTTTTGTACGCTGTTGCCAGGTTTTGATTGGGCGTTTACCCTGCTGCCCTTCACATCCAAGGAGACATCGATGCAGCTTCGCCCCACCCTACTGGCCGCCAGCCTGGCGCTGGCTCTTTTCGGCCTGGCCGGCTGCGGCAGCACGCCGCAGCAGCCATCGGCAGCCGCCACGGCCCAGCCCGGCGCAGCGCAGGCTGCCGCTGCGGCGTATGACTTCGACATGGACATCTTCCATCCGGTGGTCGCCAGCAACGGCATGGTGGCCAGCGAGCAGGAATTGGCCTCGCGCATCGGCCTGGACATCCTGAAGAGCGGCGGCAACGCCGTCGATGCCGCCGTGGCCATGGGCTTTGCGCTGGCCGTGGCCCTGCCGAACGCCGGCAACATCGGCGGCGGCGGTTTCATGATGGTGCACGACGCGAAGACGGGCAAAAGCGTGGCACTGGACTTCCGCGAGGTCGCGCCCGCCAAGGCCACGCGCGACATGTACCTGGACGCCCAGGGCAAGGTGATCGATGGCAAGTCGCTCTACACCCACTACGCCGTGGGCGTGCCCGGCACGGTGGCCGGCATGGAGCATGCCTTGAAGCGCTGGGGCACGCTGCCGCTGTCGCGGGTGGTGGCGCCGGCCGTGGCGCTGGCGGACAAGGGCTTTCCCGTCAGCGAGACCCTGGCCAAGATCCTGCAGCAGGAACAGAAGAACATGGGCCGCTGGCCCGCCACCCAGGCCATCTTCTGGAAGAACGGCGCGCCGCTCAAGCGCGGCGACCTGCTCACGCAAAAAGACCTGGCGCAGTCGCTGCGGCTGATTGGCGAGCAGGGCGCCAAGGCCTTCTACGAGGGCGCCATCGCCCAGAAAATAGCCGCCGAGATGGCTCCGCATGCCGGCGCGCTGTCGCTGCAGGATCTGAAGAACTACAAGGTGGTCGAGCGCGAGCCCGTGCGCGGCAGCTACCGCGGCTACCAGATCGTGACCATGCCGCCGCCGTCATCTGGCGGCGCGCACCTGATCCAGATCCTGAACATGATGGAGCGCTGGCCCATGAACCAATGGGGCGTGAACAGCGCGAAAAGCATCCACCACATGGCCGAGGGCATGAAGCTGGCCTATGCCGACCGCGCCGAATACCTGGGCGACCCGGACTTCGTGAAGGTGCCGCTCAAGGGCCTGATCTCCAAGCGCTACGCCGATCAGCTGGCCGCCGGCATCAACGCCACGCAGGCGCGCAGCGCAAAGGACATCAAGCCCGGCAAGCCCCAGCCGTATGAGAGCGACCAGACCACGCATTACTCGGTGGTGGACAAGGCCGGCAACGCCGTGGCCGTGACCTATACGCTGAACACCAACTTCGGCAGCGGCATCGTCGCCAAGGGCACGGGCATCATGCTGAACAACGAGATGGACGACTTCTCGGCCAAGCCCGGCGTGGCCAACGCCTATGGCCTGGTGGGCGGCGAGGCCAACGCCGTGGCCGCCGGCAAGCGCCCGCTGTCGTCGATGACGCCCACGCTGGTGCTCAAGGACGGCAAGCCCACGCTGGTCACCGGCAGCCCCGGCGGCGCGCGCATCATCACCACGGTGCTGCAGACCGTCGTCAACACCATTGACTTCGGCATGAACCCGGCAGAGGCCGCCGCCACGCCGCGCTTTCACCACCAGTGGACGCCCGACGAGCTGCGCATAGAAAAGGGCTTCAGCGCCGACACGCTGGCGCTGCTGCGCCAATGGGGGCACAACGTGGCCGTGAAACCCTCCATGGGCCGCACGCAGACCATTCAGATCCGGGACGGCATGCTGTATGGCGCGTCCGACCCGCGCAACCCGGACGGGCAGACGCTGGGCTATTGAGGCGAGGCGCGCCCAGCACAAAGGCCGCACCCACCGGGCGCGGCCTTTTTTTGCGTCAGTTGGGAATCAGGCCGGCGCCTTCTGGCCGACCTCGAAATTCGCCATCTTCTCCAAAGCGCGCACCATGCCGGAATGATCCCAGGCCGCGCCGCCATGGGCCACGCAGCTGTTGAACAGCTCCTGCGCCTGGGCGGTATTGGGCAGCGAGACGCCGAGCTGGCGTGCGCTGGACAGGGCCAGGTTCAGGTCCTTCTGGTGCAGGGCGATGCGGAAGCCCGGATCAAAGGTGCGCTTGATCATGCGCTCGGCATGCACCTCCAGGATCTTGGACGAGGCAAAGCCGCCCAGCAGGGCCTCGCGCACGCGCGCCGGGTCGGCGCCGGCGCGGGACGCAAACAGCAGCGCCTCGGCCACGGCCTCGATGTTCAGGGCGACGATGATCTGGTTGGCCACCTTGGCGGTCTGGCCGTCGCCATTGCCGCCGACCAGGGTGATGTTCTTGCCCATCTTCTCGAACAGCGGCTTGACGCGCTCGAACACGGCATCGGGCCCGCCAACCATGATGGACAGGGTGGCGTTCTTGGCGCCCACCTCGCCGCCCGAGACCGGGGCGTCCAGGTACTGGGCGCCCACGGCCTCGATGCGCTTGGCGAAATCCTTGGTGGCCACGGGGGAGATGGAGGACATGTCCACCACCACCTTGGCCGCGCTGCCCTTCAGGCCCGCCGCCACGCCATCCTCGGCGAACAGCACGGCCTCCACGTCAGGGGTGTCGGGCAGCATCAGAAAGACGATGTCGGCGCGCTCGGCCACACCGCGCGCCGTGGTGCATTGCGTGGCGCTGCTCTCGGCCAGCGCCGCGGGCAGCTTGCTGCGGGTGTGGATGAACAGCTGATGGCCGGCGGCGATCAGGTGGCCACACATGGGCGCGCCCATGATGCCCAGACCGATGAAACCGAGCTTGAGGGGGGATGAGGTCATGTGGTTTTCTCCTTGTCTCTTGGAATAATCAAAATTTGTAGCTGCTTGCGCTTATCAGGCGGGCGCTAGAGCCTTTTTTCCTGCCAATTTTTCCAGCCACCCCAGGCCGGCCTCGGTACCCTGGGCGGGCTTGTACTCGCAGCCCACCCAACCGGCGTAACCGATGCGGTCGAGGTGCGCGAACAGGAAGGGATAGTTGATCTCGCCGCTGCCGGGCTCGTTGCGGCCGGGGTTGTCGGCCAGCTGCACATGGGCGATGCGCGCCAGGTTCTTCTGCAGCGTGGCGGCCAGCTCGCCCTCCACGCGCTGGGCGTGGTAGATGTCGTACTGCACGAAGGCGTTGTCGGCGCCCACCTCGTCGAGGATGGCAATCGCCTGATCCGTGCGGTTCAGGTAGAAGCCCGGAATGTCGAAGGGGTTGATGGGCTCGATCAGCAGGCGCAGCTTGGCCATCTTCAGCGCGGCGGCGGCAAAGCGCAGGTTCTCGACAAAGGTACGGCGCAGCACGGCGGCGTCCACGCCGGTCGGGGCCTTGCCGGCCAGGCAGTTGAGCTGCGGCACGCCCAGGGCGTGGGCATAGGTCACGGCCTTGGCCACGCCGGCACGGAATTCATCCACGCGCTGCGGGTCGCAGGCGATGCCGCGCTCGCCGGCATCCCAGTCGCCCGCGGGCAGGTTGTGCAGCACGATCTGCAGGCCGGTGGCATCCAGGCGCTCCTTGATCTCCTCGACCGTGTGGGCGTAGGGGAAGAGGAACTCCACGGCTTCAAAGCCGGCCTGGGCGGCGCGCTCGAAGCGATCGAGGAAGGGCACCTCGGTGAACAGCATGCTGAGGTTGGCGGCAAAACGGGGCATATCGGGTCTCCAGTCAAAAAAATACGTCAATCGAGCATGGCCAGCGCGCTGGGCACGTCGGCGCCGCTCAGGGCCAGCTCCTCGAACTCGACCACATTGTCGATCTCGGCACCCATGGAGATATTCGTCACCCGTTCCAGGATGCATTCGATGACCACGGGCGTCTGGTGCTCGGCCATCCAGGCCTCGGCCTGGGTCATGGCGGCGGCAAAGTCCTCGGGGCGGTGCACGCGAATCGCCTTGCAGCCCAGGCCCTCGACCACCTTCACATGGTCCACGCCGTAGCCGCGCGCGGCCTCGCCCTCTTCCATGTTGATATTGTCAAACGCCAGCTGCACGCAGTAGTCCATGGAAAAGGCGCGCTGCGACTGGCGGATCAGGCCCAGATAGCTGTTGTTGACCAGCACATGCACATAGGGCAGCTTGAACTGCGCGCCCACGGCCAGCTCCTCGATCATGAACTGGAAGTCGTAGTCGCCCGACAGGGCCACGATCTTGCGCGTGGGGTCGGCCACGCGCACGCCCAGGGCGGCGGGCGTGGTCCAGCCCAGCGGGCCGGCCTGGCCGCAGTTGATCCAGTGGCGTGGCTGGTAGACATGCAGAAACTGCGCGCCGGCAATCTGCGACAGGCCTATGGTGGAGACATAGGTCGTGTCCTTGGGCAGGTTGCGGTTCATGCACTGGTAGACGCGGTGCGGCTTCATCGGCACGTTGTCGTAGTGGGTCTTGCGCAGGTATTCCACGCTGCTCTTGCGCCCCTGGCATTCGGCCACCCAGCTACTCCGATCCTTGAGCCTGCCTGCGGCCTGCCATTCCCTGGCCACGGCAACGAACTGCTCCAGGGCGGCCTTGGCGTCGGAGACGATGCCATAGTCGGGCGCGAACACGCGGCCGATCTGCGTCGGCTCGATGTCCACGTGCACGAACTTGCGGCCCTTGGTGTAGACCTCGACCGAGCCCGTGTGGCGGTTGGCCCAGCGGTTGCCGATGCCGAACACGAAGTCCGACGCCAGCATGGTCGCATTGCCATAGCGGTGGCTGGTCTGCAGGCCGCACATGCCGGCCATCAGCGGGTGGTCGTCGGGGATGCTGCCCCAACCCATCAGCGTGGGGATCACCGGCACATTCAGGATTTCGGCCAGCTCGACCAGCAGCTCGGATGCATCGGCGTTGATCACGCCGCCGCCGGAAACGAGCAGCGGGCGCTCGGACTCGTTGAGCATCGCTATGGCCTTTTCGGCCTGCTTGCGCGATGCGGCCGGCTTGTAGGCGGGCAGCGGCTCGTAGGTGTCGATGTCGAATTCGATCTCGGCCAGCTGCACGTCGATGGGCAGGTCGATCAGCACCGGGCCGGGGCGGCCCGAGCGCATCAAATGAAAGGCCTGCTGGAAGGCGCGCGGCACCTGGGCCGGCTCCAGCACCGTGGTGGCCCACTTGGTGACCGGCTTGGCGATCGTGGCGATGTCCACCGCCTGGAAGTCCTCCTTGTGCAGGCGGGCACGCGGCGCCTGGCCGGTGATGCACAGGATGGGAATCGAGTCCGCGCTGGCCGAGTACAGGCCGGTGATCATGTCGGTGCCGGCGGGGCCGCTGGTGCCTATGCAGACGCCGATGTTGCCGGCCACGGCACGGGTATAGCCCTCGGCCATGTGGCTGGCGCCTTCCACATGCCGCGCCAGGATATGGCCTATGCCGCCATGCTCCTTCATCGCCGCGTACAACGGATTGATGGCGGCACCGGGCACGCCGAACGTGACGCTGACACCCTCTTTTTCGAGCACCTTGACGGCGGCTTCGATCGCTTTCATTTTGGCCATGGCCTATCTCCTTGAAGTGGGTGCAACTTTAGGCAAACCGGCACCATGGCGGAAGGCCACGGGAGACCATAGAATTTATTCCGCGTTGGAATAAACAAGGAAGATGCAATGGACAGACTGGACGCCATGCACATGTTTGTGCGGGTGGTGGAGACCGGCAGCTTTACCCAGGTGGCACGCGAATTCGCCACCACCCAGCCCACCGTGACCAAGCAGGTCGCGGCCATGGAGGCGCGGCTCAAGGTGCGCCTTTTGAACCGCAACACGCGCGGCGTGAGCCTGACCGAGCCGGGCACGCTGTACTACGAGAAATGCAAGGCCATCGTCAGCGACGTGGCCGAGGCCGAGAACGTGGTCCAGGTGCGCCAGCACCAGGTGCAGGGCCAGCTGCGCATAGGCAGCTCGGTGGCCTTCGGGCGGCGCGTGGTGATCCCGCTGGCGCTCGACTTCATGCAGCACAACCCCCAGGTCGAGGTGGACCTGAGCTTCGAGGACCGCTACACCGACCTGGTGGCCAACGGCATAGACGTGGCGCTGCGCCTGGGCAAACTGGCCGACTCCACGCTGGGCGCACGCACCCTGGGCGTGAACCCCTGGGTGCTGGTGGCCTCGCCCCACTACCTGAAGAAGCACGGCACGCCGCGCCGCCCCTCGGATCTGAAGGAGCACGCCACGCTGATCTACAGCAGCGTGCAGGGCAATGACGTCTGGCGCCTGCGCAATGCCAGCGGCGAGGCGGTATCCGTGCCCGTCAGCGGACGACTGCGCTCGAACAATCTCTCGGCCCTGCTGGCCGCGGCACGCGCGCACATGGGCATCGCCGCCCTGCCCTGGTATGTGGCCCATGACTCGCTGGCGGCGGGACGCGTGGTCGAGGTGCTCAAGACCTGCCGCCTGCCCGAGCAGGAGATTCACGCCGTCTACCCCTCGCCACGCCTGGTGCCGCAGAAGGTGCAGGCCTTCATCGCCTTCCTGCAGGGACGCTTCGGTAGCACCTGGTGGGAACAACTGCCCAAGGGCGGATGACACCTGGGACTACACAAGCGCGCCCGACTCGTTCTCCCACCAGTCCACTGCGTTGTAAGTCTTGCTACAGGCTTGCTTCCTAGAAGCCGCGCGCCAATGCTGCACTGCACAATTTCGTGCGCAGCCGATGCCATTGATGGAGTCAGGTTTATGTCCAACCCCTTGTATGAAAACATCAAGCGCGACCCGCGCTACGCGCAGTTGGTGCGCGAGCGGGCGCGCTTTGCCACGACGCTGGCCTTGCTGGTGATTGCCGTGTTCTTTGGCTTTGTGCTGCTGGTGGCCTTCCAGCCGCAAGTGATTGCGCTGCGCCTGTTCGAGGGCAGCAATCTGACGCTGGGCATTGCCCTGGGCTTTACCCAGTTTGTGTTCTTCTGCGCCCTGACCTGGGTCTATGTGCGCCGCGCCAACAGCGACTTTGATGCGCGCAACGCCCAGATCGTCGCCGACGCCATGAGGAAGACAGCATGATGCAGCGCCCTATTTCTCTCGCCTGCCGCAGCGCTGCGGCCCTGTCCCTGCTGCTGCCGGCACTGGCCATCGCCGCCCCGGACCTGGGCGCCACACAAAAGCAGCCGCTGAACTGGCACGCCATTGGCATGTTCTTCGTCTTCGTGCTGATGACGCTGGGCATCACCTACTGGGCGGCCGGCCGCTCCAAGTCGGCGTCCGACTTCTACACCGCCGGCGGCGGCATCACCGGCAAGCAAAACGGCCTTGCGATTGCCGGCGACTTCATGTCGGCGGCCACGCTGCTGGGCCTGACGGCCATGATTTATGGCGACGGTGTCGATGGCTACATCTACATGGTGGCCTTCTTCGTCGGCTGGCCCATCATTTTGTTCTTGATGGCCGAGCGCCTGCGCAACCTGGGCAAGTTCACCTTTGCCGACATCACCGCCTACCGCCTCTCCCAGGGCCCGGTGCGCACCATGGCGGCCGTCAGCTCGCTGACCGTGGTCTGCTTTTACCTGGTGGCGCAGATGGTCGGCGCCGGCCAGCTCATCAAGCTGCTGTTCGGCCTGGACTACAACGTGGCCCTGGTCGTCGTCGGCGTGCTGATGATGGTGTATGTGATCTTCGGCGGCATGGTCGCCACCACCTGGGTGCAGATCATCAAGGCCTGCATGCTGCTGGCGGGCGGCACGGCCATCATGCTGCTGGCCTTCTCCCAGTTCGGCTTCAGCCTGGACACCCTGCTGACCAAGACCATGGAGGTGCACAAGCTGGGCGCCAACATGCTCTCGCCCGGCAAGCTGCTGGCCGACCCGGTGACGGCCCTGTCCATGGGCCTGGGCCTGATGTTCGGCATCGCCGGCCTGCCGCATATCCTGATGCGCTTCTTCACCGTGACCAACGCGCAGGAGGCGCGCAAGTCGGTGTTCTATGCCTCCGGCATCATCGCCTTCTTCTTCAACGTGATCGCCATCATGGGCCTGTGCGCCATCGTGCTGGTGGGCACGAACCCGGACTTCTTCGAGGGCGGCGTGGTCGGCGGCAAGCTGATTGGCGGCGGCAACATGGTGGCCCTGCACCTGGCCAAGGCCGCGGGCGGCAACCTGCTGCTGGGCTTTTTGTCGGCCGTGGCCTTTGCCACCATCCTGGCGGTGGTGGCGGGCCTGGCGCTGGCAGGTGCCTCGGCCATCTCGCACGACCTGTATGCCCGCGTGATCATGAAGGGCCAGGCGAGCGAGGCCAAGGAGATCCGCGTCTCCAAGATGGCCACCCTGGGCCTGGGCGTGGTCGCCGTGCTGCTGGGCATGGCGTTCGAGAAGATGAACGTGGCCTTCATGGTGGCGCTGGCCTTTGGCGTGGCCTCCTGCGCCAACTTCCCCGTCCTGCTGATGTCCATGTACTGGAAGGGCCTGACCACGCGCGGCGCGCTGGTGGGCGGCTACACGGGTCTCATCAGCTCGGTGCTGTTCGTGCTGTTCTCCAAGTCGGTGTGGGTGGATGTGCTGGGCAACAAGGCCGCGCTCTTCCCCTACACCCAGCCGGCGCTGTTTGCCATGCCGCTGGCCTTCCTGGCGATCTATGTCTTCTCCAGGCTGGACAGCAGCGCCCAGGCCGACAAGGAGCGTGCGGCGTTTGATGACCAGTACGTGCGCGCGCAGACCGGCGTGGGCGCCGCCAGCGCCGCTGCACACTGATGCAGCAGCCCGGGGACGGCAAGCGTCCCTGGGCGCCTACAACACCAGGATGGCGCGAAAGTCGTTCACATTGGTGTTCGTAGGCCCGGTGAACACCAGATCGCCCAGAGGTTCGAAAAAGCCATAGGCATCGTTGCGATCCAGGTGGTCGCCGATGCGCTGGCCGTTTTGTGCCGCGCGCGCCAGGGTGTCGGGTGCCACGCGGGCGCCCGCGTTGTCCTCCACGCCGTCTATGCCGTCGGTGTCGGCCGCCAGCGCCCAGACGCCCTCCTGCCCCTGCAGCGCCTGGGCCAGGCCCAGGCAGAACTCGCCGGCACGCCCGCCGCGCCCCTTGGCGGCGCCGGGCTGCCTGGGGCGTATCGTGACCGTGGTTTCCCCGCCCGAAAGAATCACGCAGGGCCGCGCAAACGGCTCATCGCGCCGGGCCACGGCGCGCGCCAGCGCCGCATGCACCTTGCCCACCTCGCGCGACTCGCCCTCGATCTCGTCGGACAGGATATGCGCCGCAATGCCCGCGGCCTGCGCCGCCCGGGCCGCGGCCTGCAGTGACTGCTGGGGCGTGGCGATCAGGTGCACCTGGTGACCGGCAAAGCGCGCGTCACCGGGCTTCGGGGTTTCCAGCGCGCCAGCCTGCAGCGCGGCGCGCACGGCATCGGGCACGGCAATTTGGTAGCGCTGCAGAATTGCCAGCGCGTCGGCGCAGGTTGAGGCATCGGCCACCGTGGGCCCGCTGGCGATGATGGAGGGGTCGTCGCCCGGCACGTCGCTGATGGTCAGCGTGACCACCCGGGCCGGGTGGCAGGCGGCGGCCAGGCGGCCGCCCTTGATGCGCGAGAGATGCTTGCGCACACAGTTCATCTCGCCAATGGCGGCGCCGCTTTCCAGCAAGGCCTGGTTGATGCGCTGCTTCTCTGCCAGATCCAGACCCTCGGCCGGCAGGGTCAAGAGGGCCGAGCCGCCGCCAGAGATCAGGCACAGCACCAGATCGTCCTCGGTCAGCCCTTGCGTCAGCGCCAGCATGCGCTCGGCAGCCAGCAAGCCGGCGGCATCCGGCACGGGGTGAGCGGCCTCAACGAGTTCGATACGCTGCGCCAGCCCCTCGGGGCGCGGCGGAATATGGTGGTAGCGCGTAACCACCAGGCCGGACAGCGGCGCCTCCTGCGGCCACAGCGCTTCAAGCGCCTGGCACATCGAACCGCCGGCCTTGCCGGCGCCCAGCACCACGGTACGGCCCTT
>JAGPIX010000135.1 GCA_018054745.1 Alicycliphilus sp.
TGGCCCAGCCGCGCCCCTGGTGGAGCGACAGCAGGGTCAGGCCGGTGATGACGGCGGCATACACCAAGGCATGCACGAACCAGCCGAGCTTGGCGCCGGCACGCTTGCGCGCCAGGGCTTCCAGTGCGTCGCCGGGTGGGAGTGGGTGGGGGGTGTTGTACATGAAAGCTCCTTGCGAAAATCGGATGCGGGGTGATTCACAGGCCCAGCAGGCCATGCCACAGCAGGCCGCCCAGGTAACGGTTGGGCAGCAGCGTGAAGGCGCCGGCCACCAGGCAGGCGCCCACGTAGGTGATGCGCATGGCGCGGCGGTGGCCGGCAATGTCGCGCCGGGCCAGGCGCCCGAACGCCACCAGCAGCCCGGCAAACAGCAGCGGCACCAGCAGGTGTATGGGCGTGTAGCCGGCCAGGTTGGGCAGCTGGTAGTCACGTATGCAGAGCGCGCTGATGGCGGTGACCAGCATCAGCAGCACCCAGGCATGGCCGGCCATGCGGTGCAGCCGCGGGCGGGCGCCGCCGCTGCGGCGCGCCCACAGGGCTACGGCGCCGACGACCGTGCCGGCCAGGGCGGCAAACATGTGGACGGTGATAAGGGGGGTGGGCTGCATGGCGACCTCCGGGGCTGTTGGACCGCACTGTGGCCCTGCCTGGCGCGCCGGGCCAGCGCGTTGCGACGAAGGCCGCGTGCGCCGGCGCCAGTGGCCGCCGCCGCGGCGTGAAATGCGCGCCGCCCGGCGGCGTTGATAATCCGCGCTTTGTTTTTTTGTTCAGGACGCTTGCGTGGACTCTCTCTTGCTGCTCAAGGCCGCCATCATGGGCGTGGTCGAGGGCCTGACCGAATTTCTTCCGATCTCCTCCACCGGCCACCTGATCCTGGCGGGCTCGCTGCTGGGCTTTGACGACGCCAAGGCCAAGGTCTTCGACATTGCCATCCAGACCGGCGCCATCTTTGCCGTCATCCTGGTGTACTGGCAGCGCATCCGCGACACGGTCGTGGCGCTGCCCACCAGCGCGCAGGCACGGCGCTTCGCGCTGAATGTGCTGATCGGCTTCTTCCCGGCCGTGCTGCTGGGGCTGCTGTTGGGCAAGGCCATCAAGGCGCATCTGTTCACGCCCACCATCGTGGCCAGTACCTTCATCATCGGCGGCTTCATCATCCTGTGGGCCGAGCGGCGCCAGCAGCAGGCGGTGCGCATCCAGTCGGTGGACGACATGGGGCCCTGGGACGCGCTCAAGGTGGGCCTGGTGCAATGCCTGGCCATGGTGCCGGGCACCAGCCGCAGCGGCGCCACCATCATCGGCGGCATGCTGCTGGGCCTGTCGCGCAAGGCGGCGACCGACTTCTCGTTCTTCCTGGCCATCCCCACGCTGATTGGCGCGGGCGTGTACAGCCTGTACAAGGAACGCGCGCTGCTGTCCGCCGCCGATACGCCGGTGTTCGCCGTGGGCCTGGTGTTCTCGTTCATCAGCGCCTGGCTGTGCGTGCGCTGGCTGCTGCGCTACATCAGCAGCCACAGCTTTGTGCCCTTTGCCTACTACCGCATCGTGTTTGGCGTGGTGGTGCTGGCAACGGCCTGGACGGGGGTGGTGCGCTGGGCGGAATGAGCTATTGAAAATATAGCTTTTGGCGCAATATGGATAAGCGCTAGCGGCAAATTTTGCTTAGATATTTTGTAGGTTCAGCAGCGCCGCCTCGATGGCCGCCGCCGTGGCCTGGGGCTGCTCCATGGGAAAGAGGTGGCTGCCGTCGAGCATCATCACGCGGCCCTGGGTGATGCGCTGCGTCATGGCCATGCCCACCTGGCGCATCTCTGCCGAGTCGCGCCCGCCTATGAAGGCGGCCGGGCATTGCAGCGGGTGGGCCTGCAAGATGCGCCCCAGGTTGTGCGGCAGGGTGTTGTAGATCCGGGTTTCCACCTCGCGGTCAAAGACCAGCACGCGCTGGCCGTCGCGCTCCTGCAGGCCATGGGTCACGTAGTCCTGCAGCACCTGCGGGTCCCATTGGGCAAAGACCCGCTTGCGCCGGAAATGCTCCAGCGCCTCCTCGGTGCTGGCCCAGCTGTTGCGCCGCGCGCGGCTGATGCGCCCGGGCGTGACGGCGCCCACCACCTGGGCCTGCTTGGCCACACCCAGGGCGCTGGCGCGCCAGCCGCCGATGAGTGGCGAGTCGATGAGCAGCACGCCGCGCGCCAGTTGCGGGTAGCGCGCGGCGGCCATCACGCTCAAGAAGCCCCCCAGGGAGTGGCCCACCAGAAAGGCGGGCTCTCCCGTGCGCTGCTGCTGCGCGGCGGCAAAGTCGGCCAGTTGCTGCACCAGGTGCGGCCAGTTGTTGCTGACGGGATAGCGTGTGTCGTGACCATAGCGCTCCACGGCGCTGACCGTGAAGCCGCGCTGGCGCAGCAGATCGAACAGCACCCGGTAGGTGCCGGCCGGGAAGCTGTTGGCGTGGGAGAAGACGATGCTGGTCATGGTGCGGGTGGGTTGCCCCGAGTGTAGTGGCGCAACCGCGGTCTTTACGTCCGCTGCATGCGCCACTGCAGCGCGGCCCGCTATGATCTTTTGCTCTTTGCAGGAGAAACCCCCTTGCCCGCCCCCCAGTGTCGCCACAGGTATCGCCGCCCTCATGAACACCGATGCGCTGGGCGTATCCGGCCGGTGCTGCTGACCATCTTGCTGCTGCTGGCCTTGCTGGCGGCGGCCGCCGGCTGGTGGTACGTGAAGAACCAGGCAGGGCAGGGCGCCGGCCCGGGCGCGTCGGGTCGCGGCGGTGGCTCCGCACAGCCGGTGTCGGTGGGTGTGGTGGACAGGCGCGACATGCGCGTGCTGGTCAGCAGCATTGGCACCATGAACGCCCGCGCCACCTCGGTGGTGCGCACCCGCGTGTCGGGCGAGCTGGAGAAGATCTTCTTCAAGGAGGGCGACGAGGTGCGCGCCGGCCAGCTGCTGGCGCAGATCGACGCGCGCGGCTACCGCGCCGCGCTGCAGCAGGCCCAGGGTACGCTGCAGCGCGACCAGGCGCTGCTGAAGAACGCCCAGCTGGACCTGCGGCGCTACCAGGAGCTGCAGGCGCAAGATTCCATCGCCAGCCAGCAGGTGGACACCCAGGCGGCCCTGGTGCGCCAGTACCAGGGCACGGTGGCCGCCGACCAGGCGCAGGTGGATGCAGCGCGGCTGCAGCTTGATTACACGCGCATCACCGCGCCGATTGCCGGGCGCCTGGGCCTGCGCCAGGCGGATCTGGGCAATGTGCTGAACCCCTCGGACGTGAGTGGCATCGTCACCATCACCCAGGTGCGGCCGATAGACGCGCTGTTCTCAGTGCCCGAGGCGCATGTCGGCGCCATCGCCCGCGCCCTGGCCGAGAAGCGCGCGCTGCCCGTGGAGCTGTGGGACCGCGAGCAAAAGAGCCTGCTGGCCACCGGGCGCCTGAATGCGCTGGACAACGCCATCGACGCCAGCACCGGCACCGTCAGGGCCAAGGCGGCGTTCGACAACGCCGATGGCCGGCTGTTTGCCAACCAGTTCGTCAACGTGCGGCTGCAGATCCGGCTCATCGAGCAGGCGCTTACCGTGCCGGCCACGGCCGTGCAGAACAACCATGTCTACCTGTTGCAGGCCGACGGCCAGGTGACGCAGCGCCGCCTGGAGCTGGGCGTGACTGACGGCGATCGCGTCAGCGTCACCGGCGATCTGCAGCCCGGCGACCGGGTGGTCACCGACGGCCTGGACCGCCTGCGCGAGGGCAGCAAGGTAACGGTGATAGACCCCGGCCAGGCGCAGGCGCCGGCCGCCGATAGGCCGCGGGCGGACAAGGGCCGCGCGCGCTGAAACCCGCAGCGCCCTGCCATGAACCTGTCGCGCCTGTTCATCCTGCGGCCGATCGCCACCTCGCTGCTGATGGTGGCCATCCTGATCGCCGGCCTGCTGGCCTGGCGCCAGCTGCCGATATCGGCCCTGCCCGAGGTGGACTACCCCAGCATCCAGGTGACCACGCTCTACCCCGGGGCCAGCCCGGATGTGATGACCTCCAACGTCACCGCGCCGCTGGAGCGCCAGCTCGGCCAGATGCCGGGCCTGGCGCAGATGTCGTCCACCAGCTCGGGCGGCGCTTCGGTGATCACGCTGCGCTTTGCGCTCGATATGTCGATGGACGTGGCCGAGCAGCAGGTGCAGGCCGCCATCAACGCCGCCACGTCGCTGCTGCCCAATGACCTGCCGATGCCGCCCTTGTATAGCAAGGTGAACCCGGCCGACGCGCCCATCCTGACGCTGGCCATCACCTCGCCCACGCTGCCGGTGATACGCGTGAACGACCTGGTGGAAAACCGCCTGGCGCCCAGGCTCTCGCAGGTCCAGGGCGTGGGCCTGGTGGCCATAGGCGGCGGGCGCCGCCCGGCCGTGCGCATACAGGCCAACCCCACGGCGCTGGCCGGCCTGGGGCTGACGCTGGAGGACCTGCGCAGTTCAATCGCCGCCGCCAACGTGAAGGCCGCCAAGGGCGGCTTTGACGGGCCCGAGCGCGCCTCCACCATAGATGCCAACGACCAGCTGCAGTCCGCCGCCGAGTACCGCCAGCTGATCATCGCCTTCAAGAACGGCAACCCGGTGCGCCTGGCCGACGTGGCCGCCACGGTGGACGACGCCGAGAACACCCGCCTGGCCGCCTGGGCCGCCACGCCCGAGGCGGGCGCGCGTGCCGGCGTCATCCTGAACATCAAGCGCCAGCCCGGCGCCAACGTCATCGCCACGGTGGACCGCATCCAGGCCCTGCTGCCGCAGCTGAAGGAGTCGTTGCCCGCGTCGCTGGACGTGCAGGTGCTGACCGACCGCACCGTGACCATACGCGCCTCGGTGCGCGACATGCAGACCGAGCTGATGCTGGCCATCGCCCTGGTGGTGGCGGTGATCTTCGTCTTTCTGCGCTCGGCATCGGCCACGCTGATCCCCAGCTTTGCCGTGCCGCTGTCGCTGGTGGGCACCTTTGGCGTGATGCATCTGGCGGGGTTCTCGATCAACAACCTGACGCTGATGGCGCTGACCATCTCCACCGGCTTTGTGGTCGATGACGCGATTGTCATGATCGAAAACATTGCCCGGCATCTGGAGATGCCGGGCAATGTTTCGGTGCAGGCTCATGGGGCCGAAGGCCCCGTGAAGGACGCGCAAGCGTCCGGCCGTAGCCAGAACACGCCAGCACCCCACATCACCCCCTTGGAGGCTGCACTCCAGGGCGCCAAACAGATAGGCTTCACCATCATCTCGCTGACCATCTCGCTGGTGGCGGTGCTGATTCCGCTGCTCTTCATGGGCGACGTGGTGGGGCGGCTGTTCCGGGAGTTCGCCATCACCATGGCCGTGGCCATACTGATATCGGCCGTGGTCTCGTTGACGCTCACGCCCATGCTGTGCGCGCGCCTGCTCAGGCATGACCCGGAGCAGGCCCGTGGCCGCCTGTACCACGCCACCGGGCGTTTTCTGGACGGCATGATCGCCGGGTACGGCCGGCTGCTGGCTTGGGTGCTGGACCGTCGCGGCCTGACCTGGGGCGTGTTTCTGGCCACGCTGGCCATCACCGCGCTGCTGTACCTGGCGGTGCCCAAGGGCTTCTTCCCGACGCAGGACACGGGCACGCTGCAGGCCACCACCGAGGCCGACCAGTCGATCTCGTTCGCCGCCATGGCCGAACGCCAGCAGGCACTGGTCGAGCGCCTGCTGCGCGACCCGGCGGTGCAGAGCATTTCCTCCTTCATCGGCGTGGATGGCAGCAACACCACGCTGAACACCGGCCGCCTGCTCATCGACCTGAAGCCCCACGGCGAGCGCGACGACGCCGCCACCGTGCTGCGCCGCCTGTCGGACGACAGCCGCGGCCTGCCCGGCATACGGCTGTTTGCCCAGCCGGTGCAGGATCTGACGATAGAGGAGCGCGCGGCGCGCACCCAGTACCAGCTGCTGCTGTCATCGCCCGACATGGCGCAGCTGGCGCGCAGCAGCGCGGCCCTGGTCGAGCGCATGCGCGCCCTGCCCGAGCTGACCGACGTGGGCAGCGACCAGCAGAACCTGGGCCGCCAGGCCTATGTGGAGATAGACCGCGCCCAGGCCAGCCGCCTTGGCGTGACGGTGGCGGCGGTGGACCAGGCCCTGTACAACGCCTTCGGCCAGCGGCTGATCTCGACCATCTTCACGCAGTCGAACCAATACCGCGTGGTGCTGGAGGTGGCGCCGCAGTTCAAGCTGGGGCCCGAGGCGCTGCAGGCCATCCATGTGGCCTCGACCAGTGGCGCGCCGGTGCCGCTGTCCTCCATCGCCCAGGTCAGCGAGCGCAGCATGGCCCTGGCCGTCAGCCATGTGGGGCAACTGCCCGCGGCCACCATCTCCTTCAACACCGCGCCCGGCGTGGCCCTGGGCCATGCCGTCAAGGCGGTCCAGGGCCAACTGCAGGCCGCGCGGGACGCCGGCGAGCTGCCGCTGGCGGTGGAGGCGCAGTTCCAGGGCGCGGCGCTGGCGTTCCAGGCGTCCTTGTCCAACACGCTGCTGCTGATTCTGGCGGCGGTGATCACCATGTACATCGTGCTCGGCGTGCTGTATGAGAGCACCATCCACCCGGTGACCATTTTGTCCACGCTGCCCTCGGCGGCAGTGGGGGCGCTGCTGGCGCTGATGGTGGCGGGGCTGGAGCTGGACATCATCGCCATCATCGGCATCGTGCTGCTGATCGGCATCGTGAAGAAGAACGCCATCATGATGATCGACTTCGCCCTGGAGGCGCAGCGCGAGCAGGGCCTGAGCGCGCGCGAGGCCATCTTCCAGGCCTGCCTGCTGCGCTTTCG
>JAGPIX010000136.1 GCA_018054745.1 Alicycliphilus sp.
CCGCATGCCCACCAGCCGCGCGTGCCGCAACGCCCGAACATGGATGCCGAGGCCGGCCGCCACCCACGCGAGCGTGAACGGCACAACGAGCGCGAGCATCGCAACCCGCGCTACGACTGGCGCTAGTACATGCCCACACCATCCCCTGCTGCCCCTGCCCTGGCCCTGCTGCTGGCGGCCATGGCGTGCTGGGCGCAGCCTGCGGCGGCCCAGGTCATGCGCTGCACCGACCCGGCCACGGGCCAGGTGACCTACACCGACGGCGGCTGCCACCGCGGCGATGCGGTGCGCGAGGTGCAGGAGCGCCAGTCCCCGCAGGACATCGCGCGCGAGCGCCAGCAGGCGGCCGAGGCACTGGAACGCAGGCAGGAGCGCCTGCGGCTGGAGGCCGAACAACGGCGCGATGCACAGCAGGCCGAACGCGCAGCACGCCAGGCCACCACCGCCCCCCGCGACGACCCGGCCCAATCCATGGCATGCCGGAAAGCGCGCCAGCAGCTGCAGCAGGTGCTGGCCACCATGGGCCAGGGCATGTATGACGAACAGTCGCGGCTGGACGCCGCCCAGCGCCAGGCGGATCTGGCCTGCCTGAGCCCGGCCGAGCAGGCGCGCACCGAGCGCCGCCGCGACCACCACCCCGGCCACGCCACGCCCTACTACGCCCCGCCGGTGGTGGTTGTGCCACCCCGCCCCATGCCGCCACCGCCACGGCGCGAGATCGCCAACTGCAACGTGTTTCGCTGCTACGACGCCCAGGGCAATACCTACCCACGCTGACCCGCAGGCAGCAGCCCTGTATGCACCGTGGGGTAGCGCAGGCGCAGGCGCAGTTCGCGCGCCATGCGCGTGGTCACCAGCCGGCGCGACTCGCTCATGAAGCTCAGCAACGACAGCGGCAGCTGCTCCTGCGCCTGGCTGCGCGGCACACGCGGCGGGCGCGGCAGGCCGTACAGGTCGGCCGCCAGGTCAAAGTAGTCGCCCATCTTCAGCTGGCTGTCGTCGGCCACGTTGTAGGCGCGCTGCGCCTGCCCACGCCACAGCGCGGCCACGCAGGCGCGCGCCAGGTCGTCGGCATGGATATGGTTGGTATAGACATCGTCGGGCGCGGCCAGCACCGGGGTGCCGCGACGCAGCCGCGCCTCGGGCGTGCCGCCCGCGCGATCGGGCGCGTAGATGCCGGGCACGCGCAGGATGCTCAGGCGCAGGCCGGCGCGCCCCAGGTGGCGCAGCGCGCGCTCGGCATTCACGCGGCGCAGCGCGCGCGGCGTGGCCGGCGCCACCGGGCGCGACTCGGCCACCCAGTCGCCCGCGCAGTCGCCATACACGCCGCTGGTGGAGACATAGACCAGCGCCAGCGGCAGCGCACGCCGGCGCAGCGCACGCGCCAGCGCCAGGCTGCGCGCATCGATCTCGCCCAGCGCCGGGGGGGGCGCCAGGTGCAGCACGCGCGTGGCCAGGCCGGCCAGGCGCGCCAGCGACGCGGCCGCGTCCAGGTCACCCACGAGTGGCGTGATGCCGGCGGCGCGCAGTGCGGGTACGCGCTCGGGCGACTGGGTCAGCGCCAGCACCTGCAGGCGCGAGCGCAGGCCGCGCGCCACGCGCAGGCCAATGTCGCCGCAGCCGATGATGAGCAGGCGCTGGCGCCGAAAGCGCGCCGGCAGGGCGCCGAGAGGGTTTTGGTTTGAGGGCAAAATCGGCTCCGTCGAGCGAGGCGGGGCCTCGGCCCCGGCATGAAAACATCCAAGGATACCGATACATGACGAGTCCACAGACCGCGCCAGCGGCCTTTCAGATCAGCGTGCAGCCCAGCGGCCGCACATTCCAGGCGCAGGGCGACGAAGCCATACTGGCGGCCGCCATCCGCAGCGGCGTGGGCCTGCCCTATGGCTGCAAGGACGGCGCCTGCGGCTCCTGCAAGTGCAAGAAGCTGAGCGGCTCGGTGGTGCATGGCGAGCACCAGCACAAGGCGCTGAGCGTGGAGGAAGAAGACGCCGGCTATGTGCTGACCTGCTGCGCGCGCGCGCTGACCGACGTGGTGCTGGAGTCGCGCCAGGTGACCGACGAGAGCGCCTACCCCATCAAGAAGCTGCCGGTGCGCGTGACCACGCTCACGCGCGCCTCGCACGACGTGATGCAGCTGCGCCTGCAGCTGCCGGCCAACGACCAGTTTCGCTACCACGCGGGCCAGTACATCGAATTCATATTGCGCGATGGCTCGCGCCGCGCCTACTCCATGGCCAACGCGCCGCACACCCAGGAGGCCACGCCCGGCCTGGAGCTGCACATACGCCACATGCCCGGCGGCAAGTTCACCGACCATGTGTTCGGCGCCATGAAAGAGAAGGAAATCCTGCGCGTGGAGGGGCCGTTTGGCAGCTTCTTCCTGCGCGAGGACTCCAAGAAGCCGATGATCCTGCTGGCCTCGGGCACGGGCTTTGCGCCCATCAAGGCGCTGATCGAGCGCATGCAGCACCAGAAGATCAGGCGCCCGGCCGCGCTCTACTGGGGCGGTCGCCGCCCGCGTGACCTGTACATGGACGGCTGGATACGCGAGCGCCTGGCCGACCTGCCCCAGCTGTACTACGTGCCCGTGGTGTCCGACGCCCTGCCCGAAGATGAATGGACGGGCCGCACAGGCCTGGTGCACCAGGCCGTGCTGGACGACTTTGCCGACCTCTCGGGCTTTCAGGTCTATGCCTGCGGCGCGCCCATCGTGGTCGATTCGGCGCGCACCGCCTATGGCGAGCAGCGCGGCCTGCCGGCGGAGGAGTTCTTCGCCGACTCCTTCACCTCGGAAGCCGACAAGCACGGCGGCTGAAATCGCCCAACCGCGCACACCGCAGGCTGCCAGCGGGCAGCCGATATCGCTTTTCTTTCTCTCACGCCCATCCATGAACCGCAGACAACTTCTTCTTTCGGCAGCGGCCGTTGCCGCAGCTTCCGTCACCTCCCTGGGCCATGCCCAGGACGGCACCATCCGCCTGGTCGTGCCCTATGCGCCTGGTGGCCCCATCGACGTCACCGCGCGCGCCCTGGCCGAGCGCGTGCGCGACAGCCTGGGCACGGTGATCATCGACAACAAGGCCGGCGCCGGCGGCAACATTGGCGCCGCGCTGGTGGCCAAGTCCGCCCCCGACGGTCTGACCATAGGCATTGCCGCCACGGCCACGCATGCCGTCAACCCCTGGCTGTACAGCCGCATGCCCTACGACGCGGCCAGGGACTTTGCCGCCATCACGCAGATGGTGCGCGTGCCCAATGTGCTGGTGGTCAACGCCGCGCGCGCCGAGCAGCTCAAAATCCACAGCCTGCAGGATTTGATTGCCTACGCCCGCGCCAACCCCGGCAAGCTCAACTACGGCAGCGGCGGCAACGGCAGCGCCGGCCATCTGGCGGGCGAGATGTTCAAGCAGAAGGCCGGCATCTACGCCCTGCACATCCCCTACCGCGGCGCCAGCCCGGCGCAGCTGGCGCTGCTGGCCGGCGAGGTGGACTTCAACATCGACAACCTGGCTGCCGCCGCGCCCAACATCAAGGCCGGCAAGCTCAAGGCACTGGCCGTGACCTCACTGGCCGCCAGCCCCATGCTGCCCGGCGTGCCGCCGCTGTCGAGCAGCTTCAAGGGTTTTGCCATCGACACCTGGTGGGGCCTGGTGGCGCCCGCCGGCACGCCCGGGCCGGTGATCGCCCGGCTGAACAAGGCCTTCACCGATGCCCTCAGGGCCCCCGAGACCAAGACCCGTTTTGAGGCCCTGATGGCCGAGCCCGTGCCCACCACGCCCGAGCAGTTCGACGCCTTCATGGCCGCCGAGCGCGCCAAATACCAGCAGGTGGTGAAGGCATCGGGCGCCAAGGTGGACTAAAAACAATAGCTGCTCACGCTTGATGGATGGCGTTTATCAAATGTTTTCCATTCATAAACGCCAAATGACAAGCGCGAACAGCTATCAATTTTGCAGCCACTGCTGCGCCGTCGCCACGCACTCCATGCGCTGGCCGGCCACGGCGGCGAGTTGCTGCGCATCCACCAGCGGCGGTGCCAGTTCCGCCAGGGGCAGCAGCACGAAGGCGCGTTCGCCCATGCGCGGGTGGGGCACGGTGAGCTCGGCGCTGTCCAGCCGCAGCGTGCCATACAGCAGCAGGTCCAGATCCAGCGTGCGCGGCGCGTTGCGGTAGGGGCGCTCGCGGCCGGCGGCCTGTTCAATCCGCTGCAGGGCGTGCAGCAGCTCCAGGGGGGCCAGCGTGGTGTCCAGCTCGGCCACGGCATTGAGGTAATCGGGCCCGCCGGCATCGACGGGCGCGCTGCGGTAGAGCGATGACACGCGCAGCAGCCGCGTGCCCGGCAAGGCTGCCATGGCCTGCACGGCGCTGCGCAGGGCGGCGCGCGCGTCGCCCAGGTTGGCACCCAGGCCTATCCAGGCGCTCACGCCAGGTCTGAGCCCGTGCCTGCCTCGCCGCCCCCGGCGGGTTTGCGGCGGCGCCGGCGGCGCTTCTTGGACGCTGCGGCCTCGCCATCAGCGCCATCAGCGCCGGCCGCGCCGGCCGGGCCTTCGGCCGCAGGCACGGTGGCCGGCTCGGCCGCCTTGGGCACGCGCCGCACCACCGGCTGGGCCTTGCGCTGGCGCGCGCGCTGCTCCTCGCGCACCTGCTCGATCATGTCCTCGCGGCGCGCATCGTCGGCCAGCGAGAACTGCTGCCACCACTCGGCCAGGCCTTCCTCGACCTCGCCGACATCGGCGCGCAGACGCAGGAAGTCAAAGCCCGCGCGAAAGCGGATATGGGCAATCATGCTGAATGGCGTATTGCCCGAACGCTTTTCAAAGCGCGGCTGCATGACCCAGATCTCGCGCATGTCCGCCGCCAGCTTGCCGCGCCCGGAGACATCGCCGATGCGCTTGTCGAACACCTCGTCGATGGCGTCCTGCAGCGCCGGGAAGGCGTGCTCGCCGCGTGTCAGGCGCTGCTCCCAGCCGGCCTTGACGTCCTGCCACAGCACGCAGGCCAGCAAAAAGCTGGGCGCCACGGTCTTGGCCTCGCCGACGCGGCGGTCGGTGTCCTGCAGGGCCGCCTGCACGAAGGTGCTGGACGCGCGCTCGACCACCACGTCCAGCAGCGGGTAAATGCCCTTCTCCAGCCCCAGCTTCTGCAGCTGTGCGATGGAAGCCAGCGCATGGCCGGTCTGCAAGAGCTTGAGCATTTCGTCGAACAGACGGCTTTGCGGCACCTCCTGCAGGAGCGGCTCGCAGGCCACCAGGGGCTTGGCGGTCTTGGGTTCGAGCGCAAAACCGAGGGCGCTGAGCTTGGCGGCAAAGCGCACGGCGCGGATGATGCGCACCGGGTCTTCGCGGTAGCGCGTGGCCGGGTCGCCAATCATGCGCAGCACGCGCTTTTTGGCGTCGTCTATGCCCTTGTGGAAATCCACCACCACCTGCGTCTCGGGGTCGTAGTACATGGCGTTGACGGTGAAGTCGCGCCGCGTGGCGTCCTCGTCCTGCGGGCCCCAGACGTTGTCGCGCAGCACGCGGCCGCTGGCGTCCACGGCATGCTGCATGCCGGCCAGGGCGTGCTTGCTGGTTTTCTCGTTGCCGCTCACGGCCTCGGCCGCGGCGTTGTCCAGGTAGGCGCGGAAGGTGGAGACCTCGATCACCTCATGCTCGCGCCCGCGGCCGTAGACCACATGCACGATGCGAAAGCGCTTGCCGATGATGAAGGCGCGCCGGAACAGCCCCTTGACCTGCTCGGGCGTGGCGTTGGTGGCCACGTCGAAGTCCTTGGGCTTCAGGCCCAGCAGCAGGTCGCGCACGGCGCCGCCGACGATGTAGGCCTCGAAGCCCGCGTCCTTGAGCGTGCGCACCACGTCGCTGGCCCGCCTGTCCACCAGTCCGGGATCAATGCCGTGCACTGCCGCGGGCACCTCCTGGCGCTTGCCAAAGCGGCTCTTGGCGCCGCGGCCCGAGGGGCTCTTGCCGAGCAGTTTGTCGATGAAGGTCTTGATCATTTTTTTAGGCGTGAAACAGGTCCAGGACGCGCCAGCCGCGCTCCTGTGCCAGCGCGCGCAGGCGCGCATCGGGGTTGGTGGCGACGGGGTGGTTCACCTTCTCCAGCAGCGGCACGTCGTTCATGGAGTCGCTGTAAAACGTGCTGTCCACGTCCTGCCACGACAGGCCACGCCCGGCCAGCCACTGCTGCATGCGCTGCACCTTGCCCTCGCGCATGCAGGGCACGCCCAGGATCTCGCCGGTGATCCAGCCGTCCGCGTCGCGCGCCAGCTCGGTGGCCAGCAGCTGCGGCACGCCCAGGGCCTGGGCGATGGGGCGGGTGACGAATTCGTTGGTGGCGGTGATGATGAGCACCTCGTCGCCCGCATCATGGTGCTTTTGCAGCAGCGCGCGCGCCTGCGCGTGGATGGCCGGGGCAATCACCTCGCGCATGAACCGGGCGTGCGCTTCGGCAGCGGCGGCAGCGCCGCGCAGGCGCACCGCCTCGGTGGCAAAGCGCACATAGTCGTGCACGTCCAGCCGCCCTGCCACGTAGTCGTCGTAAAAGGCCTGGTTGCGCCGGCCAAACTCCTCGCGATCGGTCCAGCCGATGCGGGTGGTGAACTCGCCCCACTCGTAGTCCGAATCGAGTGGCAGCAGGGTGTGATCCAGGTCGAACAGCGCCAGCCGTGGACGGGGCGCCGATTGGTCAGAAGGCATGGGTTTTCCAGTGGAGCCGAAGGCCGGTCATTCGGTCTCCAGCATGGTTTTGAGCAGCGGTATGGTCACGGCGCGCTGGGTGCGCAGCGCAAAGCCGTCAAGGCGCTCCAGCAGCTGCGCCAGGCT
>JAGPIX010000137.1 GCA_018054745.1 Alicycliphilus sp.
AGTACCGAGTACTCGATCCAGCCGGCCTGCAATATCACCGGCAACCTGGAGCTGGCCCTGGGCAGCACGCGCACCAATGCCCATGGGCACAGCCAGACCACCGATGTGGTGCTGCAGGGCAAGATGGTATTGCGGCCCCTGCAAGCCAATGGCTGGGGCCTGGCCCTGGCGGCCGGCAGCGTGGGCCATCCACAAGCAGCCGCACGACGCGATTGGTACGCCTATGCGCCGGTCAGCTTCTCACTGCGCGATGACGCCTTGCAGGTGCATGCCAATGTCGGCTGGCTGCGCGATGGGGCGGCTCGGCGTGATCGTCTGACCTGGGGCCTGGGGACGGAGATCCAGCTGAGCGCCAGAGCCTGGCTGCTGGCCGAGACCTTTGGCCAGAACCAGGGCCGCCCCATGCATCAGCTGGGGCTGCGCTATTCGCTGGTGCCCGATCGCGTGCAGCTCGATGCCACCGATGGCAATCGCAATGGCACGCACCTGCGCGAGCGTTGGTTTTCCATCGGCCTGCGCCTTTTGACCCCCGCCTTCCTGCCGTAGCGGGAGTAGGGCAGGCAGGCGTCACAGCGTAAAGATCTTCCCTGGATTGAGGATGTTCTGCGGGTCGAGCGCGCGCTTGATCGCGCGCATCATGTCCACCGCGCCGGCGCCGGCCTCGTCCAGCAAAAAGCCCATCTTGTGGATGCCCACGCCATGCTCGCCGGTGCAGGTGCCGCCCATGGCCAGGGCGCGCGTCACCAGCTGGTGGTTGAGCCGCTCGGCGCGTTCGCGTTCGCCGACGTCGTTGGGGTCGATCAGGTAGCCGAAGTGGAAGTTGCCGTCGCCCACATGGCCGACCAGGAAGTAGGGGATGCCGCTGGCGTCGGCCTCGGCCACGGAGTCGAGCAGGCAGTCGGCCAGGCGGCTGATGGGCACGCAGGTGTCGGTACTGATGGCGCGGCAGCCGGGGCGGCTTTGCACCGCGGCAAAGTAGGCGTTGTGCCGCGCCGTCCACAGGCGCGTGCGCTCCTCGGGCGTGCTGGCCCACTCGAAGGCCTGGCCGCCATGCTCGCTGGCCAGTGCCTGCACCGTCTCGGCCTGCTCGCGCACACCGCTGGGCGAGCCGTGGAACTCCATCAGCAGCATCGGCTCCTCGCGCAGATCCAGCTTGCTGTGGGCGTTGACCATGCGCACGCTGTTGGCGTCGATCAGCTCCACGCGTGCGATCGGCACGCCCAGCTGGATCGTTGCAATGACGGTGCGCACCGCGGCCTCGATGCTGGGGAAGGAGCAGATGGCCGCGCTCACCGCCTCGGGCAGGGGGAACAGACGCAGGGTGACCTCGGTGAAGATGCCCAGCGTGCCCTCGCTGCCCACCATCAGGCGCGTCAGGTCGTAGCCGGCGCTGCTCTTCTTGGCGCGCGTGCCGGTGCGTATCGCCTCGCCGCTGGCCGTCACCACCTCCAGCGCCAGCACGTTCTCGCGCATCGTGCCGTAGCGCACGGCATTCGTGCCGCTGGCGCGCGTGGCGGCCATGCCGCCCATGCTGGCATCCGCGCCCGGGTCGATGGGGAAGAACAGGCCCCTGTCCTTGATGGCCTCGTTGAGTTGCTTGCGCGTGATGCCGGGCTGTACGGTGACCGTGAGGTCATCGGCATCGATGCTCAGCACGCGGTTCATGCGGTTCACGTCGATGCTGATGCCGCCCTGCACGGCCAGCAGATGACCTTCGAGCGAGGAGCCGGCGGCGTAGGCGATCACCGGCACGGCGTGCTGCGCGGCCAGGCGCACGGCATCCTGCACGTCCTGCCGGCTCTCGGCAAAGACCACGGCGGCCGGCGGTGGTGCTTCGATGGAGCCCTCGTCGCGTCCATGCTGTGCGCGCACGGCCAGGGCGCTGGAATATTGCGTGCCAAAGCGCTGGGACAACGCATCCAGCAGGGCCTGAGGCACGGGGCGGGCAAGCAGTTGGGTGGTATGGGCGGGGGCGTTCATGGGGCTGCGACGGGCTGGATGGAAGCGCTCATTCTAAAAGTTGAGCCACCGCCCAAGGCGCAGGCAAAAAAAGCCCGCCAAGGCCCTGGAGTACAGCCTTGGCGGGGGAAGGTGCCTGGCGCCTGGCGCTCAGGCAGGGCGCTTCAACGAGGCTTCTGCGCCGCGGGCGCTGCTCCCGATGATGAGCTTGAGCCCGGTGGGTGCGGGGCTGCGGCTGGCCTGGTGCTTGGACTGCGCGGCCGGCGTGGATGAGGTCTGGGCCTGCGCCAACGCACCGCCCATGGTAAGGGCTGCGAACAGCATCACGCTGCGTGCGTCGAACGGGGAGATGGGGCGTCGCTGCTGTGTTGTCGGCATCGATTCGGTCTCCGGCAAGAGTTGAACAGGGCCGCATTGCACCGCAGCAAAAAAGACCAGGCCAGCAATTTTTCCCGCTGTTGCCCTACTCAACAATTGGTCGGCAGGTGTAACGCACAATCGCCGTTTCGACCCCGAAACTGAAGGAATGCGCCATGGGAAACAGACTGACACAGATCGCCACACGCACCGGTGACGACGGCACCACCGGCCTGGGCGACAACACGCGCGTATCCAAGGCCAGCGGCCGCCCGCACGCCATGGGGGATGTGGATGAGCTGAATTCGCACATCGGCCTGCTGCTGTGCGAGAGCCTGCCAGCCGACATGCGCGAGCTGCTCATCGACGTGCAGCACCAGCTGTTCAACTTAGGGGGCGAGCTGTCCATGCCCGGCTATGAGCTGCTCAAGGACGACGGCCTGCTGCAGCTGGACAACGCCCTGGCGCGCTACAACGCCGAGCTGCCGCGCCTGCAGGAATTCATCCTGCCCGCCGGTACGCGCGCTGCCTGCCAGGCCCATGTCTGCCGCACGGTGGCGCGCCGCGCCGAGCGCGCCGTGGTGGCGCTGCAGGAGGGCGAGGCCATGCGCGCTGCGCCGCGCCAGTACCTGAACCGCCTCTCAGACCTGCTGTTCGTGCTCTCGCGCGTACTCAACCGGCTCGATGCCGGCAGCGAGGTGTACTGGAAGAGCGAGCGCCTGGCGCGGCAGAATGCTACTGAATAAATAGCTGTTGACGCTTGATTGATAAGCGCTGCAGGCCAATTCGCCTGCCTATGCACATATCGCAGAGGCCCCTCACCCCTCCCTCTCCCCAAAGGGGCGAGGGCGACCGGTTGCGCCGGCTTTACTCCCTCTCCCTCTGGGAGAGGGTTGGGGTGAGGGCTCGCGGCACAGTCTGAGGTATGTGCCTAATCAGACCAATTCGACTTGAACCTGACGCAAGCTAGGCCAGCGGCGCAGCCGCTCAGGGGGTTGTTCTTTATTTCGGCGCCAGCACCGCCATGGTGATGCGCGAGACGCAGGTCAGCTGCCCCTCGTCGTTCACCATGTCGATCTGCCAGACCTGGGTGGTCCTGCCGATGTGCACCGGCCGCGCCGTGCCCGTGACCCAGCCGCTGGTGGCGGCGCGCAGGTGGTTGGCGTTGATGTCCAGGCCCACGGCGCGCTGGCCTGCCGGGCAGGAATAGAAGGCGCCCATCGACCCCAGGGTCTCGGCCAGCACCACGCTCACGCCGCCATGCAGCAGGCCATAGGGCTGGCGCGTGCGCTCGTCCACCGGCACCCGGCCGCGCAGAAAGTCATCACCAATCTCGGTGATCTCTATGCCCAGGTGCGCTATGGCTGTGTTGGCATGGGCACTGTGCAGCAGTTCAAGGGTCAGGGGTTTTTTCCAGATCGGCATGGTGCAAGGCAATGTGGGTTGCAAAGCCTGCATCATGCCCACTGTGGTTCGCCCCTGCAGCGCTCAGGCGACAGCCGCCAGCTCGTCCTCGGTGGCGCGCATGCTGCCGGTCTCCAGGCAGCGCTGGTGCCAGCTAAGCGCCTCGCTGAGCAGGTGCGGCGTGTGCTGCGCGCCCTGGCGGCGCGCGCGGTCGAAGTAGTCCTGCAGCATGGGGCGCCAGTCCGGGTGGGCGCATTTGTCGATGATGACCTGCGCGCGCTGGCGCGGCGACAGGCCGCGCAGGTCGGCCAGGCCCTGCTCGGTGACGATGATCTGCGTGTCGTGCTCGGTGTGGTCCACATGCGAGACCATGGGCACGATGCAGCTCACGTCGCCGCCCTTGGCCACCGAGGGCGTGACAAAGAACGACAGGTAGCCGTTGCGCGCGTAGTCGCCCGAGCCGCCTATGCCGTTCATCATGCCGCTGCCCATGATGTGCGTGCTGTTCACGTTGCCGTAGATGTCGGCCTCGATCATGGCGTTCATGGCGATCACGCCCAGGCGGCGCACCAGCTCGGGGTGGTTGCTGATCTCCTGCGGGCGCAGCACGATGCGCTGGCGGTAAAAGTCAATGTTGTCGGTGAAGTCCTTGAGCGCCTCGCGGCTCAGGGATATGGCGGTGGCCGACGCGGCCGCCATCTTGCCTCGCTTGATCAGCTCCAGCATGCCGTCCTGCAGCACCTCGGTAAAGCCCAGCAAGTCCTCGAACGGGCCGTCCAGCAGCCCGGCCAGCACGGCATTGGCCACATTGCCCACGCCCGACTGCAGCGGCAGCATGGCCTTGGGCAGGCGGCCCAGCTTCACCTCGTGCGCCAGAAAGTCGATGATGTGCGCCGCGATCTGCTGGCTTACCGCGTCGGGCCGGGCAAAGGCCGTGTCGCGGTCGCCGTGGTGCGTCTCGACCACGGCGATCACCTTGTTTGGGTCCACGCGCAGATAGGGCTCGCCGATGCGCTCTATCGGCTGCGTCAGGTGGATGGGCTGGCGCCGCGGCGGAATGGCCGTGCCGTAGTAGATGTCATGCATGCCCTCCATCTCCTTCGGGGGCAGGCTGTTGACCTCCAGGATCACCTTGTCGGCAATATCCAGCCAGGTCTTGTTGTTGCCCACGGCGGCCGAGGGGATCAGGCGCCCGTCGGGCAAGATGCCCAGCACCTCCACCACCGCCACATCCATGCGGCCCAGAAAGCCGAACCAGGCCTGCTGCGCCACATGCGACAGGTGGATGTCCAGGTAATGCAGCTCGCCGGCGTTGATCTTGTTGCGGCACAGCGGGTCGGACTGGAAAGGCAGGCGCTGGCGCATGCCGCCCACCTTGGCCAGCGCGCCGTCCAGCTCGGGCGCGGTGGAGGCGCCCGTCCACACATTCACCTGAAAGGGCTTGCCCGCCGCATGCTCGGCCGCTATGCGCTGGGCCAGGGCCTGCGGCACCAGCTTGGGGTGGCCCGAGCCGGTGAAGCCGCTCATGCCGACGGTGGCGCCGGCCGGAATCAGCGCCGCGGCATCCGACGCGCTCATGATTTTCTGGGCCAGGCCCGGGTGCTGGATACGGGAAGACATCGTTGGGGACACACACACTCCAGAGAAACAATCGCGGCGCGCGGCATCTGCGGGCGCCTGCGGCCGCTGGTAAGAAAGACAGCAAATTTTAACAGTCATGCAAGGGTTAACCCTTGTCTCCAGAGTGTGGCGAATGGCTGTACGGCCGCTCATGGCATGGCCGTGCAGGCGCTACCATCCCCCATTCATGCCATCGACCTCACTTTGCCCCTCCTGCCGCCAGCCGGCCGACAAGCGCCGCTTTGCCGCCGCCGACGGCAGCATGCTGGAGCTGGATCTGTGCTTTGCCTGCCAGGGCCTGTGGTTCGACCCGCAGGAGAACACGCGCCTGGCGCCGGCCGCCGTGCTGCAGCTCTTCGCGCTGCTGCATGAACACCATGGCGACGCGCACCACCCCCTGTCCGACCGGCTGCGCTGCCCGCATTGCCGCAAAGACCTGGTCAAGGGCTACGACCTGGCCCAGGGCGGGCGCTACGTCACCTACCGCTGCGCGGCACGGCACGGGCGCTTCTCCACCTTTGGCTCCTTCATGGTCGAAAAGGGCTTTGTGCGCCACCTCTCCACGCTCGAGATCGAGGCCCTGGCGCGGCGCGTGGGCAGCATCGCCTGCACCAGCTGCGGGGGCACGGTGGACATACGCAACGACCACGCCTGCCCGTACTGCCGGTCGGCCCTGGCACTGCTCGACCCCCAGGCGGTGGACAAGGCCCTGCAGCGCCACGGCCAGGCCGCCAGTCAAGCAGCCAGCCAGGCGGCCAACGGCCAGTCGCCCGAGGCCCTGGCCGACGCCCTGATCGCCCTGGAACGCAACCGCACGCGCGAGGAACGCGAGCGCCAGCGCGAACGTTTCGAGGGCAGGCGGGAGGATCAGTTCGACCTGGTGGCAGCGGGCATAGAGTTCGTGTGGTCGCTGCTGCGGCGCTGAGAGACAAATGGCCTGCAGCGGCAGGCCATCCATGCAGGGTTGGTGTCCTCAAGCCTCGCGGTTCAGCAGGGCATACAAGGCAATCGCGCCAAAGGTGGCCGTGCCGATTCCGCCCAGGGCGAAGTCGCCAAACTTCAGCGTGAACTCGCCCGTGCCCAAAATCAGCGTGATGGCGGCGACGATCAGGTTCTTGTTCTGCGAAAAGTCCACCCGGTTGTCCACCCAGATCTTGGCGCCGGCAATGGCGATCAGGCCAAACACGACGATGGACACGCCGCCCATCACTGGCAGTGGAATCGCCTGGATCAGCGCGCCGAACTTGGGCGAAAAGCCCAGCAGCACCGCGATCAGCGCCGCGACCAGAAACACGGCGGTGGAGTAAATGCGCGTGGCCGCCATCACGCCGATGTTCTCGGCGTAGGTCGTCACGCCCGTGCCGCCGGCGGCGCCGCTGACCATGGTGGCGATGCCGTCGCCAATGAAGGCGCGGCCCATGTATTGGTCCAGGTTGCGCCCGGTCATGGCCGTCACGGCCTTGATGTGGCCCAGGT
>JAGPIX010000138.1 GCA_018054745.1 Alicycliphilus sp.
GCAGATGGACAGGCCGTCCTCGCCGGGCATCATCAGGTCGAGCACGATCAGGTCCACCGTCTCGCGCAGCAGGATGCGGTTGAGCGCCTTGCCGTCTTCCGCCACCATGACCTCGAAGCCTTCCTGCGTCAGATAGCGGCGCAGCAGGTCGCGGATGCGCGCATCGTCGTCCACCACCAGGATCTTGTCGGTGCGGTTGGTTGTTGAAGCCATGCTGTCTTTCCCCAGTCCAATTTGTAACAACGCCGATTCTGACCAGCTTGCGCGCCAAAAACCGCGTTTTCCTCGGGAACCTGACCAACTGTTACAGGTTTTGCCCAGGCCGGCATGGGCGTAAACGGGTCCTTCCAGCGCCGTCGCAGGCGCGCTGGCTTATCGTTGCGATGGTGGTCAATTCCCCATTCCAGGAGAAAGATGGATATGAGACTTGCTTTAAAAAATGTAGCTGTTGGCGCTTTACTGATGGGCGTTACAACCGTTTTTGCCCAATACAGCCTGACGCCTGCGCCGCAGGATGTGCTGCAGCTTTCGGCCACCGGGGCCGTCGAGGTGCAGCAGGATCTGCTGGTATTGACATTGAGCGCAACCCGCGAGGCGGCCGATGCGGCGGCCGTGCAGACGCAGCTCAAGCAGGCCCTGGATGGCGCGCTCGGTCTGGCGCGCGCCGCGGCCCAGCCGCAGCAGCTGGAGGTGCGCACGGGGGCGTTTGGCATGTATCCGCGCCATGGCAAGGACGGCAAGATCAGCGGCTGGCAGGGGCGCGCCGAGCTGGTGCTGCAGGGGCGGGACTTTGCGCGCATCACCGCCACGGCAGGCAAGATCCAGAGCATGGCCATCAGCCAGATCGCGTTCGACCTCTCGCGCGAGGCGCGCGCCAGGGTGGAGAGCGAGGCGCAGGCCAAGGCCATAGAGGCCTTCAAGGGGCGCGCCACCGAGCTGGCGCGTGGCTTTGGCTTTACCGGCTACACCCTGCGTGAGGTGAGCGTGAGCAGCAACGAGATGGCCCCCGGCCCGCGTCCGCGCATGCTGGCCATGGAGGCCAAGGCGATGTCCGTGGCCAGTGACGCGCCGGTGCCGGTGGAGGCCGGCAAGGCGCAGGTGACGGTCACCCTTTCGGGTTCGGTGCAGTTGCGGTGATTTTGGCCGCTAGCGTCCAATAGTAGGGCGCTGACAGCTATAAAAACAATAGTTAAACTGCTTACTGGGCCGCCCAGCCGCCATCCATGTTCCAGGCCACGCCGCGCACGTTGTTGGCAGCGGCCGAGCAGAAGAACACGGCCAGCTCGCCCAGCTCCTCCGGCGTGGTGAACTGCATCGAGGGCTCTTTCTCGCCCAGCAGCAGCTTCTTGGCGTCTTCGTTGGACAGGCCATGCTCGGCGGCCTTGGCGTCCACCTGCTTTTGCACCAGGGGGGTGAGGACCCAACCGGGGCAGATGGCGTTGCAGGTCACGCCGGTGGTGGCGTTCTCCAGCGCCGTCACCTTGGTCAGGCCGACGATGCCATGCTTGGCCGCCACATAGGCCGATTTCTGCGCCGAGGCCACCAGGCCATGCACCGAGGCCACGTTGATGATGCGCCCCCAGTTGGCCGCCTGCATGGCCGGCAGGGCCAGGCGCGTGGTGTGGAAGGCGCTGGTCAGGTTGATGGCGATGATGGCGTCCCAGCGCTCCGCAGGGAAGTCCTGCACGCTGGCCACATGCTGAATGCCGGCGTTGTTCACCAGAATGTCCACGCGGCCGAACTGGGCGGCGCTGAACTTCATCATGTCCTCGATGTCGCCCGCGCGGCTCATGTCCGCGCCGTGGTGCTGGACGCGCACCCCATGGGCCTGGCCGGCGGCCAGCACCTCGGCGCGTGGGCCGTCCACGTCGCCAAAGCCGTTGAGCACGATGTTTGCCCCCTGGCGCGCCAGGGCCTTGGCGATGCCAAGGCCGATGCCGCTGGTGGAGCCGGTGACGAGGGCGGTTTTGCCGTTCAGCATGAGAGTCTCTCCGAATGAATTACGATGCAGCGCAGGGATTATCGATTGCTGTATGACGGTACCGTTTCCATGATTCAACCTACGCTGAACTACGTACCGTGCCTGGGCCCCGCCGCTGCAGGCGGGGCTGCCGAACAGGGCCACCGCATGGCCTACTGGGAGTGGAATGCCACGGGCAATCCCGCGCACCCGCATGTCATCGTCTGCGTGCATGGCCTGACGCGCCAGGGACGCGACTTCGACCATCTGGCACGCCATCTGAGCCGCCAGGCGCGCGTCATCTGCCCGGACGTGGCGGGTCGGGGCGAGAGCGACTGGCTGGCCGACCCCATGGCCTACCAGGTGCCGGTGTACGCCGCCGACATGCTGACCCTGTTGCTGCAACTGCACCAGCAGGCGCCCATGGCCATGCTGGACTGGGTGGGCACCAGCATGGGAGGGCTGATCGGCATGGGGGTTTGCGGCATGCCCGATCTGCCGCTGCCGGTGCCCGTGCGGCGCCTGGTGCTCAACGACGTGGGGCCGCGCATCGAGTGGGCGGCACTGCAGCGCATAGGCGAGTACCTGGGGCAGCCGCTGCGTTTCGACTCGCTGCAGCAGGCCGCCGATGCGCTGTGGCAGATTTCGAGCAGTTTTGGCCCGCACACCCCCGAGCAGTGGCTGGATCTGTCGCGCGCCATGGTGCGGCCCGCACCCGGCGGCGGTTTCAAGCTGCATTACGACCCGGCGATCGCCCTGCCATTCAAGGCCCTGACGCCCGAGGCGGCCAGCGCCGGGGAGCAGCAGTTGTGGCAGCTGTACGACCAGATCAGCGCCCAGGTACTGCTGCTGCGCGGCGCGCAGTCGGATCTGCTGAGTGCGCATACCGCCCAGGAAATGGGACAGCGTGGCCCGCGAGCGCGACTGGTCGAGTTTGCCGACGTGGGCCATGCACCCACCCTGGTCAACGCCGGGCAGATCCAGGTGGTCGCCGACTTTCTGTTCGATCGGCAACAGGGGCCGGGAGCATGAAAAGCAACTCCTCCGGTCCTGCGCCGCCCCTGGCCCCGGAGCCGGGTGACGGCGTACGCCCTGATGGCTTGCCTCAGCTGATTGCCGCCACCTCGCAGGCCGAGCCCGGCCAGGCCGACGCGCTGGCGCGTGCCCGCGCCTTTGCCGAGCCGCTGCTCATCGGCGAAACCCTGGAGACCGGCGAAAACACCCTGGCCCATGCCGATGCCGTGGCCGCCATTCTGAATGCGCTGGGCAGTTCCGAGACCATGCAGGCGGCGGCCTATCTGGTCTATACCTGCAACCACCTGAACAAGCCTGAAGAGGTCATTGGCAAGGCCTTTGGCAGCAACTTCGCGGCGCTGGCCGTGGAGACCACCAAGCTCATGCGCGTGCAGACCCAGGCGCGCGAGGCGCAGGTGGCCGGTCTGCAGGTGGACGACGCGGCCACGCAGAACGAAAACGTGCGCAAGATGCTGCTGGCCTTCTCGCGCGACCTGCGCGTGGTCATGCTGCGCCTGGCATCGCGCCTGCAGACGCTGCGCTACTACGCGGCCAGCAAGCGCCCCGTCTCTCCGGCCATTGCCCGCGAGGCGCAGCAGGTGTTCGCGCCCCTGGCCAACCGCCTGGGCATCTGGCAGATGAAGTGGGAGCTGGAAGACCTGGCGTTTCGCTTCCTGGAGCCCGATACCTACCGGGAGGTGGCGCGCCTTTTGGACGAAAAGCGCGTCGAGCGTGAGCTGTACATGGAGCAGCTGCGCGCCCGGCTGGAGTCCGAGCTGCGCGCCCACAGCATCAGCGCCAGCGTCTCGGGTCGGCCCAAGCATATCTACAGCATCGTCAAGAAGATGCGCGGCAAGTCGCTCAACTTCGACCAGGTGTTCGACATACGCGCGCTGCGCGTGATCGTGCCCAACGTCAAGGACTGTTACGCCGCCCTGAGCTGGGTGCATAGCCAGTTCAGCCCCATAGAGGCCGAGTTTGACGACTACATCGCCAAACCCAAGCCCAACGGCTACCAGTCTCTGCACACCGTGGTGCGTGACGAGGCGGGGCGCGCCATCGAGATCCAGATCCGCACCCAGGCCATGCACGACCATGCCGAGCATGGCGTGGCCGCGCACTGGGCCTACAAGGAGGCGGGCACCAAGGGCTATGCCGGCGTGTCCGCGGCCAGCGAGTACGACGCAAAGATTGCCGTGCTGCGCCAGCTGCTGGCCTGGGAGCGCGACCTGGTCGGCTCCGCCAGCCGCAGCAGCCTGTTCGAAGACCGCATCTATGTGCTGACCCCCGACGCCGCCGTGGTCGAGCTGCCGCAGGGCGCCACGCCCGTGGACTTTGCCTATGCCGTGCACACCAATGTCGGCCACCGCTGCCGCGGTGCGCGCGTCGACGGCGCCATGGTGCCGCTGAACACGCCGCTGCAGAACGGACAGACTGTGGAGATCAGCACCGTGAAGGAGGGCCGGCCCTCACGCGACTGGCTCAACCCGGAGCTGGGCTACCTCGTCAGCCACCGCGCCAAGGCCAAGGTGCGCGCCTGGTTCAACGCCCAGGCCACCGCGGTGACGGTTCTGCGCGGGCGCGAACTGGTGGAAAAGCTGCTGCAGCGCGAGGGCAAGACGGCCCTCAAGCACGACGACCTGGCCGAACAATTGGGCTTCAAGACGGCCGACGCGCTGTTCGAGATGGTGGGCAAGGACGAGCTCTCGCTGCGCTCCATCGAAACCCTGTTGCGCCCGCCCGAGCCCGTTGCGCCAACGCCCGACATGCTGGTGCGCAAGGCGCGCGCGAGCGACGGCGGCGCCAAGGGCGGGGTGCTGGTGGTGGGCGTGGATTCGCTCATGACGCAGCTGGCCAAATGCTGCAAGCCCGCGCCACCGGACGATATCCGCGGCTTTGTCACGCGCGGCAAGGGCGTCAGCGTGCACCGCAGCGACTGCCGCAACTTCCATGAAATGTTTGCACGCAACGCCGAGCGCGTGATCGACGTGCAGTGGGGCAAACAGCAGCGCCAGGCCGCGGGCGCTGCGGTCTATCCCGTGGATGTGGCCGTGGAGGCCTCGGATCGGCAGGGGCTGCTGCGTGACATCTCGGAGGTGTTCGCGCGCGAGAAAACCAACGTCATCGGCGTGCAGACCCAGTCCGTGAAGGGCACGGCCTGGATGACCTTCACCGTGGAGGTGTCCGATGCCGGCCGGCTGAACAAGGTGCTGGGCATGGTTGCCAACGTGCAAGGCGTGCGTTCGGCACGCAGGCGTTGAGTCGATTTTTTTGGGCCGTTTTTTGCTGCTATACTCCCAGCTTCTCGAACAAACACAGGCGCGTAGCTCAGCTGGTTAGAGCACCACCTTGACATGGTGGGGGTCGTTGGTTCGAGTCCAATCGCGCCTACCAATTGAATCAAGCACCTCGCAGAAATGCCTGGTGCTTTTTTCTTGCCTGAATTTTGATCAGCTGGCAGATGCAAAGTGAGGGTATTCCTGTCCGCCATGCAGGCCAGGCCTGCCTAGAATCTGCTGCACTGCAATACAGACGGGCCAGAGACCCGAGGAGTCGTAAGTGTCAGACAACAATACCGCGCCAGAAGCCCCAACCACGCAGCGCGTGATCAAGAAGTATCCCAATCGCCGGCTGTACGACACTTCCACCTCGACCTATGTGACGCTGGCCGAGGTCAAGCAGCTGGTGATGAATGGCGAGTCGGTCGCGGTGCGCGACGCCAAGAGTGGCGAAGACCTCACGCGCAGCATCTTGCTGCAAATCATTCTGGAAGAAGAGGCCGGCGGCGCGCCCATGTTCAGCGAGGCGGCGCTGGCCAACATCATCCGCTTCTATGGCCATGCCATGCAGGGCTTCATGGGTGCCTACCTCGAGAAGAACGTGCAGATGTTCACCGAGATCCAGTCCAAGCTGGCCGAGCAGACGCAAGGCTTCACGCCCGAGATGTGGTCGCAGTTCATGAACCTGCAGTCACCCATGATGAAGGGCATGATGGGCAACTACATGGAGCAGTCGCAAAGCATGTACCAGCAGATGCAGGAGCAGATGCAGAAGCAGACCGAGCAGATGCTGGGTGCGTTTGGCCTCAAAAAACGCTGACGTTCCCTAAACTGGGAAAATACGGGGATGAGCGAAGCACTCTCCCCGACAAAAAACCCCAAGATCGGCTTCGTCAGCCTGGGCTGCCCCAAGAACCTGACGGACTCCGAACTCATACTCACCCAGCTCTCCGCCGAGGGCTACGAGACCTCCAAGACCTTCCAGGGCGCGGATCTGGTCATCGTCAACACCTGCGGCTTCATCGACGATGCCGTGCGCGAGAGCCTGGACACGATTGGCGAGGCCCTGGCCGACAACGGCAAGGTCATCGTCACCGGCTGCCTGGGCGCGCGCGCCGATGATGGCGGCGGCAACCTGGTTAAGGGCGTGCACCCGAATGTGCTGGCCGTCACCGGCCCGCATGCCACGCAGGAGGTGATGGAGCATGTGCACCAGCACTTGCCCAAGCCGCACGACCCTTTCATCGACCTGGTGCCCGGCGCCTTCAGCGAGGCCGGCATCAAGCTCACGCCACGCCACTACGCCTACCTGAAGATTTCCGAGGGCTGCAACCACCGCTGCACCTTCTGCATCATCCCCTCGATGCGTGGCGACCTGGTGTCGCGCCCGATTGGTGATGTGCTGAAAGAGGCCAGGGCGCTGTTTGCGGGCGGCGTGAAGGAGCTGCTGGTGGTCAGCCAGGACACCTCGGCCTACGGCGTGGACGTGAAATACCGCACGGGCTTTTGGGACGGCAAGCCGGTGCGCACGCGCCTGTTGGA
>JAGPIX010000139.1 GCA_018054745.1 Alicycliphilus sp.
TGCCGGGCCACGGCCAGAAAGGCGCGCCAATGGCCCACGGCCACGGGCCGGGTGCGCAGGTGGGTGATGGGTGGCAGGGGCGTTTTCATGGCCTGCGATGATGCCTGAATTGATGCGATTTGAGAATTGATGGTGGCTCTTGTTTTCATTGGACGATAGCCCGTGGCAAGGCGCAAACTGGCGCCACATCAATGGTTTCAGGAGACCGCCATGACCGCGTCGCATGTTCTGAATTCGCAACAATGGGGCGCCTGCGCAGACGCTGCCGGCGCCGATCCGTACCGGCTCGCCACGGGTGCCGCACGCAGCCTGCGGCCGACGACGGCCATGCGGCTGCGCGTGGTCTGCGGCCAGGCCTGGGTGACGGTAGACGATGGCCCCCATGGCTGGCGCGAGGACTCGGGCGACCTGCTGCTGCAGGCCGGCCAAAGCCTGCGCATAGCCCCCGGCCAGCATGCGGTGGTCGAACCGCTGGGCCAGCAGGCGCTGCAGTACCAATGGTGCAGCGCGGGATAATGGCGCGTTTGCCCGGCCGGCAGGGCTGGCCGGGCGTCGATCAGCCAATCCCACTTACCTCATGACAGCACTGGACATCATCATCATGGCCGCGGGCAAGGGCACGCGCATGAAAAGCCGCACCCCCAAGGTCTTGCAGCGCCTGGCCGGCAGGCCGCTGCTGCAGCATGTGCTGGACCAGGCGGCCAGCCTGCAGGCACGACGGGTGGTGGTGATCACCGGTCATGGTGCTGCAGAAGTAGAAGCTAGTTGCGCACAGAGAACGGGCGCTAGCGGCCAATTTGACCTTAAATGCGTGCGCCAGGAGCCGCAACTGGGCACGGGCCACGCCGTGCAGCAGGCCGTGCCGCAGCTGGCCGGCGACGGCATGGTGGTGGTGCTCTCGGGCGATGTGCCGCTGACCCAGGCCGCCACGCTGGCCGCGCTGGTCGATGCGGCCGGCGGCGAACGGCTGGCGCTGCTGACCGTGCAGCTGAGCGACCCCACGGGCTATGGCCGCATCGTGCGCGCCGCCAACGACCAGGTGCAGCGCATCGTCGAGCACAAGGACGCCAGCGCCGAGCAGCGCGCCATTGGCGAGATCTACAGCGGCATCATGGCCGTGCCGGCGCGCCTGCTCGCTGGCTGGCTGGCCCGCCTGACCAACGACAACGCCCAGGGCGAGTACTACCTGACCGACATCGTCGCCATGGCCGTGGCGGACGGCGTGCCGGTGGTGGCGCACCGCATCCAGGATGCGCTGCAGGTGGCCGGCGTGAACAGCCCGGTGCAGCTGGCCGAGCTGGAGCGCGCGCACCAGATGCGCCAGGCGGCGGCGCTGATGGAGCAGGGCGTGCGCCTGGCCGACCCGGCGCGCTTTGACCTGCGCGACGATGCCAAGACCGGCGCGCGCGGCGAGCTGATTTGTGCGCAGGACGTGGACATCGACGTCGGCTGCATCTTCACCGGCCGCGTCGAGCTGGGCGAGGGCGTGCAGATCGGCGCCTATTGCTGCATCGCCAACGCCAGCATTGCCGCTGGCGCGGTGATCCACCCCTTCACCCATATCGACGGCGAGAAGGCCGGCGCCAGCGTCGGCGAGGGCGCCCTGGTCGGCCCGTTTGCCCGCCTGCGTCCGGGCGCGCAACTGGGGCGCGAGGTGCATATCGGCAACTTTGTCGAGGTCAAGAACTCCACCCTGGCCGACGGCGCCAAGGCCAACCACCTGGCCTACCTGGGCGACGCCACGGTGGGCGAGCGCGTCAACTACGGCGCCGGCTGCATCACCGCCAACTACGACGGCGCCAACAAGCACCGCACCGTGATCGAGGCCGACGTGCATGTGGGCAGCAACTGCGTGCTGGTGGCGCCCGTCATCCTGGGCGCCGGCGGCACCGTGGGCGGCGGCTCCACCATCACCAAGGACACGCCGGCAGGCGCGTTGAGCGTGGCGCGCGGCAAGCAGGTCAACATTGCCGGCTGGAAGCGCCCGGTGAAACAGGCCAAGTGACGGCCATGCAAAGCGACGCGGCTGCCACTGAAACACCAGAGCAGTTGCGCGTTGCACTCGACCAGGCCCAGCGCCAGATTGCCGACATGGCCGCCGCGCACGAGGCCTTTCTGCGCGCCGTCTCGCACGACCTGCGCGCCCCGCTGCGCCATGTGACGTCGTACGGTGCCCTGGCGCGCGAGTTGCTGCAGGAGTTGTCGCAGGAGCTGCCGGGCCAGCCGCCGCAGTTGCTCGAAGCCATGGACTTTCTGGCCACCATGGAGGGATCGGCGCGCCGCATGGCGCTGATGATCGACGGCCTGCAGGCCATCGCCCGCGCCGGCCGTGCCCCGCTGCGCCTGCAATCGCTGGATCTGGCCGGCGCCGTGCAGCAGGCGCGCGCGGCCCTGGGCGGTGCGGCCGACGGCGTGCAGTGGCAGATTGCCGGCGCCATGCCGCCGGTGCAGGCCGACGCCGAACTGTTTGCCCAGCTGCTCACCCAGCTGCTGGCCAACGCCCTCAAGTTCTCGCGCGGCGTGGCCCAGCCGCGCATCGCACTGCATGCCGAGGTGGCGCCCGCCGGTCGCGTGCATGTCACCCTGCAGGACAACGGTGTCGGCTTTGACGGCACGCGCGCGCAGCAGCTGTTCGGCGTGTTCCAGCGCCTGCACCGCGAGGCCGACTTCGACGGCGTGGGCGCCGGCCTGGCCCTGTGCCAGGCCATTGCCCAGCGCCACGGCGCCAGCATCAGCGCCACCGCCGCTCCCGGCGCGGGTTGCTGCATCCGCCTGGATTGGCCCGGGGCTGCGGCGCCCGGCTGCTCAGGGTAGGTCCACGCCCTGTTCCAGCTGGCGCAGGCGCTGGCGCAGCACCGCCACCTCTTCGATCAGGTCGGCCGTGAGCGCCGCCAGCTCGGGGTCGGCGTCGAAGCTCGATTCCAGCCGCGCCAGGCGGCGTGCGCGCAGCACGGTGGAACTGGTGAACAGCCAGCGGCCGCCGGACTGTTCCCCTTGCAGCAAGCCCGCCTCCAGCCGCTCCACGACCCAGCCGGGCGCCATGCAGCAGCTGCGCGCCAGCTCCTCCAGTGTCAGGCGGTTGGGCTCGTCGAGCAGCTCGGCCAGGGCCCTGTCCAGAAAATGGTGCGTGACCATGGTCAGCCTCCTTGCGCGCCCTGCGTGGCGCGCGGCTTGAAGTCGGGGAAGGCCTGGGCCAGGGCGCGGTAGGCCTGCTGCTGCGCCGGGGTGGCGGCGGCGGGCAGGGCCACATGCAGCTCCAGGTACAGGTCGCCCGGCGTGGCGGCGGGTATGCCGCGCTCTCTCAGGCGCAGCTTGCGCCCGGGCTTCCAGCGTGGTGGCACGGTGACCTCGACGGTGCTGCCGCCGGGTGTCTGCACCTCGATGGCACCGCCCAGCTCGGCCTCCCAGGGCGCCAGGGTGACGGCTTGATAGACGTCGCGATCCTCGGCGCGCCAGCGGGTGTCGGGCTTGAACCGCACCTCCAGGAACAGGTCGCCCGCCGGCGTGCCTGGGCCGCCCTGGCCGGACAGGCGTATCAGCTGGCCCGCGCGCACGCCCTTGGGAATGGTCACCTGCAGCTGGCGCTGTTCGTTGACCAGATGCCCGGCCGCGTCCAGCCGCGCGCCGTGCAGGGCCAGCAGCTGCTCGCCGCCGTGGTAGGCGTCGCGCAGATCCAGCTCGATGGACGCATGGTGATCGCGCCCGCGCTGCGGTGGCGGCGCGCCTCGGGCCTGGGCGCCGCCGCGGCCCTGGGCATGCTGGGCGCGGGCGGCGCGGCCGAAGAGCTGCTCGAAGAAGTCGCTGAATTCGGCGCCGTCCAGGCCCTCGGCGCCGGGCGCGCCGGTGAACTCGAAACCGGCGTCCCAGTTGGGCGGCGGGCGGAAGTCCTGACCCGGGTGGTGCGCGGCCTCTTGCCCCAGGCGGTCGTAGGCAGCGCGCTTTTCGGGGTCGGACAGGACGGTGTTGGCCTCGTTCACCTCGGCCATGCGGGCAGAGGCGTCAGCCTCCTTGCTGACGTCGGGGTGGTAGCGGCGCGCCAGCTTGCGGTAGGCCTTCTTGATGTCGTCCGCACCGGCATCGCGCGGCACGCCCAGGATTTGGTAGTAGTCCTTGAACTCCATGCATCCTCCATGCTTGGCATGGGTCGAGGGTGGCGCCTATGCGGCCACAGGTCAAGGGGCGGAGTTGTTTTTACTATCGTATTTATAGCTTGTAGCGCTTATTGGGTATGCGCTATCGGCAATTTTGTCTCGAATTTTGCGCGCTGCGTGGCGAAGAAGACCTTGACGTTGCGCACATTCGCGTCCTGGGTGAACAGGCGCTGCGACAGGGCCAGGTAGGCCGGCATGTCGCGCGTGTGCACGACGAGCACGAAGTCCGGCCCGGGCGACACGCGCCAGCATTGCTGCACCGCATCGTCGGCGCTGGCGCGGGCCTGGAAGGCGTCCAGATGCTCCGCGCCCTGGCGGTCCAGTGACACCTCGACAATGGCCGCCAGCCCGTGGCCTTGCAGCGCCGCCAGCCGGTCGGGCTGCAGCAGCGCCACCTGGCGCTCGATCAGGCCGGACTCCTGCAGCCGCCGCACGCGGCGCAGGCAGGTGGGGGGCGAAACATGCACGCGCTCGGCCAAGGCTTGGTTGCTCAGCGAGGCATCGCGCTGGAGCCAGTCCAGCAGCTGCCAGTCGGTTGCATCGGGTATGAAATCAGATTCCATTACAAATAAAAATGAGAAATAAAATTTGTCATTTCATTGTCAATGAAATTATTGCGCATAAACAAAAGAAAAAATCTTGAAAATTTCTAGCTTGTCAGTCTAGCATCGCATCCATTGTTCATTTGGGGAGGTTTTTCTATGTGCGGCATCGTCGGCGCGGTATCCACGCGCAACATCGTTCCCATCCTGGTGCAGGGCCTGCAGCGGCTCGAGTACCGCGGCTATGACTCCTGCGGCGTGGCCGTGCATGAGGCGAGCATGGGCCAGCACCCGGCAGGCGGCCTGCGGCGCGCCCGCAGCACGGCGCGCGTGGCCGAGCTGCTGGAGCAGGTGGCGCAGGACGACCTGCAGGGCGCCACCGGCATCGCCCACACGCGCTGGGCCACGCATGGTGCGCCCGCGGTGCACAACGCCCACCCGCATTTCAGCCACGGTTGTGGCGAGGCGCCGGCCGAGACGGCGCGCGCCGGCCGCGTGGCCCTGGTGCACAACGGCATCATCGAAAACCATGAGCAGCTGCGCGCGCGGCTGCAGGCGCGCGGCTATGTGTTCTCCAGCCAGACCGATACCGAGGTCATCGCGCACCTGGTGGACAGCCTGTACGACGGCGACCTGTTCCAGGCCGTGCGCGCCGCCACCGCCGAGCTGCATGGTGCGTTTGCCATTGCCGTGATCCACAAGGACGAGCCGCAGCGCGTGGTCGGCGCGCGCGCCGGCTCGCCCCTGGTCCTGGGCGTGGGCCAGGGCGAGAATTTTCTGGCCAGCGACGCCATGGCCCTGGCCGGCGTGACCGATCAGATCGTCTACCTGGAGGAGGGCGACCTGGTGGATCTGCAGCTGGGCCGCTACTGGATCACCGGGCCGGATGGCCAGCCCCTGGCCGAAGGCAGCCGCCCCGTGCGCACCGTGCACGCGCACAGCGGCGCGGCCGAGCTGGGGCCGTACCGCCACTACATGCAAAAGGAAATCTTCGAGCAGCCGCGCGCCATTGCCGACACGCTGGACGGCGTCCAGGCCATCGTGCCCGAGCTGTTTGACGGCGCCGGCCAGCACGGCCAGCCGGGCCAGGCCGCCTGGCGCGTGTTCAAGGAGATCGACTCGGTGCTCATCCTGGCCTGCGGCACCAGCTACTACAGCGGCTGCACGGCCAAGTACTGGCTCGAATCCATCGCCGGCATTCCCACGCAGGTGGAGGTGGCCAGCGAATACCGCTACCGCACCAGCGTGCCCAACCCGCGCACCCTGGTGGTCACCATCAGCCAGTCCGGCGAGACGGCCGACACCCTGGCCGCGCTGCGCCACGCCCAGGGCCTGGGCATGAAGCACACGCTGACCATCTGCAATGTGGCCACCAGCGCCATGGTGCGCGAATGCGCGTTGACCTACGTCACGCGCGCCGGGGTGGAGATCGGCGTGGCATCCACCAAGGCCTTCACCACGCAGCTGGCGGGCCTGTTCCTGCTGACCCTGGCGCTGGCGCAAACCAAGGGGCGCCTGACAGAGGAAAAGGAAGCCCAGTACCTGACCGCCATGCGCCATCTGCCGGCGGCCCTGCAGGCCGTGCTGGCGCTGGAGCCGCAGATCATCAGCTGGGCCGAGGACTTCGCGAAGATGGAAAACGCGCTGTTCCTGGGACGTGGCATCCACTATCCGGTGGCGCTGGAAGGGGCCCTGAAACTCAAGGAAATCAGCTACATCCACGCCGAGGCCTATCCGGCCGGCGAGCTCAAGCACGGGCCCCTGGCACTGGTGACGAGCAGCATGCCGGTGGTCACCGTGGCGCCCAACGACGAGCTGCTGGAAAAGCTCAAGAGCAACATGCAGGAAGTGCGCGCGCGCGGCGGCGTGCTGTA
>JAGPIX010000140.1 GCA_018054745.1 Alicycliphilus sp.
CATCTGCGCGGCCTGGGGGCAGGCGGGGCGTGTGGTTTTTGAATGGTTTTGGGCACAAGCGCTTATCAGACAAGCGCTGACAGCTATTAAAAATATAGTTACTCGCATGATTCAGGGAGTGGCGTTGGGGGCGGCCTGGGCCTTGGCGGCGAATTCGGCGCGCAGCTGGCGCAGCTTCTCGCGCGGGTCTTCGCGGGTGGTGGCGGCGTCCAGCTTCATCTCGGCGATGAAGCGGCTGGGCTGGCAGGCCACCATCTCGCGGCCCTTCTTGCGCTTCTTGGTCCAGCTCACGGCCAGGCTGCGCTGGGCGCGGGTGATGCCCACGTACATCAGGCGGCGCTCCTCCTGCAGGCGCGCGGCGATATCGTCGCTGAGCTTTTGCTGCCTGCCGTCGTCGTCATCAAGCTTGAAGGGCAGCATGCCCTCGGTCACGCCGACCAGCATCACATGCGGCCACTCCAGGCCCTTGCTGGCGTGCAGGGTGGAGAGCACCACCATGTCCTGATCCTGTTCGCGCTCGGAGATGGTCGAGAGCAGGGCGATGGTCTGCGCCACCTCCAGCAGGTTTTTTGTCGGTGCCACCGTGGTGCCGGCGGCATCGTCGATCTGCCCGCCGGCGCGCTGGGCCATCCAGTCACAGAACTCCAGCACATTGCTCCAGCGCGCGGCGGCCACCTTCTCGCTGTCCTCGCCGTCGTACAGATGCTGCTCGTAGGCTATGTCCTTGAGCCAGTCGGTGAGGAAGGCGCGCGCGTCTTCCGCGCCGTGCGTGTGGCGCGCGCGGTGCTCCAGCTCGTTGATCTGGCGGCCGAACTCCATCAGCCCCTCTAGCCCGCGTTTCGGCACCACGGCCGGCAGCATGGCGTTGAACAGCGCGCCGAACATGCTTTGCTTGTGCTGCGTGGCGAATTCGCCCAGGGCGCCCAGCGTGGTGTGGCCCACGCCGCGCTTAGGCGCGGTGATGGCGCGCAGAAAGGCCGGGTCGTCGTCGTTGTTGATCCACAGGCGGAACCATGCGCACAGGTCGCGGATCTCGGCGCGGTCAAAGAACGACGTGCCGCCCGAGACCTTGTAGGGGATGTTGGCCTTGCGCAGCGCCTTCTCGAACGGCTTGGCCTGGTGGTTGGCGCGGTACAGGATGGCGAAGTTCTTCCAGGCCGGCGGCGGGTTGGCGGCGGCGCGCAGCGATTGGATGCGGGCCACGGCGCGCTCGGCCTCGTGCTCCTCGTTGTCGCAGGGCACCACGCGTACCGGCTCGCCCTCGCCCAGTTCGCTGAAAAGCGTCTTGGGGAACAGCTTGGGATTCGGGCCGATGACGTTGTTGGCCGCGCGCAGGATGGCCGAGGTGGAGCGGTAGTTCTGCTCCAGCTTGATGACCTTGAGCTGCGGAAAGTCCTGCGGCAGCTTCTTCAAATTGTCCAGCGTGGCGCCGCGCCAGCCGTAGATGCTCTGGTCGTCGTCGCCCACGGCGGTGAAGCGCGCGCGTTCGCCCACCAGGAATTTCAGCAGCTCGTACTGCGTGGCGTTGGTGTCCTGGTATTCATCGACCAGCACATGGCCCAGCAGGCGCTGCCATTTCTCGCGCACCTCGGGGTGGCCCTTCAATAGCCGCATGGGCATGCCGATCAGGTCGTCGAAGTCCACGCTTTGGTATGCAGTGAGTCGCTCCTCGTAGCGCTGCATGATCAGGGCGATGGAGCGCTCATGGTCGTCGCCGGCCATGGCCAGCGCGCGGCGCGCGTCCCAGCCCTGGTTCTTCCAGTTGCTGATCGTCCACTGCCACTGGCGCGCCGTGGCCAGGTCGGTGGTGCCGCCGGCGCAGTCCTTCAGGATGCTGGTCACGTCGTCCTGATCCAGGATGCTGAAGCTGGGCTTGAGCCCCAGCATATGGCCGTCCTCGCGCACCATGCGCACGCCCAGGGCGTGGAAGGTGCAGACCAGCACCTCCTTGGCGGCGCGGCCTATCAGCCCGGCGGCGCGCTCGCGCATCTCGGCGGCGGCCTTGTTGGTGAAGGTGATGGCGGCAATGCGCCGCGGCGCCAGGCCCTTCTCGATCAGGTGCGCGATCTTGTGCGTGATGACGCGCGTCTTGCCCGAGCCCGCGCCGGCCAGCACCAGGCAGGGGCCGTCGGTGTAGTGCACGGCCTGGAGTTGGGCGAGGTTGAGTCCGGACATGAAGAGCAAACAGGAGCGCGTGAAAGCGCGAACGGGGCGCCGATGATACCGGCCTACCCCTTCGTGTAACCCAGCGCCGCCCGCCAGCGCGCGATGAAATCGCCGTAGGCGGCGTTGGCCAGTGGCGCCGACAGCGCCGGGCCCAGGGCCACGGGGCGCGCGCGGTCGCCCAGTAACTGGCGCAGCGCGGCGCCGGTGGTCTCGCCCTGGACGTCTTCGCGCAGGGCATACAGGCGCGCGGTGGTGGCCATCACCGTCTGCCCGCGCCGCGACAGCAGGTAGTCCAGCCACAGCCGCGCCGCATTGGGGTGCGCGGTGCGGTTGTTGATGAGCAGCACGCGCGAGGTGACCAGCGTGTAGTCCTCGGGGAAGATCACGCCCAGCGTGGGCCGCTGGCGCGCCTGAGCGACGGTATAGGCGCCCAGCAGGTTCAACCCGAAGCGGGCGCGGCCGTCGGCAATCCGGCGCACCATGGCGTCGGTGGTCAGCAGCAGGCGGGCGCGGCCCGCGCCCAGGGCCTGGGCGGTGGCCCAGAAGACGCCTTCGCTGGCGGCGGCGTCTTGTGCGGCCAGGAAGTAGCCCAGGCCGGACTTTTGAATGTCGTAGCTCACCGCGCTGCCCTGCGCCCGGGCCAGCCAGCCAGCCAGCGCGGCGTGGCTGCGCGGCGCGTCGCCCTTGGGTAGCGAGGGCTTGTGGTGCGCGAACACCACGGGCTCGTAGGTGGTGGCCCACAGGCGATCCTGCCACTGCGCCCAGGCCGGCAGGTGCGCCTGCTCGGGCGAGGCGTATGCCAGGGCGTGGCCGGCGGTGGCCAGCGCCACCATGTGATCCATGGCCGAGCTCCAGAGCACGTCGGCGGCCTCGCGGCCGAGCTGGTTCTCAGCGATGAAGCGGTGGTACAGCTCGGTGCTGCCCAGGTCTTCGTAGGTGACGGCAATGCGCGGGTAAAGACGCCGGAAGTCCGCCACCAGTGGCATGGCCACGCGTTCGTCGGTGGTGGAGTGAATGCTCAACTGCCCCTCGTCCTCGGCCGCGCGCACCGTGACGGCGTAGGCTGCCGGGTAGCCCTCGGGGGGGCGGGCGCGCGGGGCATAGCCGAGCAGTTCGTCATCGGACTGCGCCAGCGCGGGCGCCGCCGCAAGGCAGCCCAGGGCGCTCAGCCGGCCCAGTGCGGTGCGGCGTGAAAGTTGCGGTGCCGGGCGCTGCATCATTCCCTCACGGGCACCAGCAGCAGCGGCGTGCGCGTGCGGCGCAGCACCTCCTGCGTGGCCGAGCCGAACAGCAGTCCCGTGAGCAGGCCCTTGCCGCGCGAGGCCATCACGATCAGGTCGGCGCCTCCCCGGTCGGCAGCATCCAGGATCGCCTGGGGCACGTCATCGCCCTCGCGCACGATCATCTCGGTGACGATGCGTTGTGGTCCAGCGGCGCCGCTGGCGGCGTAGGAGTCGGTGATCTGCGCTTCGATGTGCGCCAGCGTGCGCATGGCGCGGCGGTCGTGGTAGGCGTCCAGCGCCTGCTGAGGCACGTGCGAGTCAATGTCCACCAGCGAGCGCTGGCGCTCGTCGCGTATCACCGTGAGCACCTGCAGACGGGCGCCCATGCGCTCGGCCAGGCCGATGGCGTAGGCCAGCGCGGTCTCGCAGCCTTCGCCGAGGTCGGTTGCGTACAGGAGGGTTTGAATGTCACGGTTCATGCGGTGCTCCCTACCAATGGAATGACGCCCAGCACCAGCATGGCCGCCAGCATCACGAAGGCGGCGGACAGCGCCCATAGCAGCGTGAAGCGCTGGTGGTCGCCGAACTCCACCTTGGCCAGCCCCACCAGCAGGTAGGTCGAGGCCACGAGCGGGCTGAGCAGGTGCACCTGCTGGCCCACGAGCGAAGCGCGCGCGATCTCGGTCGCGCCTATGCCATAGACGGCCGCCGTCTTGGCCAGGATGGGCAGGATGCCGAAATAGAACGCGTCGTTGGAGATGAAGAAGGTGAACGGGATGCTCAGCACCGCCGTCACCACCGCCATGTAGGGGCCCATCCAGTCGGGCACCATGGCGATCACGCTGGTGGCGATGGCGTCCACCATCTTCGTGCCGGAGAGGATGCCCACGAAGATGCCGGCCGCGAAGATCAACGACACCACGGGCACGATGTTCACCGCGTGGGCCTCCAGCCGCTCCTTCTGCTGCTGCAGCCGGGGGTAGTTGATCATCAGGCCGATGGCCGAGGCCACCATGAACAGCACCTGCAGCGGGAACATGTCCATCACCAGCAGCACCATCAGCGCCAGCGTGAGCACCGCGTTGACCCACAGCAGCCGGGGTCGGGCGAGCGTGGGGTCGCCGCCCGTCACTTCAGCGATGGACTGGCTGCTGCCCTGCGTGTCGTCCAGGCGGATGGCGCCCAGGCGCCGCGCCTCGCGCCGCCCGAGGATGAAGGCCACAAAGGTGCACCATGCGCCGGTGACCACCATGGGCGCGATCATGGGAACGAAGACCTGGCCCATCTCCACGCCCAGCGCGCTCACCGCCCGTGCCGTGGGCCCGCCCCAGGGCAGGATGTTCATCAGCTGGCCGGCCATCATCACCACGCAGGCCAGCACCAGCCGGTTCATGCCCAGCCGCTGGTAGAGCGGCAGCATGGCGGCGCAGGTGATCATGTAGGTGGTGGAGCCGTCGCCGTCGAGCGAGACGCCCGCTGCCAGCAAAAAGGTGCCCACCACGATCTTCGTCGGGCTGCCGCCCACCAGGCGCAGCACCAGTTTCACCACCGGGTCGAACAGGCCCGCATCAATCATGATGCCGAAGTAGAGGATGGCGAACATCAGCATCACCCCCGTGGGCGCGAGCTTCTTGATGCCGTCGAGCATCATCGGCCCCAGCCCCATGCCGAAGCCGCCGATCAGGCCGAACACGATGGGCACCAGGATCAGTGCCACCATGGCAGACAGGCGCTTGGTCATGATCAGCGCCATGAAGACCACGATCATGGTGTAGGCGAGGATGGTCAGCATCGTCTTTGTCTCCTGCGGGCGGGCGGCGAGCCATGGTAGCCGAAGCCCGGCGCTTTGCGGCCGTTGCTGGTTGCGCAGGCGAGAATACCGCCCGTGCTGTCCGTACTGCTGGTTACCTTCCCCTTCTTTGCCCTGGTGCTGTGCGGCTATCTGGCCACGCGCGCCGGGGCCTTGCCGATTGCCGCCATCGGCGGGCTGAACGGCTTCGTGCTGTACTTTGCCCTCCCCTGCATGCTGTACCGCTTTGGCGCCGGCACGCCGATCGCGCAGCTGCTCGATGCCGACGTGGCCGGGGTCTACCTGCTGTGCGCGGCGCTGATGGTGGCCGGCACGGTGCTGCTGACCCGGCGCGGCGCCATCGGCTGGAACGACGCGGCCTTTGGCGCTCTGGTGGCGGCCTTTCCCAACACCGGCTTCATGGGCCTGCCGCTCTTGATTGCGCTGATGGGCCAGGCCAGCGCCGGCACGGTGATCGTGGTGCTGACGGTGGATCTGGTCATCACCAGCTCGGCCTGCATCGCGCTGTCGCGCCTGGAGGGCGCGGGCGCGCACGGCATGGCGGTGGCGCTGCGCAACGCGGCGCGCGGCATGGCGGTGAACCCCATGCCCTGGTCGATTGCCCTGGGCGGCCTGGCCTCGGCCCTGCAGTGGCAGCTGCCGGGCCCGCTGGACAAGACCGTGGCCATGCTGGCCGACGCGGCCTCGCCGGTGGCGCTGTTCACCATTGGCGCGGTGCTGGCGCGCTCGCAGCTGAACCAGCATGAGCATGTGCCGCCCGGGCAGTATGTGCCGATCGCGCTGGCCAAGCTGGTGCTGCACCCGCTCTTGGTGTGGGCCGTGGGGCGCGCCGCCATGGGGCTGGGGGCCGACATCTCCGATTTCACCCTGTCCGTCATGGTGCTACTGGCGGCCCTGCCCAGCGCCAGCAACGTGGCCCTGCTGGTGGAGCGCTTTGGCGCCCATGGCGGGCGCGTGGCGCGCATCATCCTGGTGAGCACGGTGCTGGCCTTCCTGAGTTTTTCTGCGGCCGTGGCGCTGCTCACTTAAGTTCCATGTCCACTCTTGTCGATCCGTTCGTCCGCGCGGCGCCGCATGCGCGCCGTACCCTGTGGTGGCTTGTGGCCGCCTGCCTGGCCTGGGCCGGCGTGTCCTGGTTTTCCAATGCCAACCTGGACGGCTACCACGACATGCTGGAGAACTACGCCTGGGCGCAGCCGCTGCGCTGGGGCACGCACAAGCACCCGCCGTTCTTTGCCTGGGTGGTGGGGCTGTGGTTTGCCGTGC
>JAGPIX010000141.1 GCA_018054745.1 Alicycliphilus sp.
GACGCATTGACCCGCCACCACCGGAGGCCATGATGAGCAAAACATCCTTTCCCCTGCGCATCCAGAACGACGAGCGCGAGCGCGCCAAGCGCCTGGCCGAGGCCCTGGGCGTGTCGGAGAACCGCCTCTACGCCGAGCTGATCCACGACGGCATGCTGATCCGCGAGCAAATGCTCTACATGGGCCAGCTGCGCGCGCTGGCGGCCCGCACCCTGCCCCAGGACGCGCTGGCGGTGCTGGACAGGGTGCCCGCCACGCCGCCCGTGGAGACGGACAGGGTTTGAAGCGCCGCACCCCCCACCTCTTTGTTGACTTGCCCCAGCCCGCCCAGCGCGGGCCTGCCCCATGCCCACCCTCGACTGGCTCAACCGCTCCGCCGCCTTCACCACCGCGGCCCAGGTGCCCTACCGGCTGCTGGACAACGTCGCCACCCACGGCGACACAGAGGCCGCGCAGCACAACCTGCTCATCCAGGGCGACAACCTTGAAGCACTGAAGGCCCTGCTGCCGTTTTATCGCGGCCGGGTCAAATGCATCTTCATCGACCCGCCCTACAACACGCAAAGCGCCTTCGAGCATTACGACGACAACCTGGAGCACAGCCAGTGGCTGAGCATGATGCTGCCGCGCCTGCAACTGCTGCGCGAGCTGCTGAGCGAGGACGGCTCGATCTGGGTGACCATCGACGACAACGAGGGGCATTACCTCAAGGTGCTGATGGATGAGGTGTTTGGGCGGAGGAATTTTGTGGCGGATGTGTCGTGGCACAAGCGCGTCAGCCCAGCCAATGACGCACGCTATTTCAGCGGCGACCACGATCACGTCTTGGTGTATGCCAAGAGTAAGCCTCTCTGGCAGCCGAAACGCCTGCCGCGCAGCGAAGAACAAACGAAGTACTACACAAACCCTGACAACGACCCGCGCGGAGAGTGGAACTCTGCGGCCTACACCTGCGCGAAAACCGCTGATGAGCGCCCCAACCTGTACTACCCACTCATCCATCCACGAACGGGCAAAGAGGTCTGGCCCAAGCGCACGCGCGTATGGGCGTATTCACAAGAAGCACATGCGCAGCACCTCCAAAACAACATGCTGTATTGGGGTGTCGATGGCAACGCAAATGCTCCGCGTATCAAAAAATTTCTCACTGATTCTGGAGATGTGGTTCCCCGCTCCATCTGGGCGCACAGCGAGTCAGGACACAACCAAGAAGCCATGCTGGAAGGGCTGACCTTGTTTGCCGATGGTCGTTTCGGCACCCCCAAACCCGAGCGCCTGCTTCAACGCATCCTGCACATCGCCACGAATCCCGGCGACCTCGTCCTCGACAGCTTCCTCGGCTCCGGCACCACGGCCGCCGTTGCCCACAAGATGGGCCGGCGCTGGATAGGCATAGAAATGGGCGAGCATGCCGCCACCCACTGTCTGCCGCGGCTGGAGAAGGTCATCGCGGGCGAACGGGGCGGCATCAGCGGCGCGGTGAACTGGCAGGGCGGCGGCGGCTTTCGCTTCGCCCGCCTGGGTGCGCCGATTTTTGACGCGCACGGCTGCATCCACCCAGAGGTGCGCTTTGCCACACTGGCGGCCTTTGTCTGGCAGCAGGAAACGGGCACGGCCTTCGACCCCGCCCAGGGCCGCGCGGGCACGCCCTGGCTCGGAACGAACTCTGTTTTTGATAGCTGGTCGCGTATGTCCGACGGGCCAGAAGAGGCGATTTCGCTTGAAACCAGCGCCGCAGGCCCCCACCCCAACCCTCCCCCGGAGGGGGAGGGAGAAAACACCCTCAGCGCCGCGCCGGATTTACTCCTTCCCCCTCCGGGGGAAGGCGGGGATGGGGGCTGCACCCTGCGCAGCCGCACCGCCTACTACCTGCTGTTCAACGGCATCCTGGGCGACAAGCGCCCCGCCAGCGGCAACGTGCTCACGCGCGCGGTGCTGGAGGCACTGCTGCAACTACACGCCGCCACGCCCCACCCCGAGGCGCCGCTGGTGGTCTACGGCGAGGCCAACCGCCTCGGCCCCGAGACGCTGGCGCGCGCGCGGGTCACGTTCAAGCACATTCCGTACGACGTGAAGGCGAGGTGAGGGGGATGAACGCACAGGAGCTGCTGGAAAGCCTGAACCTGCTCGATGAAAACGAGCGCATCGAGGCCAAGCGCGCGCAGGAGGCGGGCAAGTCGCTGCTGGAAACCATTTGCGCCTTTGCCAATGAACCCCACCTGGGCGGCGGTTGGCTGTTGCTGGGCGTGGCGCCGGATGAACAGGCGCTGTTTCCCGGCTACGCGGTGGAGGGCGTGCCCCAGCCGGACAAGCTCAGCGCCGACCTGGCCAGCCAGTGCACCACGGCATTCAACAGGCCGCTGCGGGTGGAGATCCGCACCGAAACGCTGGCGGGCGAACCCGTCGTGGTGGTGTTCGTGCCCGAGGCGGCGCCGCAGGACAAGCCCATTTACTTCAAGGCCACCGGCCTGCCCAAGGGCGCATTTCGCCGCATCGGCAGCACCGACCAGCGGTGCACCGAGGACGATCTGGAAACGCTGTACCAGTCGCGCCAGCGCGAGAGCTTTGACGCGGGGCTGGTTTCTGGCGCCGAGCTGGATGATTTCGACGACGCCGCCATTGCCGAGTACCGCCAGGCCCGGGCCGAGGCCAATCCCGATGCCGAGGAGCTGCGCTGGACGGACGCAGAACTCTTGCAGGCGCTGAACGCGGTGCGGCGGGATGCTGCAGGCGCATGGAAGCCCACGGTGGCCGGGTTGTTGCTGTTTGGCAAGTCCGTTGCCTTGCGGCGCTGCTTCCCGATGACGCGGGTGGATTACATCCGGGTGCCTGGGCGCGAATGGGTGCCGCATCCCGACCGGCGCTTTGACACGGTGGAGCTGCGCGCGCCGCTGTTCACGCTGCTGCGCCGCACCCAGGCCGCGGTGCTGGATGACTTGCCCAAGGGCTTTGGGCTGGAAGAAGGCCAGTTGCAGCGCAGCGACACGCCCGTCATCCCGCTGCGCGCCCTGCGCGAGGCGCTGGTCAATGCCCTGATGCACCGCAGCTACCGCGTGCAGGCGCCGGTGCAGGTGATCCGCTATGCCAACCGGCTCGAAATCCGCAACCCCGGCTTTTCGCTCAAGTCGCCAGACCATCTGGGCGAGCCGGGCTCGATGCCGCGCAACCCCCACATCGCCGCCGTGCTGCACGAAACCCGCTTTGCCGAAACCAAGGGCAGCGGCATTCGCGCCATGCGCGAGGCGATGGACAAGGCCGGGCTGGTGCCGCCCCTGTTCGAGTCTGACCGGGGGCAGGATCAGTTCAGCACCCTGTTTTTCTTTCACCACTTTCTGGGCGAGGACGACATCCGCTGGCTGGCGCAGTTCAAGGCGCTGCACCTCAGCGACGAAGAGGCCCGCGCCCTGGTTGTGGCGCGCGAGGCGGGCGCCATCGACAACGCGACCTACCGCGCCCTGAACAAGGTGGACACCCTGGCCGCCAGCAACGCCCTGCGGCGGCTGCGCGACGCGGGCCTGTTCAGCCAGCAAGGCCGGGGCTCGGCCACTTGGTACCAGCCCACGGACAGGCTGTTGGGCGGCGCGCCTGGCGGCTTGCCTGGCCAGCTGGATGCGCTATCCAGTAAGTCAGCCCCCTTATCCAGCATGCCTGAGGGCTTATCCAGTAAGTCTGAGGGTTTATCCAGCAAGTCGGACGAGGAACGGAATGCGCTGCTGGATGAAATTCCAGGTCAATTGGCGGCGCGCATCGGCAGCATAGGTCGGCGCCATCCGCCGGAGCCGGTGCGAGAACTGGTGGTGGAGCTTTGCCGCCTGCGGGCATGGCGGGCCGAAGAATTGGCCCTGTTGCTGAGCCGCAAGCCTGAGACCATCCGGCAGGATTACCTGCGTCCGCTGCTGGCGCAAAAGCGCATTGCCATGACTCAGCCGGACAAGCCCAAGTCGCCGCAGCAGGCATACCGCAGCGTGCAGGAAAGCCTTCCATGACCCCCATCACCCTCAAGACCTACCAGCAAACTGCCCTCGACACCCTGGCCGCCTTCGCCCGCGCGGCGCGGGTCAAGGGCCCGGCGCTGGCCTTTGGCGAGCTGGCGGGCCGGCCCTGGCACGCCGGGGCGTTTGGCGACGGGCTGCCCTGCGTGTGCCTGCGCATCCCCACCGGTGGCGGCAAGACGGTGCTGGCCGCGCACGCCGTGCCGCTGCTGGCGCGCGAGTGGGCGGCGGTGGATGCGCCGGTGGCCGTGTGGCTGGTGCCCAGCGATGCGATTCGCCAGCAAACCCTGAAGGCGCTGCAGACGCCCGGCCACCCGTACCGCGCGGCGCTGGCCGATGCCTACGGCGAGGGGCTGCGCGTGTGCGCGCTCGAAGACGTGGCGCAGATCGCGCCGCCCGAGTGGGGCCGTAATGCCGTTGTGGTGGTGGCGACGATCCAGAGCTTTCGCATCGAGGACGCGGGCCAGCGCAATGTGTATAGCTTTTCCGAGAGCTTCGAGCCGCATTTCCGGGGCGCGGACGAGCGGGCGCTGGCAGGGCTGCGCGATCTGCCCGACGCGCTGGTCACGCCCGAGGATGTAGCGGCTGACACCACCGGCGTGCTGGCCGGCTTTGCGGGCCAGCCGCGCTGGAGCCTGGCGAACTGGCTGGCGCTGCACCGGCCCATCCTCATCGTGGACGAGGCGCACAACGCCAAGACGGACAAGAGCTTCACCGCGCTGCAGCGGCTGAATCCGGGCTTCATCCTGGAGCTGACGGCCACGCCCATCGCCGCCAAGACCAACGTGCTGTACCACGTCAGCGCGCAGGAGCTGGCGGCCGAGGACATGATCAAGCTGCCCATCGTGCTGGCCGAGCACCCCGAGGGCTGGCCCGCCGCCGTGTTCGGCGCGGTGCAGACGCAAAGGGCGCTGGAGGCCGAGGCGCTGAAGGACGAGGCGGCCGGTGCGGGTTACGTGCGGCCCATCGTGCTGTTTCAGGCGCAGAACACGGGCGAGGAGATGCCGCCCGAGAAGCTGCGCGACTACCTGGTCGATGAACTGAAGCTGCCGGCCAATCAAGTGGTCGTCGCCACCGGCACGCAACGCGGGCTGGACGACATCATTCTTGCCGCGCGCGACTGCCCGGTGCGCTACGTCATCACCGTGCAGGCGCTGCGCGAGGGCTGGGACTGCCCGTTTGCCTATGTGCTGTGCAGCCTGCAAAGGCTGACCAGCGCCACGGCGGTGGAGCAGCTGCTGGGCCGCGTGCTGCGCATGCCGCACGCCCGGCGGCGCGGGCGCGAGGCACTGAACCGCGCCTATGCCCATGTCTGCGCGGCAGAGTTCTCGCAGGCCGCGCACGCGCTGGCCGACCGGCTGATCGAGCACATGGGCTTCGAGGCGCTGGACGTGGCCAGCATGATCGCGCCGCAGGCCAGCCTGCCGCTGTGGGACGGTGGTTTGGAGCCAAATCAGGCTCCAGCACCCGTACATAAAGCGTCAGTAGCTACTAGTTTTGAGGCGATTGCCGCCACGCCTGAGCTACTGGCCGTGCCCGGCGTGCAGGTGCGGGCCATCGCGGGCGTGCCGCAGGTGGTGGTGACCGGCCACATCGGCGAGGGCACCGAGGCGCTGCTGCTGGCCCAGGTGCGCGGCGCCAAAAAGCAGGAGCAGCTGCGCGCGCAGGTGGCGCAGCACAACGCGCTGGTGGCGGCGCAGGCCGCGCCCGCGTCGCGCGGCGCGCCCTTTGCGCCGCTGCCCACGCTGGGCTATCGGCTGGACGCGCAGGCGCCGCTGTGGCCGCTGGAGCGCGAGGCCGTGCTGGAGGCGGTGGAGCTTGACTGGCTCGCACCCCAGGCGGTGCAGCTGACCAGCTTTCAGGTGGCGCAGGAGTCGGACATTTTCGAGATCGGCATGGACGGCGCCCGCGTGGCGCTGCGCCTGGCGGGTAGTGCGCAGATGGCGATGGACTGGGCCAGCAGCAGCATTGACGCCGACACGCTGGTGGGCTGGCTGGATCAGTCGCTGTTCAAGCCGCTGGCCGATGTGACCCAAGGCCAGCGCCGCGCCTACCTGGCCGCCGTGGTGAACCATCAGCTGCACGGCTGCGGCGTGCCGCTGGTGGTGCTGGCGCAGGCACGGTTCAAGCTGGCGCGCGCCATCGAGGCGCATGTGGGCGACCTGCGCGACGCGGCCACGCGGCGCGCCTTCCAGCAGCAGGTGCTGGGCCTGGGGGATGGCCGCGCCTGGCTGGTGGAGCCCGACTGGACGCACCCGCATGTGTTCGAGCCCGGCCGCTACCCGGCGCCCGTGGCCTCGCGCTACGGCGGGCGCTACCAGTTCGGCAAGCACTACTTCCCGGTGCTGGCCGACCTGAAAGACGGTGGCCAAGAGTTCCAGTGTGCGCAGCTTATCGACCGCCACCCCAAAGTGCGCCACTGGGTGCGCAACCTCGACACGGCGCCCTGCGGCTTTGGCC
>JAGPIX010000043.1 GCA_018054745.1 Alicycliphilus sp.
AAACCCCTGCACTTTCTGGGCCCGGCCTCTTGAAACCAGGCAAAACGCCCTTATTATTAGCACTCGTCGGGGTTGAGTGCTAACAACACCCCACCTAGTCCCCAGGCAGCCCTCACCCGGTTGCCTTTGTCTTTCAACTTGTCTGTGAATCTCCAGGAGATGCTATGAACCTTCGTCCTCTGAACGACCGCGTGATCGTCAAGCGCCTCGAAAACGAAACCAAGACTGCCTCGGGCATCGTGATCCCCGACAACGCCGCCGAAAAACCCGACCAGGGTGAAGTGCTGGCCGTCGGCCCCGGCAAGCATGACGAAGACGGCGACCGTATCGAAATGAGCGTAAAGGTGGGCGACCGCGTGCTGTTCGGCAAGTACAGCGGCCAGACCGTGAAGGTCGATGGCGACGAGCTGCTGGTGATGAAGGAAGACGACCTGTTCGCGGTCATCGAAAAGTAAGCACCCGCGTTTCACTTGAATTTGATAGCTGTCGGCGCTTGATACATAAGCGCTAGCAGCATTTTTCACTCATATTTGTAGGAGCCAAACATGGCAGCAAAAGACGTAGTTTTCGGCGGCGAAGCCCGCGCCCGCATGGTTGAAGGCGTGAACATCCTGGCCAACGCGGTCAAGGTCACCCTGGGCCCCAAGGGCCGCAACGTGGTGCTGGAGCGCTCCTTCGGCGCCCCCACCGTGACCAAGGACGGCGTGTCCGTGGCCAAGGAGATCGAGCTCAAGGACAAGATCCAGAACATGGGCGCCCAGCTCGTCAAGGAAGTGGCTTCCAAGACCAGCGACAACGCCGGTGACGGCACCACCACCGCCACCGTGCTGGCCCAGGCCATCGTGCGCGAAGGCAGCAAGTACGTGGCCGCCGGCCTGAACCCCATGGACCTGAAGCGCGGCATCGACAAGGCCGTCGCCGCCCTGGTGGAAGAGCTGAAGAAGGCCTCCAAGGCCACCACCACCTCCAAGGAAATCGCCCAGGTCGGCTCCATCTCCGCCAACTCTGACTCCAGCATTGGCGAAATCATCGCCAACGCCATGGACAAGGTCGGCAAGGAAGGCGTGATCACCGTCGAAGACGGCAAGAGCCTGAACAACGAGCTGGACGTGGTTGAAGGTATGCAGTTTGACCGCGGCTACCTGTCGCCCTACTTCATCAACAACCCCGAGAAGCAAGTTGCCCTGCTGGACAACCCCTTCGTGCTGCTGTTCGACAAGAAGATCAGCAACATCCGCGACCTGCTGCCCACGCTGGAAGCGGTGGCCAAGGCCGGCCGTCCGCTGCTCATCATTGCCGAAGAAGTCGAGGGCGAAGCCCTGGCAACGCTGGTGGTGAACACCATCCGCGGCATTCTGAAGGTTGTGGCCGTCAAGGCGCCTGGCTTTGGCGACCGCCGCAAGGCCATGCTCGAAGACATCGCCATCCTGACGGGCGGCAAGGTCATCGCTGAAGAAGTGGGCCTGAGCCTGGAGAAGGTGACGCTGGCCGACCTGGGCCAGGCCAAGACCATCGAAGTGGGCAAGGAAAACACCACCATCATCGACGGCGCCGGCAATGCCGACGACATCCAGGCCCGCGTCAAGCAGATCCGCATCCAGATCGAAGAAGCCACCAGCGACTACGACCGCGAGAAGCTGCAAGAGCGCGTGGCCAAGCTGGCCGGCGGCGTGGCCGTGATCAAGGTCGGCGCTGCCACCGAGGTCGAGATGAAGGAAAAGAAGGCCCGCGTCGAAGACGCCCTGCACGCCACGCGCGCTGCGGTGGAAGAAGGCATCGTGGCCGGTGGCGGCGTGGCCCTGCTGCGCGCCCGCCAAGCGGTGGGCGAGGTCAAGGGTGAGAACGCCGACCAGGACGCCGGCGTGAAGCTGATCATGAAGGCCATCGAGGCCCCCCTGCGCGAGATCGTCAACAACGCCGGCGGCGAAGCCTCGGTGGTGGTCAACGCCGTGCTGGCCGGCAAGGGCAACTACGGCTTCAACGCCGCCAACGACAGCTACGGCGACATGCTGGAGATGGGCATTCTGGACCCCACCAAGGTGACGCGCACGGCGCTGCAGAACGCCGCCTCCGTGGCCTCGCTGCTGCTGACGACCGAGGCCATGGTGGCCGAGGCTCCGAAGGACGATGCCCCCGCCGGCATGCCCGACATGGGCGGCATGGGTGGCATGGGCGGCATGGGCATGTAAGCAGCCCCGGCCGCTGGCGCCCCCCTTCACCGGCGGGGTGCCATGCACCACGACCAAGGCCCGCAGGTTTTGCCTGCGGGCTTTTTTTTGGCCTTGGCCGATCCGGTTGTTGCGGCGTCAATCCGCTCCAGGATCGGGATCTCGGGCAGCAAAGCGCGCCAGGATCAGATCCCGCACCCGGCCCGCCACCGGCGTCAGCCCAAGCTGGCGTGGCCAGGCGACGTTCAAGTGGGTGCGCAGCTCGGTGCCATCGAGCGGCAGCAGGCGCGGCAGCCCCTGGCCCGCCAGTTGCCCGAAGCTCTGCGGCGCAAACGCCACGCCCAGGCCGCGTTGCGCCATCAAGAGCATGGGCAGGGTCTCGCCGCCCCAATACACCACGTTGGGCACAAAGCCCGCCTGCTGGCAGGCACGCAGCACCATGTCGGAAATGCCCGTGCCCAGGGGCGAGCGGTGCAGCAGAAAGCGCTCGTGGCGCAGGTCGGCCAGGCGCACCCGCGCGCCGCCCGCCAGGGGGTGGGCAGGGGGCAGGGCCACATGCAGGGGCTCGTCCATGATGGCGTGCGTCTCCAGCTCGGGCGCCCGGTACTCGCTGCGCGAGATGATCAGATCCAGGCCGCGCTCGCGCAGGCGCTGCAGCATGTGGCCGGCCTCGCCCTCCTGCACGTCCACCGTGATGTCCAGGCCACAGGCAGCCAAGTCCTCCATCACCGCCGGCATGACGAACAGGCTGGCCGCCGTGGCACAGCCGATGTGCACCGTGCCGCGCGCGCCCTGCTCGGCCTCGCGCAGTTCGCGGCGCATGGTCTGCAGCTGCGCCAGCAGCGCCTTGGCGCGCAGGTAGAACAGCTCGCCCGTGGCCGTGGGCGCCAGGCGGTGACCGCTGCGGTCAAACAGGCCCACGCCCAGCTCGCCCTCCAGCTTGCGCAGCAGCATGCTCAGCGGCGGCTGGGTCATGTGCAATCGCGTCGCGGCGGCAGACACGCTGCCCTGCTCGTAGACGGCGACAAAGCATTTCAGGCGGTGCTCATCCATATGCTTATCGAATAAAAACAGACGTTATATATATTAGACAGTGGCTTCTTGTCTTCCTACACTGGCTTGCATCACGGTAATGAACCGCGAACCACAGACCGATAGGAGACATGAATATGCAACGCATTCGCCGCCACATCGCCGCCCTGGCCCTGCTGACCTGCATCGCACCCATGCTGGGCATGACAGCCGCCCAGGCGCAGACCGACTGGCCCAAGCGCAACATGAAGGTCGTCGTGCCCTACCCGGCCGGCGGCTCCGCCGATGCGATGGGGCGCATGGTGGCCAACAAGCTGGCCAAGGCCTTCCCCAAGGTCAGCGTGGTGGTGGAGAACATTCCCGGCGGCGCCACCGTGCCCGGTGCGCTGGCCGTGCTGCGCGACGCGGCGGACGGCCACACGCTGTTCATGGCCAGCGATGGCACGCTGAACATCAACCGCTGGCTGCTCAAGGATGTGCGCTACGACGCCGACCGCGACTTCACGCCCGTGACCGTGCTCAACAGCTACCCGCACTGGCTGATCGTCAATCCCCAGGGGCCCTACAAGAGCCTGGACGACCTGGTCAAGGCCATACGCGCCAAGCCCGGCAAGGTCTCCATCAGCATCAACACCATAGGCGGCAGCGCCCATCTGGCACTGGACAACTGGCGCCGCGAAAACGGCCTGGATTTCGCGATCGTGCCCTACCGCGGCTCGCCACCGGCCGTTACCGACTTGATCGGCGGCCATACCGATGCGCACATGGACGTGGCCGGCTCCTCGGCGGCCTTTGCCCGCAGTGGGCGGGTGCTGCCCGTGGCCGTGCTGCAGGGCACGCCCATCCAGGAATTCCCCAGGGTGCCGACGCAGGATCCAAAAAATCCCAAGGCCCTGGTCGTGCAGTCCAACCTCTCGGTGGTCATGCGCAGCGGCACGCCGCAGGACGTGGTGAGCCGGATCTACGCCATCTTGCAGGCGGGTGTGAAGGACAGCGATTTCGCCAAGACCCTGGACACGCTGAACCTCGACCCGGTGCTGCTGGAACCCGCCCAGGCCAAGACCTTTTTGCAGCAGGAGACCCAGCGCTACGGGGCCTTGGTCGAGAAGTCCGGCCTGGAAAAACAGTAAAAAAGGCATTGCCATGAAATTCGTCATCGCCCTGATCCGCCACGAGACCAATACCTTCTCGCCCATCCCCACCGTGCTCAGCGACTTTCGCCGTGGCACGGGCGAGGGGCCGGCCTATGGCGAGGCCGCGCGCCTGGCCTGCGAGGGCACAAAGAACGCAGCCACGGCCTACCTGGACATGGCGCGCGAGATGGGCGCCGAGGTCGACTTTGCCGTCTACGCCAGCGCCGTGCCCAGCGGCGTGGTCACGCGCGAGGCCTTCGAGCACCTGTGCGACGCGGTGGTGCGCAGCGCCTCGCAGGGCTGTGATGCGGTGCTGCTGGATCTGCATGGCGCCATGGTGGTCGATGGCTACCCGGACGCCGAGGGCGAGCTGCTGCGCCGCCTGCGCGAGTGCACCCCGGCCGGCCTGCCAATAGGTGTGTCGCTGGACTTTCATGCCAACTTCAGCAGCGAATTGATACGCAACGCGACGGTAATTGCCGGCTACTGCACCTATCCGCATGTGGATATCTACGAAACCGGCGAGCGCGTGGCGCGCAGCATCCGCGCCAAGCTGGAGGGCCGCAGCGACCCGGTGCTGCTGTGGCGCCGCCTGCCCATGCTGACGCACATGCTGCGCCAGACGCCCGCCAGCCAGCCCATGAAGGACATCATGGACCGCGCCATGCAGGCCGAGCAGAGTGATGAGGTATGCAACGCCTCCATCTTCGGCGGTTTTCCGCTGTCGGACATCCCCTGCGCTGGTCTTTCTGTCGTCATCGTCGCCGAACGTGATCGACTGCAGCAGGGCCAGAAGCTGCTTGACGAGCTGTGCGACCTGGCCTGGTCGCGCCGCGCCGACTTCGTCTTCGAGTCGGGCTCGGTGCCGGAGTCCATTGCCCACGCCAAGACCCTCAAGGACGGACCGGTGCTGCTCATAGACCATGGCGACAACTGCGGCGCCGGCGGCGTGACCGATGTCATGGATGTGCTCGAAGAGGTCTTGAAACAAGGCCTGCAGGACGTGGTCGCCGGCCCATTCTGGGATCCGGCCACGGTGGCCACGCTGTTCGAGCACGGCGTGGGCGCCGAGGTCACCGTGGACGTGGGCGGCAAGACCGATATGCCGGCGCTGGAACTGAAGGGTCGGCCGCTGCGCCTGACCGGCGTGGTGGAGCACCTGACGGACGGTGAATACACCGTCACCGGCCCCATGTTCACGGGCGTGCGCCAGAGCCTGGGCCGCACCGCCGTGCTGGGCGTCGGCAGCGTGCGCATCTTCATCTGCGAGCGCCCGCAGGAGCCGTATGACGCGGGCGTGTTCACCCATGCGGGTGTCGATCCGGCCAAGGCCCACTATGTGCTGCTCAAGTCGCGCCAGCATTTCCGCGCCGGCTTCGGGCCTTTTGCCAGGCATGTGGTGCTGGTCAGCGGGCCGGGCGTATGCAGCTCGGACTACGGCCTGTTCCCGTTCAAGCAGCTGAACCGCCCCATGTACCCGCTGGATGCCGACGCCACCATGGCGGATGGCGAGAGCTGGATACCCGCCGCTGCCTGACCCACGCCGCGTGCGCCACCATGCAGGAAATGCTCTACCCCGCCGCCGTGGTACTGCTGGGCTATGTGGTGCTCGGCATCACGGGCTTTGGCTCGGCCCTGGTCATCGTGCCGCTGCTGGCCTGGCGCTGGCCCCTGACCGAGGTCGTGCCCCTGGTGCTGCTGCTGGATGTGCCGGCATCGCTGCTGCTGGGTGGGCTGAACCTGCGCCATGTGAACCTGGCCGAGCTGCGCCGCCTGCTGCCGGGCATGGTGGCCGGCGCATTGGCGGGCTTGTGGCTGTCGGGCCAGCTGCCCAGCCGCTGGCCGCTGCTGGCCCTGGGCCTGTATGTGGCGGCCGTGGGGGCGCGCGCGCTGCGCAGCGCGCCGCCGCAACCGCGGCCGCTGGCGGCGCCCTGGGGCCATGCGGCCGGTGGCGCGATTGGCCTGGTGGAAATGCTGTTCGGCACCGCCGGCCCGCTGGTGGTGGCCTGGCTGAGCCGGCGCCTGCCCGACGTGCTGGCGCTGCGGGCCAACACGCCCATCGTCATCACCATGAGCGCCTGCGCCGTGCTGCTGACCATGGGCGCGGCCGGGCGGCTGTCGCACGCCGAGCTGTGGTGGCGCTGGCTGATGCTGATCGTGCTGGCCGCCCTGGGTGTGCTGCTGGGCCACCACTGGGCGCGCCGCGTGTCCGCGGCCAGCCTGCGCAAGCTGATCTGCGGCCTCTTGGTCATCAGCGGGCTGAGCCTGGTGGCGCACGCCGTGCAGCTGCGCTGAACCTGTTATTTCGAAGGAGATGCCTTTGCCACCCCAATACCCGCGTTTCACCCCATAACCTTCAACAAAATCACGTAAAAACCCGTTCCCCAAGGAGTCAGGAGACATGTTCCATTCATCCATCACCAAGTTTGCCGCCGTCGCCTTCGGTGCCGCGCTGCTCGCCCAGGGCGCCAGCGCACAGAACCAGGCCCATACACCCGTCAAGATCATCATCGGCTTTCCTGCCGGCGGCGCCCTGGACAACCTGGCACGCGCCATGGCCGAGAAGCTGCGTACCGAACTGGGCCGCACCGTCATCGTGGACAACAAGCCCGGCGCCAGCACCCATATCGCGCTGATGACCGTCAAGCGCGCGCCGGCCGACGGCGCCACAATTCTCATCAGCCCGGCGCCGCCCTTCGTCACCCACCCGCTGACCTACGACAAGCTGCAGTTCGACCCGGACAAGGATCTGATCCCGGTGGCGCATCTGGCGGATACGCCGCTGGTGGCCACCACCTCGGCCGCCAGCCCGTATTCGTCGATGCGCGAATACCTGGAGTGGGTGAAGAAAAACCCCAAGGACACCGGCATCGGCATGGTGTCCATGGGCGGTGTGCTGCATTTCGGCGTGCTGCAGCTGAACCAGGAGCGCGGCCTGAGCCTGATGCCCGTGGCCTACAAGGGCGCCCCGCCCATGCTGACCGATGAGATCGGCGGCGTGCTGCCCGTGGGCATGGACACGGTGGCCTCGGCCAGCGAGCTGGAGAAGGCCGGAAAGATCAAGTACCTGGGCGTGCCCGGCATGGAGCGCACCAAGCTGCTGCCCAACGTGCCCACCTTCAAGGAGCAGGGCGTGCCGGGGTTTGAACAGGCATCGAGCTGGTACGCCGCCTATGTGCCCACGGGCACGCCCGCGGCGGTCGTGAGCCAGCTTGAAAAGGCCATGATCCACATCGTGCAAGACTCGGCCTTTGCCGCCAAGATGGCCCAGGGCGGCATGGTGACCACGGGCCGGCCGGGCGCAGAGGTCACCAGCCTGATCAAGTCACAGCGCGAGGCATCGCGCCCGATCGTCGAAAAATCGGGCTATCGCGCGACGCAATAACCACGTTTGAGCGCAGATGTCGGCTACATAGCGACAAATGCCCAATGCACAGGGGCAGCTTCAGCGCCGCTCCACCGTCGGCTCGCGCTCCATCAGACGCGCCACGGCGTCGGCTGCGTGCAGCCGGCCGTCGAGCAGCGCCACCACGCATTCGGCGATCGGCATCTCCACGCCGGCAGCGCGCGCGCGCTGCACCACCGTGCGTGCGCTGTACACGCCCTCGGCCACATGGCCCAGCGAGTCCACCGCCTGTTGCAGGCTCTTGCCATCCGCCAGCAGCAGGCCCACGCGGCGGTTGCGCGACAGGTCACCGGTGGCGGTGAGGACCAGGTCGCCCAGGCCGGACAGGCCCATGAAGGTGTCGGTACGCGCGCCCAGGGCCAGGCCCAGGCGCGTCATCTCGGCCAGGCCGCGCGTGATCAGCGCGGCGCGCGCGTTCAGGCCCAGCTGCAGGCCGTCGCACAGGCCGGTGGCGATGGCCAGCACGTTCTTCACCGCGCCGCCCACCTCCACGCCGACGATGTCCTCGCTGGCATAGACGCGCAGCGACGGGCCATGGAACGCCTGCACCAGCGCGTCGCGCACAGAGGCATGGCGGCTGGCCGCGACCAGGGCCGTGGGCTGGGCGCGCGCCACCTCCTGGGCAAAGCTGGGGCCACTGAGCACACCGCTGGCCAGTTGCGGCGCCACCTCGGCGCAGACCTCATGGGCCATCAGGCCGGTGCCGGCCTCAAAACCCTTGCACAGCCAGGCGATGGGGGCCTGGCTGTCCTTGAGCAGTTGCAGCATGCCGCGCAAGGCCGCCATCGGCGTGCCGATGACGATCAGCTCGGCGCTGGCCGCCAGCGCGCGGGCATCGCCGGCCACCACCTGCAGCGCCGGCGCAAATGCCAGGCCGGGCAGGTAGCGCTGATTGCAGCGCGCGGCCTGCATGGCAGCCGCCTGTTGCTCGTCGCGCGCCCACAGCGTGACCGCGTTGCCGCCGGCATGGGCGGCCGCGCTCACAGCCAGGGCCGTGCCCCAGGCGCCCGCCCCAAGTACTACTATTTTCATAGCTTGCAGCGCTTACCGGACGGACGTTACAGCCCTAAAAGATGAAAAATTACTGAACCGTGCCGTTGCCGGCCTCGGCGGCGGCGGCCTGCTGCTGCTCGTACATGGCCTGGAAGTTGATCTCGGCCAGGTGCACGGGCGGGAAGCCGGCGCGCGTAATGGTGTCGGCCACATTGCCGCGCAGGTAGGGGTAGATGATCTGCGGGCAGGCGATGCCGACGATGGCGCCCATTTGCTCCTCGGGCACGTTGCGGATCTCGAAGATGCCGGCCTGCTTGGCCTCGACCAGGAACACGGTCTTGTCCTCGATCTTGGTCTGCACGGTGGCCGTCACGGCAACCTCAAAAATGCCTTCGGCCACGGGCGTGGCCTGCACGCCCAGCTGGATATCGACGCTGGGCTGCGCCTGCTCCAGCAGGATGGCGGGGGAATTGGGCTGCTCCAGCGACAAATCCTTCAGGTAGACGCGCTGGATCTGGAATACGGGGGTGGCTTCTTCGGTGGACATGGCTTTGGGTTCCGTTGGTCAAAACAAAGCCCGCCCGGGAGACGCTCCCGCAGCGGGCACTTGGGGCTGCATTATGCAACCTCGATCAGGGGGTCATGCGCCCAGCAGGGGCATCAGGCCGCCGCGCTGGTCGAGCGCGGCCAGGTCGTCAAAGCCGCCCACATGGGTGTCACCAATGAAGATCTGCGGCACGGTGCGCCGGCCGGTGATGTCCATCATCTGCTGGCGCGCCGCCGGGTCGGTGTCTATGCGCACCTCCTCGATCTGCTCCACGCCGCGCGCCTTGAGCAGCTGCTTGGCACGGGTGCAGTAGGGGCAGACGGCGGTGGTGTACATCTTCACGGCTTGCATGACAGGGCAATCTTTCAGAAAAATGCAGAAATATGAATGCAGATAAAACCAGATCAGGCCTTCTCGACCGGCATGCTGGCTTCGCGCCAGGCGGCCAGGCCACCGGCCAGGGTCTGCGCCTTGTCGTAGCCCAGACCCTTGGCAATGCCCACGGCGCGCGCCGCCCGGCCGCCCTTGGCGCAGACCATGATCACCGGCACGGCCTTGTTCTTGGCCACCTGCGGCAGACGCTCCTGCAGTTGCGCCAACGGAATGTTCTTGGCGCCGCCCACATGGCCGGCGGCGAACTCGGCGGGTTCGCACACGTCGATGACCACCGCCTTCTCGCGGTTGATGAGCTGCACGGCCTGCGCCGCGCTCAGGCCCCCGGCCGCGCCCTTGACAGCAGGCAGCAGCAGCATGGCGCCCGAAGCCAGCGCGAGGACGATCAAATACCAGTTGTCGAGGATGAAGTTCACGAGGGTCCTTAGGGCGAAAAAAACCGCTCATTCTAAAATACCGGGTTTTGACTTGCACGACCCAGGGACACCATGCACAAACTCGTTCTGATTCGCCACGGCGAATCCACGTGGAATCTCGAAAACCGCTTCACCGGCTGGACCGACGTGGATCTGACCACCACCGGCATCGAGCAGGCCAAGAACTCCGGCCGCCTGCTCAAGGCCGAGGGCTACGAGTTTGACCTGGCCTACACCAGCGTCCTGAAACGCGCCACGCGCACGCTGTGGCATTGCCTGGACGAGATGGACCGCACCTGGCTGCCGGTGCAGCACAGCTGGCGCCTGAACGAGCGCCACTATGGCGCGCTGCAGGGCCTGAACAAGGCGGAGACGGCCAAACAGTACGGCGACGAGCAGGTGCTGGTCTGGCGCCGCAGCTACGACACCCCGCCGCCGGCCCTGGAAGCCAGCGACCCGCGCTGCGAGCGCGGCGACCTGCGCTACGCCGGCCTGGCCCCCGAGCAGGTGCCGCTGACCGAATGCCTGAAGGACACGGTGGAACGCGTGCTGCCATTCTGGAACGACACCGTCGCCCCGACCATCCGCTCGGGCAAGCGCGTGGTGATCGCCGCCCATGGCAACTCGATACGCGCGCTGGTGAAGTACCTGGACAACATCTCCGACGCCGACATCGTGGGCCTGAACATCCCCAACGGCATCCCTCTGGTGTATGAGCTGGACGCCGACCTGAAGCCCCTGCGCCATTACTACCTGGGCGACGCCGAGGCCGCGGCCAAGGCCGCAGCCGCGGTGGCCGCGCAAGGCAAGGCCTGAATCCGACAGGGCAAAAAACATGCCTGGCCAGGGAACTGCCCGGGCTTGCACCCTTCCAAGGTGTATATTGAATCGCTAGAGACGCGGTAGAGGTGCATATGGGCCACAAACTGAAAATTGCGGGATGGGTATCGGTCGGCATCGTGGCTGGCGCACTGACCACGGTGTCGCTGCAGACCGTGGCGCGCGGCGCCATGACGCCGCTGCCACTGGAAGAGATACAGCAGCTGTCGGCGGTGTTCGGCCTGATCAAGACCGACTATGTGGAGCCGGTCGATGACAAAAAGCTCATCACCGACGCCATTGGCGGCATGGTCTCCAGCCTGGATCCGCACTCGCAATACTTTGACAAGAAATCCTTCAAGGAATTTCGCGAGGGCACGACCGGCCGCTTCGTCGGCGTGGGCATAGAAATCACGCAGGAAGACGGGCTGATCAAGATCGTCTCACCCATCGAGGGTTCGCCCGCCGACCGCGCCGGGCTGAAGACCAACGACCTGATCACGAAGATTGACGACACGGCCGTCAAGGGCCTGACCCTCAACGAGGCCGTCAAGCGCATGCGCGGCGAGCCCAACACCAAGGTCACGCTGACCATTCTGCGCAAGGACGAAAGCCGCAGCTTCCCCGTGACCATCACGCGCGAGGAGATCAAGACCCAGTCGGTCAAGGCCAAGGTGATAGAGCCCGGCTATGCGTGGATCCGCCTGTCGCAGTTCCAGGAGCGCACGGTGGACGACTTTGTGCGCAAGCTCGAAGAGATCTACAAGCAGGAGCCGCGCCTGAAGGGCCTGGTGCTCGACCTGCGCAACGACCCGGGCGGTCTGCTGGACGCGGCCGTGGCCGTATCCGCCGCCTTCCTGCCCGAGAACGTCACCGTGGTCTCCACCAACGGCCAGCTGGCCGAGAGCAAGGCCACCTTCAAGGCCTCGCCCGAGTTCTACCAGCGCCGCGGCAGCGGCGACCCGCTCAAGCGCCTGCCCGCGGCCCTCAAAAACGTGCCCCTGGTGGTGCTGGTCAACGAGGGCTCGGCCTCGGCCAGCGAGATCGTCGCCGGCGCGCTGCAGGACCACAAGCGCGCCACCATCATGGGCAGCCAGACCTTTGGCAAGGGCTCGGTGCAGACCGTGCGCCCACTGGGCCCGGACACCGGCATCAAGCTGACCACGGCGCGCTACTACACGCCCAGCGGCAAGTCCATCCAGGCCAAGGGCATCGTGCCCGACGTGATGCTCGACGAGACGGCCGAGGGTGATATCTACGCATCGCTGCGCATGCGCGAGGCCGACCTGGAAAAGCACCTGACCAGCGGCCAGGGCGAGGAGGTCAAGGACGCCGCACGCGAAAAGGCCCGCGAGGAGGCCCGCAAGCGCCTGGAGGAAGAGGCCAAGAAGCCGGTCGCCGAGCGCCGACTGCCCGAGTTCGGCTCAGACAAGGACTTCCAGCTCACCCAGGCGCTGAACCGCCTGAAGGGCCACACCGTGGTGGCCAGCAAGACGCTGACCGAGCGCAAGGAAGAAAAGAAGGACGAATAAGGGCCCTCTGCCCTACCCCAAAGGCCGGGCCAGCCCGGCCTTTTTCACGCCCGCCACGCCATGAACGACGACCAACTCCTGCGCTACTCGCGCCATATCCTGCTCGACGAGATCGGCATCGAGGGGCAGGAACGCATCCTGGCCGCGCATGTGCTGATCGTGGGCGCCGGCGGTCTGGGCTCACCGGCGGCGCTGTTCCTGGGCTCGGCCGGTGTGGGGCGCCTCACGCTGGTGGACGATGACGTGGTCGATCTGACCAACCTGCAGCGCCAGATCGCCCACACCACGGATCGCGTGGGCAGCCCCAAGGTGGACTCCATCGCCCAGGCGGTGCACGCCATCAACCCGCTGGTGCAGATGGATAGGGTGCGCCAGCGCGTGGACGCCGCGGCGCTTTTCGCGCTTGTCGCCCAGGCCGACGTGGTGCTGGACTGCAGCGACAACTACCGCACACGCCAGGCCATCAACGCCGCCTGCGTGCGCCAGCGCCGGCCGCTGGTGGCGGGCGCTGCCATCCGCTTTGACGGCCAGATCTCGGTCTACGACCCGCGCGGCGCGGACCAGCCCTGCTACGCCTGCCTGTTCCCGCCCGACGCCCAATTCGAAGAGGTGGCCTGCTCCACCATGGGCGTGTTCGCCCCCATGGTCGGCATCATTGGCAGCATGCAGGCGGCCGAGGCCCTGAAGCTCATCACTGGCGTCGGCAGCTCGCTGGCCGGGCGTCTGCTGATGCTGGACGGGCGCGACATGCAATGGACCGAGATGCGCACCCAGCGCGACCCGGATTGCCCCGTCTGCGCGACACCAGCGCACAGGTAGGAACGCACCTACGGCCACTGCCCGCAACTGCCGGCAAGCACGCAGCCCGAGTGCTTCTACAGTAGCGCCCTGGCCTATTCGCTCCTGCGCCAGGCAGGAAAACCCCGTGAAACTGCGCACCTACATCGTCGAAGACAACGCCACCATCCGCGAGAACCTGATTGGCACGCTGGAGGAGCTGGCCGAGGTGCAGGCCATAGGCTGCGCCGAGACCGAGGATGAGGGCAAGGCGTGGCTCACCGCGCACGCCGCGCAGTGGGACCTGGCCATCGTCGACCTGTTTCTGCGCCAGGGCAGCGGCCTGGGCGTGCTGGCCGCATGCCGCGACCGCGCAAGCGAGCAGAAGATGGTGGTGCTCAGCAACTACGCCACGCCCGACGTGCGCATGCGCTGCGCGCAGCTCGGCGTGGACGCCGTGTTCGACAAGTCCAACGAGATCGATGCGCTGGTGGACTACTGCATCGTGCATGGCACGCAGCGCGCGGCCGCCGCCGGGGCACCGGTCAATCGATCAGCCTGTTCTTGAGCGCGTAATAGGTGAGGTCGCTGTTGGACGACAGCCCCATCTTCTCCATGAGCCGCGTGCGGTAGGTGCTCACGGTCTTGACGCTGAGCGACAGGGACTTGGCGATGTCCCCGGCCGTCTCGCCCCGGGCGAGCTTGAGGAACACCTGGAACTCGCGCTCTGACAGCTGCTCGTGCGGCGGCGCGTCGCCCTTGCGGTTGAGCTGCTGCGCCAGCAGCTCGGCCACGGCCGGCGTCAAATAACGGCGCCCCAGGGCAATGGCACGGATGGCCTCGACGATCTCCTTGGGGTCGCATTCCTTGTTGAGGTAGCCGCTCGCGCCCTGGCGGATCAAGTTGATGGCGTAATGCTCCTCCGGGTAGCCGCTCAGGATCAGGATGCCCATGTCCGGCGCCTTGGCGCGCAGCATGGCCAGCGCATCCAGGCCGCTTTGCCCGGGCATGGACAGGTCCATCACCAGCACGTCGATCTCCTGCGCGCGCACCAGGTCGATGGCCTCGCGGCCATTCGCGGCCTCGCCCACCACGCGCAGGTCCACGTGCTCGGAGAAAAACTGCCGCAGACCGGAACGCACTATCGCGTGGTCATCCACAATGCCGATCTTGATCATCTAACCCTCTTTCAGGATTGCCGGACGCGGTGCCAACCATGACACCTCAGTAACGTTACAGGGTGATGATATGCAATTCGGCCCACCACCACCCTGGAGAAGCTCGAACATGATCTGGTCCCGCTTGCGCAAGATGGCCATCAGCCTGCCGGCAGCCCTGCTGGCGGTGGTCCTGCTGGTCGGCATCAACGAGACCGGGTACATGCGCTCGCACGATGCCGTCGGGGACTTGGCCCGCTCGCACGCCACACGCACCGCGCTGGACCGGCTGCTGCAGAACATGCTGAACGCCGAGACCGGCCTGCGCGGCTACCTCCTGACCGGAGACGACCGCTACCTGCAGCCCTACAACGAGGCCGTGGCCACGATCAACTCCAACCTCGACGAGCTGCGCCAGACCTACCAGCGGCTGCCGCAGGACCAGGCCGACTTCGCGCAGCTGTCGCAGCAGATCGCGCGCAAGCTGTCCGAGCTGGACCTGACCCTGAACCTGCGGCGCCAGAACAACGACGACGCCTGGAAGTTCGTTCTGTCCACCGACGTGGGCAAGGACAACATGGACGCCATACGCGCCATTGCCGCCCGCCTGGTCGAGCGCAGCGCGCAACAGGCGCAGGGCAGCACGCAGGAAATCCTGCACTCCCTGATGCTCTCGCGCATCGGCATCGCCACCGTGGCCGTGATTGGCCTGCTGGCCTTCTACATGTACCTGCGCCAGACCAATGCGCTGCAGGAGGCCAACGAGCGCGAACAAGAGGTGCTGGCGCACGAGCGCGACCGCCTGGAGCAGCTGGTGCGCGAGCGCACGGCCTCGCTGTCGGCACTGGCCAACCACCTGCAGCAGGTGCGCGAGGACGAACGCGCGCACCTCGCGCGCGAACTGCACGACGAGCTCGGCGCGCTGCTCACGGCCGCCAAGCTGGACGTGGCCCGGCTCAAGTCCAGGATCGACATGCAGGTGCCCGAGCATGCCGAGCGCATCCAGCACCTCACGGAAACGCTCAACAACGGCATCGCCCTCAAGCGCCGCATCATCGAGAACCTGCGCCCGTCCTCGCTGTCCAACCTGGGCCTGACGGCCTCGCTGGAAATCCTGACGCGCGACTTCGCCCAGAGCAGCAACGTGCAGGTGGAGATCAGCCTGGAGGAGGCTCACCTGTCCGACACGGCGCAGCTCACCGTCTACCGCCTGGTGCAGGAGTCGCTCACCAATATCGGCAAGTACGCCAACGCCCGCAAGGTGCTGGTGTGCGTGCACAACCACACCAACCACGTCTCGGTGCAGGTACGCGACGACGGCGCGGGCTTCGACACCACGCGCATCCGCGCCGACGCCCATGGCCTGCTGGGCATGCGCCACCGGGTCGAGGCCGCGGGCGGGAGTCTCACCGTGAGCTCCACCCCCGGCGAGGGCACCCTGGTCAGCGCCGTGCTGCCCCACCGGATCGCCTGAGCCGGTTCGGCGGCGTCCTACACCAGCGCACGCCCGCCACCTGCCCCCGCGCGGCGACTCCCACACTTAGAGTTCAGGTATGCGCTCCGGCGCATGCACAAACCGCGCGGCGCCATGCGCCCGTGCACAAAAGGAGTTGCTCATGTTGCACTACGCAGTGGTATTCCTGGTCATCGCCCTGGTGGCCGCAGTCTTCGGCTTCGGCGGCATCGCCGCAGGCGCCGTGGGCATCGCCAAGGTCCTGTTCTTCGTCTTCGTGATCATGGCCGTGGTGAGCTTCATCATCGGCCTGCTGAAGAAGAACTAGGACCGAACCCGCATCGCTCGCAGGCAGACGCCTGTGCCTCGCATCTTCCCTGAAAGGACGCATTCGTGACAGTTCAGACCACGACCAAGAAAGCATTGGAGACGGCGCACCAGGCCGCAGACGACATCCTCGACGGCGCCAGCGATACCGTGCAGTCCGCACGCGACATGGCCAACCACTCGCTGGACAAGGCCGACAGCCGCATACACCACCTGCGCCAGGACATGGACCCGCGGATAGACGACATCGCGGCCAAGGCCCAGGACCTCGCCAGCCGCGGCATCGCCTACTGCGCCAACACGAGCGACCGGGCCCGCCGCCAGCTCCGGCAGGCGGCCGACACCACCACCCGCTACGTGTCCGAGAAGCCCGGCACCTCGCTGCTGATCGCCGCTGCCGCTGGCGCGGCCTTCGCCACCGCCGTCATGCTGGCGCGCCGCAGCGGCGAGCGGCACTGAACGGGCCCGCCATCACGGCGCAACAGGCGCCAGCCGATCGGGCAGATCACAACCCCACGCGGCCAGGAGGGTGCAACAGGCCGCGAGGGATTCCTCCAAGCACCCGAGTCATCACTCCATAACCCGAAAGGACACAACATGAAATACGCCAGCGCCATCGCCTTCGCCCTGCTGACGGGTGCCACCATCGTCTCCACCGGCTGCTCAGTGGCCCGGGACCAGCAGACGGTGGGCTCCTATGTGGACGACGCCGCCATCACCACGGCCGTGAAGGCCAAGATGGCCGAGGACAAGGGCGTTTCAGCCGCCGCCATCAGCGTCGAGACGCTCAACGGCACCGTCCAGCTGTCGGGCTTCGCCAAGTCGCAAGCCGAGAAGGACCGCGCCGAGTCCATCGCGCGCAACACCAAGCATGTGCGCGACGTGCGCAACAGCATCGTCGTGCGGCCTTGATGTAAACAACCCCCTGAGCGGCTGCGCCGCTTCCCCCTTCTCTCGCATCGCTGCGCGCTGCGGGAAGGGGGACGCCACCAGCGCGGCGGGGCGGCCCTTGCGCGGTGGCTCTGGCTTGGGTTGCGCCGGTTTCATAGGGTGCGTATCACACGACACGCGGTGAGAACCCTATGCACCGATTACAGGTGGCGCTTTTTTATGCCTTGGCCACCCGGGCCTGCAGGCGCCGCAGCACGGCGGGCGAGACAAACTGCGCCACGTCGCCGCCCAGCTGGGCGATCTCGCGCACCAGGGTGCTGCTGATGAACTGGTACTGGCTGGCGGGGGTGAGGAACACCGTCTCGATCTGCGGCACCAGGGCGCGGTTCATGCCGGCGAGCTGGAACTCGTAGTCGAAGTCGGTGCCCGAGCGCAGGCCGCGCACCATGGCCGTGCCGCCGCGCGCGGCGGTGAATTCGGTCACCAGGCCCTCGAAGGGCTCGACCTGCACCTGCGGGCAGTCGGCCAGCGCCTCGCGCGCCATGTCCATGCGCTCGTCCAGGCTGAACATGGTTTTTTTATGGTGGGCAATGGCCACGGCCACGATGACGCGGTCGAACATCCGCGCCGCGCGCCGCAGCAGGTCTTCATGGCCCAGGGTGATGGGGTCGAAGGTTCCGGGATAGACGGCGGTGATCTGCGCCATGGCGTGGGCTTCCTTGCAGTGACTGGCGCCCGGTGCGGGCCCCGATGGGGCGGATTATGCAGCGCCGCGAAGCGGGCAGAATTAACAAGCCAAATCGGTCTCTGGCGCTTTATACGCAAGCGCCAACAGCTCATTTATTAATAGCATTCACTGCCGATGCAGCAGGTGCGCATGCACGGCGCCGGCCTTCAGGTGGCGGTGCAGCACCAGGCCCAGGGGGTTCAGCTCGGCATCCGTCCAGGCGCTGGGCGCCTCCAGGTAAATGAAGCCGTCGGGCGCCACGGCCTGGGCTGCGGCCTGCAGCGCCGGGGCAAACAGCGCGCCGTCGAACGGCGGGTCGATCAGCAGCAGCTGCATGCTGGCCGGCGCGCACTGGCGCAGCGCGGCCACGCCGTCGTCGCGCTGCACGCGCACGGCCGTGGCCTGCAGGCGTTGGCGCAGCAGCTCCAGTTGCCGGACAAGTCCCGCGTCACCCTCCACCAGCAACACACTGGCCGCGCCGCGCGAGGCGCATTCAAAGCCCAGGGCGCCGGTGCCGGCAAAGGCGTCCAGGCAGCGCCAGCCGGTCAGGTCCTGGCCCAGCCAGTTGAACAGGGTCTCGCGCACGCGGTCCGGCGTGGGACGCAGGCCGGGGCGCTCGGCCACGGGCAGGCGCGTGCGCTTCCATTGGCCGCCGATGATGCGCACCTCGCCCGCACCGCGCGCGGCTGCCGGCTTGGGCGCGGGCTTTGGCCCGGGCTTGGCGCGCCTGGCCGGGCCGCTCAAGGCTGGCCCCCGACGATCACCGTGGCCATGCGCGCGGGCTGCAGGTGGCGCTGCATGGCGGCGCGCACCTCGGCCAGGCTGAGGGCGTTGACGCGCGCCGTCCAATGCTCCAGATAGTCCAGCGGCAGGTCGTTCCAGGCGATATTGGCCACGTTGGCCAGCAGCTTGCGGTTGCTGTCTATGCGCAGCGCAAAGCCGCCTATCAGGTTGTCCTTGGCGGCGCGCAGCTCGGCCTCGGTGGGGCCGTCGGCCACGTAGCGCGCCAGCGTGTCATGCGCCACCTGCACGGCTTCGGCCGCCTGGTCCGGGCGCGTCTGCAGGCCGATGACGAAGCCGCCCCGGTTCAGCCCCGGCGAGAAGTCGCTGTATACGCTGTAGGACAGGCCGCGCTTTTCGCGCACCTCCTGGGTCAGGCGCGAGGTAAAACCCCCGCCGCCCAGGATATGGTTGCCCACCAGCAGGGCCAGAAAGTCCGGGTCGCGCCGCGCAATGCCCAGCTGGCCGATCAGCACCTGGGCCTGGGCGGCGGCGAAGGGGATGTCCTCGCGCACGGCCTTTTGCAGCGGCTGGGCATCGGGCACGGCGGGCAGCGGCGCGCAGTCGGCAGCGCCGCGCGCGGGTAGGCGCGCCAGCAGCCGCTGCACCAGGGCCTGGGCCTGGACGCGGTCGAGCGCGCCGACGATGCTCACGCGCGCGCGGCAGGCGGCCACGTTGCGCTCATGGAAGGCCTGCAGGTCTGGCACTTCAATGCGCGCCAATGTCTCTTCGCTGGGCTTCTGGCCATAGGGGTGGTCGCCATAAATGGCGCTGCCAAAGGCCTTGGCCGCCACCGGGCCGGGGCGGGTGTAGGACTCCTTGATGGCCGCGCTCCAGCGCGCGCGCTCGCTGGCCCACACGGCGGGCGGAAAGCTGGGCTGGGCGATCTGGCGCGCGGCCAGCTGGGCGGCGCGCTCCAGCAGGTCGGGCTCGGTGAGCGAGCGCAGCGCGTACTGGAAGCTGTCGCGCCCGGCCTGGGCGCCAAAGCTCGCGCCCAGATCGGCCCAGGCCTCGCCCAGGTCGTTTTCGTCCATGGCGGCCTCGTTGGCCGCGCCGGCCGCCACGCCCTTGGCGCTCATCAGCGCGGCGGCGGCGGCCAGGCCGGCCTGGGGCGCGGGGTCGCGGCGCGAGCCGGCATCAAAGTCGATCTGCACATCGACCATGGGAATGGCCGGGCTGTGCACCAGCCAGACGCGCGCGCCGCTGGCGTCCGTCCAGTGCTGTATCGGCAGCAGCGCCCAGGCGTTTTGCAAGCAAAACAAGGCTCCAGCGCTTACCAGTAAAGCGCGAGCAGCTATCTTTTTCATAGAAATATTCATGATTCGCCGCCCCGGTCAGTGCATGCGTGTGCCATCGGCGGGCTTGGGTGCGGCGCGCTTGGCGCCTGCCGCCAGCGGCTGGGGCAAGAGCGTGGCCACGGTGAGCTGGTCGTCGCCAAAGTAGCGCGCGGCGACGGCCTGCACCTGCTCGGGCGTGACGGCACGCAGCAGCCTCAAAAGGCGTTCGTCGGCGTCCAGCGGCAGGCCCTGCACCCAGTTGCTGCCCAGATCGCTGGCCTGGCTGTAGAGCGAGTCGCGCGCGTAGATGGTGGAGGCCGCCCACTGCGTCTTCACGCGCGAGAGCTCGGCCTCGCTCACGCCTTCGCGTGCCACGCGCTCGAGCTGCGCACGCAGCGCTGTCTCGACTTGGGCTGCCGTCTTGCCGGCCGCCGGCACGCCGGTCAGCATGAACAGCGCCGGCCCGCGGCCGAACACCGAGGCATGGCTGTCAGCGCTGTCGGCCACGCGCTCGGCGCCTTGCGTCAGCGCCCGCTCCAGGCGCGCGCCGTCATAGCCGCTGAGCACGGCCGACAGCACCATCAGGGCCAGGCCGTCGCGGTCGCCGTCCTGCATGTCCTCGATGCGCTCCACGCCCGGCACATGGAAGGCCAGGGCCACATAGGCCTGCTCGGCCGGCGCCTTGAAGTCGATGCGGCGCAGGCCCTTTTGCTCGGGCTCGGTGCGGGGCTTGCGCGCCGGCAGCGCGCGCGCGGGAATGGCGCCATAGGTCTTTTGCGCCAGCGCCAGCACCTGCTGCGGGTCCACGTCGCCCGCGACCACCACGGCGGCATTGCCCGGCGCGTACCACTGGCGGTAGAACTGGCGCGCGTCGTTGGCGGTCAGAGAGTCCAGGTCGCTCATCCAGCCCACCACCGGGCGGCGGTAGGGCGAGGCGATGAAGGTGGCGGCGTACAGCTGCTCGATCAGCGCGGCGCGCGGCTGATCCTCGGTGCGCATGCGGCGCTCCTCCTTGACCACCGCCAGCTCCTTGGTGAACTCGGCGTCCGGCCACTGGTTATGGGCAAAGCGGTCGGACTCCAGCCGCATCACGTCGGCCAGCCGATTGGCCGGAATCTGCTGGTAGTAGCCGGTGTAGTCGCGGCTGGTGAAGGCGTTCTCCTGGCCGCCCAGAGCCGCGACACGGCGCGAGAACTCGCCGGGCGCCAGCTTCTTCGTGCCCTTGAACATCATGTGCTCGAGCACATGGGCCACGCCCGAGCGGCCATCGACCTCGTCCATGGAGCCCACGCGCAGCCACACCATGTGCATCGCCGTGGGCGCGCGCCGGTCCGGCTGCACGATGAGCTGCATGCCGTTTTTCAGCGTGAACAGCTGCGCGCCGCTGGCCGTG
>JAGPIX010000142.1 GCA_018054745.1 Alicycliphilus sp.
CCTGCGCCCAGGCCCTGGCGCAGCTGGTGCAGCCGCGCTGGTCGCCGGCCAGCCGGCAAAAGGTCTGGGTCACCGGCCTGCCCACTGGCCTCAAGGGCCAGCCGGGCACGCTGGAGCTGTGGCTGCCCCCGCCGGAGCCGGAGCGCACCGGTGCGCGTTGAGCCTCAAGAACACAGGTTGGAAACGAGCCTCGGATGCACCGCCCTGGCCCACCCCCCTTTCGGCTTGTTTCCGATAGCACGCAACGCTTATCTGGCGCCGGTTTTTAACTCCCTCGCCCCCTTGGGGGAGAGGGTCGGGGTGAGGGGGTGATGAAGCGCCGCACCCCTTCTTGGCGCCCTCACCCCCGCCCTCTCCCGCGCGCACGGGAGAGGGAGAAACAGCCACAAAGCGGTGCTGGTATTGCGTGACACGCTATAAAAAATAGGAGTGCACAATCACGCAAAAACGATAGCTGCTTGCGCTTGATTGGTAAGCGATTGAGCCCGTTTTTGCTCAGAACGCCACCGCGCAACCATCCTTGCGCGAATCCGAGCCGGCGATGTAGACATCGCCCTGGCGCAGCACCAGCTGCGCGCCGCCGAAGGCGAACACGCCGTTGCCCGCCTCGACCGTCACCTCATGGCCCAGCGCGCGCAGCCCGGCCACCACGGCGGCGTCGAAATGCGGCTCCACGGCCACGCCCTTGCCCCCGGTCACGCGCCAGCGCGGCGCGTCGGCGGCGGCCTGGGGGTTCTGGCCATAGCGCAGCACGCGCAGCGCCATCTGCACATGGCCCTGGCTCTGCATGGGCCCGCCCATGACGCCAAAGGCCATTTGCGGCCTGCCGTCGGCGTGCATGGCAAAGGCCGGGATGATGGTGTGCGAGGGCCGCTTGCCCGGCCCCACCTGGTTGGCATGGCCCGGCACCAGGTTGAAACCATGACCGCGGTTTTGCAGGCTGATGCCCGTGCCCGGCACCACCACGCCCGAGCCAAAACCCATGTAGTTGGACTGGATGAACGAGACCATCATGCCGGAGGCGTCGGCCGCCGCCAGGTACACCGTGCCGCCGGGGCGCGGCGCGCCATAGCTCGGGGCGCCGGCGCGCGCCGGGTCGATCAGCGCGGCGCGCTGGCGCAGGTAGTCGGCATGCAGCAGCTCGGCTGGCGCGACCTGCATGTGATCCATGTCGGCGTTGTACTGGTGCAGGTCGGCCAGGGCCAGTTTCATGGCCTCGATGCTGGCGTGCACCGTCCGTACATCGTCCACCGGGTGGGCGCCCACGCCATGTTCATCGAGCATGCCCAGCGCCATCAGCGCGGCGATGCCCTGGCCATTCGGCGGAATCTCGTGGATCACCGAATCGCCAAAGCGCTGGCTCACCGTGCCCACCCAATCGGGCTGGTGCGCGGCCAGGTCTTCGACGGTCATCGCGCCGCCATGGGCCTGGGCGTGCGCGGCCATCTTCTCGGCCAGCTCGCCGCGGTAGAAGGCCTCGCCCTCGGTCGCGGCGATCAGCTCCAGCGTGCGTGCATGGGCCTCGCTGCGGAAGATCTCGCCGGCGCGCAGCGGCCGGCCGGCGGGCAGGAAGCATTCGGCAAAGCCGGGCTGGTCGCCCAACTTGGCGGCGCCGAGTTCCCACAGGCGCGCAATCGTCGGCGAGACCGGAAAGCCATGGCGCGCGTAATCGATGGCCGGCTGGGCCAGCCGGGCAAACGGCAGCCGGCCCAGGCGTTTGGACAGCGCCACCCAGGCGGATACGGCGCCGGGCACGGTGACGGCGTTCCAGCCCTTCTCGGGAATGCCGCCCAGGCGCGCAAAGTATTCCGGCGTCCAGGCTGCGGACGAGCGGCCCGAGGCATTCAGGCCGTGCAGCTGCCTGCCGTCCCAGCAGATGGCGAAACCGTCGCTGCCGATGCCGCAGCCCGAGGGCTCGACCACTGTCAGCGCCATGGCAGCGGCAATGGCTGCGTCCACCGCGTTGCCGCCGGCCTGCAGCATGGCCAGGCCGGCCTGGGCCGCCAGCGGCTGCGAGGTGGCGACCACGTTGCGCCCCAGCACCGCGCTGCGCTGCGAGGCATAGGGCAGGGTCCAGTCGAGGGTCTGTGCGTTGTGCATGGTGCGGGTTTGCGTCAAGCCCCTTGCCGTTCGCGAAACGCGCGCGCCTGGCCGAAATGGCCGTTGCCGATAAAGGGCGCGGGCGGGCGCAGCGCCGACAGCGGCGAGGGGTGGTTGGAGGTGAGCACCAGATGCCCGCGATCGGCGGGAATCAGCGCACGCTTGGTTTGCGCATGGTTGCCCCAGAGCATGAAGACCACCGGCCGCGCGCCTTCGGCCACATGGCGGATCACGGCGTCGGTCAGGCGCTCCCAGCCGCGGCCGGAATGGCTGGCGGCCTGGCCCTCCTCCACCGTCAGGCAGGTGTTGAGCAGCAGCACGCCGTTCGTGGCCCATTGCACCAGGCTGCCGCCGGGGTCGGGGAAGGGCGGGAAGGGCGTGCCCAGGTCGCGTCGCATTTCCTTGAAGATGTTTTGCAGCGAGGGCGGCAGGCGCACGCCGGGCGCGACCGAGAACGCCAGCCCCTCGGCCTGGCCGCGGCCGTGGTAGGGGTCTTGCCCCAGGATGAGCACGCGCACGGCCTCGGGCGGCGTGAGCGCCAGCGCGCGCAGCGGCTCGGGCGGAAACAGCACCGCCCCGGCCTGCAGCCGCTGGCGCAGAAAGTCCAGCAGCGAGCGGCCTTCGGCGCTGGCAAAAAAGCCCGCCGTCAGGGCCTGCCAGCCCGGCGCCACGGGCCAGTCGTCCGGGTTGGCGCTGCGCAGCTGCGTAGCCGCTTCGGCATGCATGTTTTCAAGCATTAAATCAACCTATAACGCCCGTCAATAAAGCGCAAACAGCTATTGTAATTGTAGTGTTTCAACACCCTGATCGACACGGTCGCGCCCGGCAGACTTGGCGCGGTAGAGGTTGGCGTCGGCCAGCGCCAGCAGCGCCTCGGGGCTGTTGCGCTCGTCGGGCACCAGGCAGGCCACGCCGGCACTCAGCGTGACCACCGGCGCTACGGGCGAGGCACTGTGCGCGAGGCCCAGGCTGCGCACGGCCTGGCACAGCTCCTGCGCCTTGGCGCGGGCGTCCTGTGGCCCGCAGTCGGGCAGCAGGCAGACGAATTCCTCGCCGCCATAGCGCGCCGCCAGATCATGCGGGCGGCCCAGGCCGGCGCGCAGCACCGCCGCCACGGCCTTGATGCAGCCGTCGCCGCGCTGGTGGCCGTAAAAGTCGTTATAGGCCTTGAAATGGTCGATGTCGAACATCAGCAGCGCCAGTGGCTTGCCCTTGCGCAGGCAGTCGCGCCATTCACGCTGCAAGGCCTCGTCAAAGCGCCGGCGGTTGGCAATGCCGGTGACGCCATCGACAAAGGCCAGATGCCGCAGCAGGTCGCTGTGCGCCTTTTGCTCGGTCAGGTCGATGAAGCTGGCCATGAAGCGCCCGCCCATCGCTATGCCGCCAATGGCCATGATGCGCTGCGTGCCGTAGCGCGTGGTCACGCGGTACTCATGGCCGGGTAGGGTGCCGTCATGTGCGTCGGCATGGTCCATGGCTTCGTTCCAGAGCGCCAGCACGCGGGCGCGGTAGTCGGCGTCGGGGTAGACCTCCTGCCACCAGCGCTGCAGCGTCAGCGGCTCGCTCGCCGGATAGCCGAAGTACTCGGCAAAGCGCTGGTTGCGAAAGCTGAAATGCCCGGACTCATCGACGATGCACAGCCCGATGGGCATTTGCTCCATCAGGTGGCGCAGCAGCCGCTCCTTCTCCTGCAGCTCCATGGCCTGGCGCTTGGCCTCGGTGATGTCATGCACATAGCCATGCCAAAGCACGGCGCCGCTGCGCAGCCGCTGCGGCCGCGCCTGGCCGCTGAGCCAGCGCTCGCCACGGCCGGGCAGGGTCACGCGGTACTCGCCCTGCCAGACGCCCAGCGTGCGCGCCGACTCCTGCATGGCCGCCTCGCCCGCGACCCGATCCGCCGGGTGGATGCGCGCCAGGGCGGGCCCGGCGTCAGCGCGCAAGGACTCGGGCGGATGGCCGAAAACATCGGTCACGCCCGGACTGGCGTAGGGGAAATGGCTGCGGCCGTCGGGCTCCAGCTGGTACTGGTACAAGAGCCCGGGCAGGTTGTCCGCCAGGCGGCGCAGCATGTCCTCCTGCTGGCGCTGCAGGGCCTGCTGGCGCTCCAGCAGCTCCTGCGTGTGCCATAGCCGCCATTGCCGGCGCTGCAGAGCCGCCAGGCCGCCGGCCAGCGCTGCGCAAGACAGCAGATACACCAGCGCCAGAAAACGCGCCCGCTGGCGCCACTGCGCCCACATCGCCTGCGTGGTACGCCCCACGCCCACGACCAGCGGCTTGCCCATGTGCAGCCCGGGTGGTTGCAGGTTGCGCATGGCCACCAGGTAGTCCGCACCGCCGGGGCGCAGCGGGCCGCGCAGCAGGTTGTCGCTGCGCTGGCTCTGCAGATGCTGCATGAACAGGCTGCCAGGCATGGCCAGGTTGTCGCCAGCGCGCTCATTGGCGTCGCCCAGCGCCATCAGGCGCTGGCCGTCGCCATGCGTGAGCGAGGTGAACAGATCACTGGCGTAGCGCACCGACTGCAGCACCACATGCAGGTACTCGGGGTTCAGCGAGGCCGTCAGCAGGCCATCGAAGCTGCCGTCCGCAGCCGTCAGCGTACGCCCCAGCACCAGCACCCAGCCGCCCAGCGCGCCCTGGAAGGGCCGGCTCACCAGCAGCGTCTCGGGCGCCATGCCGGTGCGCGCCATCTGAAAGTAGTCACGCCGGCCAAAGTCCTGTCCCAGCAACTCGTCATGGCTGGAGGCCAGTACCCGCCCCTGCCCATCGAGCACATTCAGGCTGCGCACACCCGGCAGGGCCGCAAAAAACAGCTGCAGGCGCTGGTTCAGCTCGGCCATGCCGCCGGGGCGCTGGCGCCAGCGCGGCACATCGGCCTGCAGGCTGGCCAGCACATGGTTGATGGCGCCCAGCTGCGGCACCAGGTTGTCGTGCAGCATGCGCGCCTGTTGCGCCAGGTGCTGGCGCTCGCGTGCCTCGGTCTGCTGGCGCTCATGCCATAGGCCCAGCGCCAGCATCGCGCCCACCAGCAGCGCGCCCAGACCCAGCCACCACCATTCGCGGCGGAAACGCTGCATATGTGACGGCGCGATGGGCTGCAAGAACACCTCGGCGTGGGCTGTGGGCGTGGCTATGGCCTGCCACGGAGACGATGCAGGCCATTGTAGGCAGCGGGCCGGCGCCGGCGTCATGCGCCGACATCAAAGTCAGTGCGCACCCAGCGCGCGGTTGCGCCCCTGCGCCTTGGCCTGGTAGAGCTGCATGTCGGCCTGCTGCAGCAGGGCCGCCGGGCTGCCCTCGCCGTCGGGCACCTGGCAGGCCACACCGACGCTGATGGTGACCACATCCGCCACCCGCGATTGCGCATGCGCCAGGCCCAGTGCCTGTACCGCATGGCACAGCTCCTGCCCCTTGTGCAGCGCGCCGGCGGCGTCGCACTCGGGCAGCAGGCAGACGAATTCCTCGCCGCCGTAGCGCGCCACCAGGTCATGCGAACGCCCCAGCTGACCGCGCAGCGCAGTGGCCACGGCCTTGAGGCATTCGTCGCCCTGCTGGTGGCCGTACAGGTCGTTGTATTGCTTGAAGTAGTCAATGTCCAGCAGCAGCACGGCCAGCGGCTTGCCGCTGCGACGGCAGCGGCGCCATTCGGCTTCGAGCTGCTGGTCGAACTGGCGCCGGTTGGCGATGCCGGTCAGGCCATCCACATAGGCCAGCCGGTGCAGCAGCTCGCTTTGCGCCTGCTGCTCGGTGCGGTCCTGGAAGGTGGCCAGGAAATGCTCGCCAAACAGCAGGCCGCCGATGTCCATCACATGCTGCGCGCCATCGCGCGCCGTGACGCGGTAGGGCTGGGCCGCGATCACCCCCCCTTGCGCGCGCGCGCCGGCCATGGCCTGGCCCCAGGCATGCGCCGCCTGCTGGCGATAGTCGCCGTCCGGGTAGGCGAGCAAGGCCCATTCGTGCAGCGTGGGCACCTCGGCCTCGGCATAGCCGAAATGCTCCAGAAAGCGCCGGTTGCGAAAGTAGATGCGGCGCTGCGCGTCCACCATGCACAGGCCCACGGGCATGTCGTTGATCAGCTGCTGCAGCAGGCGCTCGGTCTCCTGCAGCTGCAGGGCCTGGCGCTTCATGTCGGTCACATCGTGGATGTAGCCGTGCCAGAGCACGGCGCCGCCCTCCAGGCGCTGCGGCCGCGCCTGGCCGCTGAGCCAGCGCTCGCCGACACCGGGCAGGATGACGCGGTACTCGCTCTTCCAGTCGGCCAGCGTGCGCGCCGATTCCTGGA
>JAGPIX010000003.1 GCA_018054745.1 Alicycliphilus sp.
CCGGCCTGCTGGTCAGCGGGCAAGAAGCCGTCGGCCAGCTTGAAGGCGATGGCGTCGGCCGCGCCAATGGTCTCGCCGCTCAAGGCCAGCCACTCGCCCACCCGGCCCGGGCAACGCGAGAGGAAGTAGCCGCCGCCCACGTCGGGGAACAGGCCAATGATGGTCTCGGGCATGGCCATCTTGGTACGCTCGGTCACGACGCGCAGGCTGGCCCCCTGGCTGATGCCCATGCCGCCGCCCATGACGATGCCATCCATGAAGGCGATGTAGGGCTTGCCGAAGTTGTGGATCAGGTGGTTGAGGGCGTATTCCTCGGTGAAGAAGTCCTCCAACTGCGGGTTGCCCACGGTGCCGGCCTGGTGCAGAAAGCGGATGTCGCCACCGGCGCAGAAGGCGCCGAAGGCACCTTCCTTGTTGCTGCCGCGAATGGCCACGGCCAGCACCTGGTCGTTCTTCTGCCAGTCCAGCAGCACGGCCATCAGCTCGCGCACCATGCCCAGCGACAGGGCATTCAGCGCCCGGGGGCGGTTGAGCGTAATGCAGCCCACCTGGCCGCGCAGCTCGGCAATCACTTCATGTGTTGTCTCGGTCATGGTTGTTCCTTCCATCCCAGCAGTTCATTGAAAACCAGCGCGCCGATCACCAGCGTGCCGCCCATCAGCACGGCCGGGGCCGGGCGCTCGCCGGCGCCCACCCAGACCAGCACGATGCCAAAAATCACTTCCAGCAGGCCCAGCAGCGCGATCTCCGGCGCCTTGAGCACACGCCCGCAGTACACCACCAGCACGCAGGGGATGGCCAGCTGCACCAGGCCCAGCAGCCCAAGCAGGGACAGATCACGCGCCGATGCCTGAAACGGCAGGGCCCAGGGTAGCGTGGCCGCGGCCGACAGCGCCGCGCCGATCAGCACCGCCGGCACCAGATCGACCGCCTGGCCATGGCGCTGCGAATGCTGCACCACGGTCCAGTTGATGGCCGCCGCCACGGGAATGCACAACGCCACGGCCAGCCCCACGGGCGACAGGGAGCGCACCTCGGCGCCATACATCCAGACGATGCCCAGGCCCGCCACCACGATGGCCGCCGCCGTGCGCGGTGCTATGCGATGGCCTATGAAAACGCGCGCCACCAGGGCCGTGAGCATGGGCCCGACCGCCATGGTGACCAGCACATTGGCCACCGGCATCAGCGTGATGGCCACCATGAAGGCGGCAAACATCACGCTCCAGCACAGGCCCGACAGCCACAGCGCGCGCGGCCCGCGCCATACCTTGGCAAACACGTCGCGCCCGCTCAGCCAGGGCAGGATGACGAGCAACGAGAGCAGCATGAAGAAGCTGCGCCAGAAGGTCACCTCGAAGCTGCGCGCCTGCTCCAGGTGGCGCGTGACCACGCCGGCGATAGACCACATCAGCGCCGCCAGCGCCATCAGCCATACGGCCCGGCCATGCGTCAGGCCAGGGCGCGCGTTGGCGGGATGTGCCTCAGGCGCCTTCACGGCTGGCGCGCTTGCGCTCGTGTTCCTTGAGGTGGCGCTTGCGCAGGCGGATGCTCTTGGGCGTGATCTCCACCAGCTCGTCGTCCTCGATGAACTCCACGCCGTACTCCAGCGTCAGGTCGATCGGTGGCGTGATCTTGATCGCGTCTTCCTTGCCGCTGACGCGGAAGTTGGTCAGCTGCTTGGTGCGGGTGGCGTTGACCACCAGGTCGTTGTCGCGGTTGTGCACGCCCACCAGCATGCCCTCGTACACCGGGTCGCCGGCCTTGACGAACATGCGGCCGCGGTCGTCGAGCTTGCCCAGGGCGTAGGTGAAGATTTCACCGTCGTCCATGGAGATCAGCACGCCGTTCTTGCGACCGCCGATCTCGCCCTTGTGCGGCTCGTAGCTATCAAAAATATTGCTGATCAGGCCCGAGCCACGCGTCAGGTTCAAGAATTCGTTGGTAAAGCCGATCAGGCCACGCGCCGGGATGCGGTACTCCAGGCGCACGCGGCCACGGCCGTCCGGCTCCATGTTGACCAGCTCGCCCTTGCGCTCGCCCAGCGCCTGCATCACGCCGCCCTGGTGGCCTTCTTCGATGTCGGCGGTCACCAGCTCGATGGGCTCGCAGCGCTCGCCGTCGATGTCCTTGAACACCACGCGCGGCTTGGAGACAGCCAGCTCGTAGCCCTCGCGGCGCATTTCTTCCAAGAGAATGGTCAGGTGCAGCTCGCCGCGGCCGGAGACTTCAAAAATGCCGTCCTCGTCGGTTTCCTTGACGCGCAGCGCCACGTTGGAGCGCAACTCTTTCTGCAGACGGTCCCAGATCTGGCGGCTGGTGACGAACTTGCCTTCGCGGCCGGCCAGCGGGCTGGTGTTGACGCAGAAGTTCATGGTCAGCGTCGGCTCGTCGATCTTGAGCATGGGCAGGGGTTGCGGGTCGGCCACGTCGGTGATGGTCTCGCCGATGCCGACGTTCTCGATGCCGTTGATCAACACGATCTCGGACGGACCGGCCTCGGTCACCTGCACGCGGTCCAGACCCTGGAACTGATGGATCTGGTTGATACGGCCCTTGTAGCTGTTGCCCTCCGGGCCAGCCATGACCAGCACGTCCTGGCCCGCCTTGAGCGTGCCCTGGGTGATGCGGCCCACGCCGATACGGCCGACAAAGGTGGAGTAGTCCAGCGCCGAGACCTGCATCTGCACCGGTGCGGCCGGGTCGCCCTTGATCGAGGGCACATGCTTGAGCACGGTGTTGAACAGGGCCGACATGTCGGGGCCCCACTGTTCACCGGGGTTACCCTGCTCCAGCGCGCTCCAGCCGTTGATGCCCGAGGCATAGACCACGGGAAAGTCGAGCTGCTCGTCGGTGGCGCCCAGCTTGTCGAACAGATCGAAGGCGGCGTTCACCACGTAGTCGGGGCGCGCGCCGGGCTTGTCCACCTTGTTCACGACGACGATGGGCTTCAAGCCCAGCGCCAGCGCCTTCTTGGTCACGAAGCGCGTCTGCGGCATGGGGCCTTCCTGCGCGTCGATGAGCAGTACCACGCCGTCCACCATTGAGAGCGCGCGCTCCACCTCGCCGCCAAAGTCGGCGTGGCCGGGCGTGTCGAGGATGTTGATGTGCGTGCCCTCCCAGCTCACGGCGCAGTTCTTGGCCAGGATGGTGATGCCACGCTCGCGCTCGATGGCGTTGCTGTCCATCACCGTGTCCACCACTTTCTCGTGTTGGGCGAAGGTGCCGGACTGGCGCAGCAGCTGGTCCACCATGGTGGTCTTGCCATGGTCGACGTGGGCGATGATGGCGATGTTGCGGATTTGTTTGCTCATAGCGTTGTTTTCCAAAATGCCGCGTCCTATGCGCGCGGCGCGCTTTCCAATATCTGTTGAATTTCCAGGGGGCTCAGCAGCCTGTCCGGGATCAGCTCACCCTGCGCGACATGAGCCACGCCCAGCAGCGCCCTGGGGCGCGTGCCATACACGGCCACGGCCGGCGCATCGGCCCAGGGGCCACGCCGGCGCAGGCCGGACAGAAAGCGCCCGGCCTCGCTCTCATCCAGCGTGACCCTTTCGTGCTGCGCGAGCAGCGTGTCCACGCTCTGCACACAGGCCAGGCGCTCGTCCTCGGTCATGGCCTCGAGTGCGGCCAGCGTCACGCAGCGCTGCACGCCCAGGCCGCCAGTGTCAATGCGGCGCAGAAACGTCAGGTGCGCACCGCAGCCCAGGGCCTGACCTATGTCCTCGCCCAGGGTGCGGATGTAGGTGCCTTTGCTGCAGGTTACTATTATTTTTATAGCTGTTTGCGCTTTACCCACCTGCGATACAGCCAGTTCTAATGCATGAATGGTGACATCGCGCGGCGCCCGCTCGACCTCCACGCCGGCACGTGCGTATTCGTACAACGCCTTGCCGTCCTTCTTCAGCGCACTGTGCATGGGAGGCACCTGGCGTATGGCGCCGGTGAACTGCGCCTGCACCTGCGCCAGGCGCTCGGGCGTGAGCTGGCCAGGGTCTACATCGCGCCGCTGCAGCACCTCGCCTTCGGCATCGCCGGTGCTGGTCGTGATGCCCAACAGGGCGACTGCCTCGTAGGTCTTGGGTGCATCCAGCTGCAGCGCGCTGAACTTGGTGGCCGCACCAAAGCACAGCGGCAGCACGCCGGTCGCCAGCGGGTCGAGCGTGCCGGTGTGGCCGGCCTTCTCGGCGCGCAGCAACCACTTCACCTTTTGCAAGGCGTTGTTGCTGGACAGGCCCAGGGGTTTGTCGAGCAGCAGCACTCCGTGCACCGGGCGCCGCTGCACCCGGATGCGGGGAGCGCGCTCAATCATTGCCGTCGTCGTCCTTGGAACGCGAGGCCACGGCGCGCGCGATCAGCGCATTCATGTCGGCCGCGCGCTCGGGCGTGCGGTCGAACAGGAAGTGCAGCGTGGGCACGGTGTGGATGTGCAGGCGCTTGAACAGTCCGTTGCGCAAAAAGCCCGCGGCCTGGTTCAGCGCCTCCTGCGTGGCCTCGGCATCGCCCACCAGCACGCTGAAGAACACCTTGGCATGCGCGTAGTCGGGCGTGACCTCGACGGCCTGCAGCGTGACCATGCCGATGCGCGGGTCCTTCAGCTCGCGGATCAGCTCCGCGAGGTCGCGCTGGATCTGATCCGAGACCTGGTGGCCACGGTTGGGTTTGGTGCTTCGTTTAGGCATAGGGCATGTGGTGCGTTAAACGTTGTGCGTTGGGCGTGAAAACCACGCCAAACGCCCAACGCTCAACCGCTTCAAAGCGTGCGCGCAATTTCCTTGATCTCAAAGAGTTCGAGCTGGTCGCCCTCTTTGATATCGGTGTAGTTGCGCAGTTTGATACCGCATTCGAAGCCTTCCTTGACTTCCTTGACATCGTCCTTGAAGCGGCGCACGGCCTCGACCTCGCCGGTATAGATGACCACGTTCTCGCGCAGCAGGCGGAACCTGCAGCCGCGCGTGACCTGGCCCGAGGTGATGTAGGAGCCGGCAATGGTGCCGATCTTGGTCGCCACGAACACGGTGCGGATCTCGGCCGTACCCAGCGCTTCCTCGCGCTGCTCGGGCGCCAGCATGCCGGACATCGCCGCCTTCAACTCATCCACGGCGTCGTAGATGATGTTGTAGTAATGCAAGGTCACATCGCTCGCCTCGGCGTGCTTGCGCGCATTCGCGTCGGCACGCACGTTGAAGCCGATGATCAGCGCCTTGGAGGCGATCGCCAGGTTCACGTCCGACTCGCTGATGCCGCCCACGCCGGCATACACCAGCTGCACGCGCACCTCGTCGGTGGAGAGCTTGAGCAGCGAGGCGGCCAGCGCCTCCTGCGAGCCCTGGGCATCGGCCTTGATGATGATGGGCAGGTGCTGCACCTCGCCCGCCTGCATCTCGGCGAACACGTTTTCCATCTTCGCCGCCTGCTGCTTGGCCAGCTTGGTGTGGCGGAACTTGCCGGCGCGGTAGGTGGCGATCTCGCGCGCACGGCGCTCGTCGGCCATCACCATGAACTCGTCGCCTGCCTGCGGCACCTCGGACAAGCCCTGGATTTCCACCGGAATCGAGGGGCCGGCTTCCTTGGCGGTCTGACCGTTTTCATCGACCATGGCGCGCACGCGGCCAAAGGTCTGGCCCGCCAGCACCACATCGCCCACCTTCAGCGTGCCGGACTGCACCAGCACCGTGGCCACGGGGCCGCGGCCCTTGTCCAGCTGACCTTCGATCACCAGGCCCTTGGCCATGGCGTCCACCGGCGCCTTCAGTTCCAGCACCTCGGCCTGCAGCAGCACCTGCTCCAACAGGTCGTCGATGCCCATGCCGGTCTTGGAGGACACGGCCACGAAGGGAGAGTCGCCGCCGTACTCTTCGGGCACGACTTCCTCGGCCACCAGCTCCTGCTTGACCTTCTCCGGGTTGGCTTCGTGCTTGTCGGCCTTGGTGATGGCGACGACGATGGGCACCCCTGCCGCCTTGGCGTGCTTGATGGCCTCGCGCGTCTGCGGCATCACGCCGTCGTCGGCCGCGCAGACCAGGATGACGATGTCGGTGGCCTGGGCACCGCGTGCACGCATGGCCGTGAAGGCCTCGTGACCGGGGGTATCCAGGAAGGTGACGATGCCGCGCGGCGTCTCGACATGGTAGGCGCCGATATGCTGCGTGATGCCACCGGCCTCGCCCACCGCCACACGCGAGCGGCGGATGTAGTCCAGCAGCGAGGTCTTGCCATGGTCCACGTGGCCCATGACGGTGACCACCGGCGCGCGCGGCAGGGCCTCGGCCTGCTGGCCGGAGACTTCCTCGGCGGTGAAGGCTTCGGGGTCGTCCAGCGCCGCCACCACGGCCTTGTGGCCCATTTCCTCGACCACGATCATGGCCGTGTCCTGGTCCAGCGGCTGGTTGATGGTGACCATCTGGCCCATCTTCATCAGCGCCTTGATCACCTCGGAGGCCTTGATGGCCATCTTGTGCGCCAACTCGGCGACGGTGATGGTCTCGGGCACATGCACCTCGATGGCGCGGAACTCGGCCGGCGCCTGCTGCTGCTGGCGCTCGTCGCGGTCGTTGCCGCGGCGGCCCTTGGGGCCGGAGCGCCAGTTGCCGCGCCCCACGCCGCCGCTGCTGTCGCCGCGGGTCTTGATTTCCTTCTTCTTGGTCGCGTCATTGGCCCAGCTGGAAGACAGCTTGGCGGACTTCACTTCCTTGCCGGCGCCCGGCGCGGCCGGCGCAGCGGCACGGGCACCCGCCCCGGCGGCCGGCTTGTGCAGCGTGCCCTTCTTGGCGTCCTTGGCATCGGCGGCCTTGGCCGCCGGCTTGGGCTCCTCGGGCTTCTTGGCCACGAGCACCTTCTTCGGCGCGGCCATCATGGCGCGAATGGCCTCGGCCTCGGCCAGGGCCTTGCGGCGGCGCTCGTCCAGATCGACGGCACGCGCTGCCTCTTCGGCCGCACGCGCCTTGGATTCTTCCTCGGCCTTGGCACGGGCCTCGGCCTGTGCCTCGGCTCGGGCTTGTGCCTCGGCAACGGCCTGCTCCTTGGCCTCCAGGCGCCCGGCCTTTTCCTCGGCCTTCTTCTGCTCCTGCTCGGCCACATAGGCTGCAGCGCGCTCTTCGGCCTCGCGCTCGCGTTGTTCACGCGCCTCGCGTTCGGCGCGCGACTGTGCCAGCTCTTCCTCCTGGCGGCGGATCAGCTCGGCCTGACGACGGGCTTCCTCCTCGCGTCGGGCCAGCTCCTGCTCCTGCGCAATCCGGGCCACTGCGGCCTGATCGGGCGCGGCATCAACACCGTCCTCGCGCTTGACGAAGGTGCGCTTCTTGCGCACTTCCACCTGGATCGTGCGTGCCTTGCCCGTGGCATCGGCCTGCTTGATCTCGCTGGTGGACTTTTTCACCAGGGTGATCTTCTTGCGGTCGCCTGCCGTGCCGTGGCTGGCCTGCAGGTAAGCCAGCAGTTTCTGCTTGTCAGCCTCGTTCAGCACATCGGCAGAGGATGACTTGGCCACGCCAGCGGATTGGAGTTGATCCAGCAGGGTTTCAGGCGACTTTTTGAGTTCTGCAGCGAACTCGGCAACAGTGTTACTCGACATATTCTGTTCGTACCTCCCTGACCTTTACTCTTGCCCCGTGAACCAGTGCTCACGCGCCTTCATGATCAAGGCCGTGGCATCCTCGGCAGACTGGCCGGTCAGCTCGGTCAGTTCATCCAGGCCGAGATCGGCCAGGTCATCACGTGTATTCACCCCGCCGGCTGCCAACTTGGCGATCAGCTCGGGCGTCAGGCCTTCGAGATCGCGCAAATCCTGAGACACGGCGCCCATGCTTTCTTCGCGTGCGATTTCCATGGTCAAGAGCGCATCCTTGGCGCGCGAGCGCAGCTCGTTGACCGTGTCCTCGTCGAAGCTCTCGATCTCCAGCATTTCCTGCAGCGGCACATAGGCCACTTCTTCCAGGCTCTCGAAGCCCTCGGCGATCAGGATGTCGGCGATTTCCTCGTCCACATCGAGCTTTTCCATGAACAGGCGGCGTGCGGCATCGCTTTCATCGGCCTGCTTCTGCGCGCTCTCGGCCGCGTCCATGATGTTGATCTTCCAGCCCGTCAAGTCGGCCGCCAGGCGCACGTTCTGGCCACCACGGCCGATGGCGATGGCCAGGTTTTCCTCGTCCACAACCACATCCATGGCGTGCTTTTCTTCATCGACGACGATGGAGGAGACATTGGCTGGCGCCAGCGCGCCAATCACGAACTGCGCCGGGTCGTCCGACCACAGCACGATGTCCACGCGCTCGCCAGCAAGCTCGTTGGTGACGGCATTGACGCGCGTGCCACGCACGCCGACGCAGGTGCCGATGGGATCTACACGCTTGTCGTGCGAGAGCACGGCTATTTTTGCCCGACTGCCGGCATCACGTGCGCAGCTCTTGATCTCCAGCAGGCCCTGCTCGATCTCCGGCACCTCGTTGCGAAACAGCTCCATCATGAACTCCGGCGCCGAGCGCGAGAGGATGATGGGCGCGCCGCGCAGCGTCAGATCCACATCCATGATCATGGCGCGCACGCGGTCGCCATTGCGCAGGTTTTCCTTGGGGATCATCTCGCCACGGCGCAGGCGGCCCTCGACACGGCCGGACTCGACGATGAGGTCGCCCTTGTCCATGCGCTTGACCGTACCGGTAAAGATCTTCTCGCCACGGCTCATGAAGTCGCTCAGCAGCATCTCACGCTCGGCGTCGCGGATCTTCTGCAGGATGACCTGCTTGGCTGCCATGGCGCCGATGCGCCCTATGGGCACGGACTCGACCTGCTCCTCGATGTACTCGCCAACCTCGATATCGGCGATGCGCTCGCGCGCATCCATGAGCAGTTCCTCAGCGTCGGGATTCTGCAGGCCGGCCTCGTCGGGCACGACCAGCCAGCGGCGGAAGGTTTCGTATTCGCCGCTATCGCGATCGATGGATACACGAATGTCCACCTCGCCCTGGTAGAGCTTCTTCGTGGCCTGCGCCAGGGCCGACTCCACGGCGCCCATGACCACATCGTGCTCCACGTTCTTTTCGCGTGAAATAGCCTCAACCAACATCAACAGTTCGCGATTCATGCGACGACTCTCCTGTTTCTCAATCCCTGCCGGGCGCTGCCGTGGCGGCATTCCCGAATACTCAAATTTTTAGTCCGCGGAATCTGGCTTGGCGCCACGCCCCTTGAAGTCCACGATGGGCGCAAGCCGCGCCTCACGCAACTCATCCAGCGTGAAGCCCAGCGCCTGCAGCGGGGCCGGCACGCGCTTCTTGCTCACGCGCTGGCCCGGCTTGACCGGCGGTGCGTCGCTCCAGACGATCTGCCAGCCGCCACCGTCCACACGCTCGAGCGTGCCGCGAAATTTCTTGCGGTTGGCCGCCACCTGCCCACCAGCCGCCGCGCCCAGGGGCTCCTTCAAGGTGATGTCGACCATCTCGCCCTCGAAGCGCATGAAATCCTGTTCGTTGCGCAGCAGCCGGTCTATTCCGGGCGAGGACACTTCCAGGCGCTTGTAGTCCACCCCTTCGACCTCCAGGGCGTACTGCAACTGGCGCGTCACCTTCTCGCAGTCCTCTACGGTGATGAACTGCTCCACCACCGGCTCCTGGACCTCGGCCGCAGGCGCAGCCCACACCAGATCGATGGTGATGCGCAGCAATCCCCCTGCGGAGCGCTCGATCTCCACCAGGTCATAGCCTAACCCGGCCACGGTTTGTTCAACGATTTGCTGCAATGCCACAGGTGTGCGCTCTGTCCAATTCCAAATGAAAAGCCTGGCCGATCCAAAACCCCTGGAGCAGCCACCAGCCAAAAAGCAAACGCCCAAAAAAAACGGGCGGTAAGTACCCGCCCGTTTTGGTCGTGAAGCTCGCATTGTATCCGCTAATGCAGCACTATGCAAAATCCAGCGGCACGCATCTTGCAATGCTGCGTCAGCGCACCCTGCTCGCGGCGATGCGCTCGAACAGCGCCTGCGCCTGCGCATTTGCTTCGGGCGCATCTGGATCTGCCTGCAGGCTTTGCAGCATGCGGCCCAGCACCTGAGTTTGAGGAAGCACCGTGCCCAGAAAACGGGCAGCGCCACCATCGGCGATCAAAACCGTGGGGAATGTTTCCACATCCACATCGCCCATCAGGTCTTCCTCGTCCTCCACGTCCACCCACTCAAAGCGCACCTGCGGCCAGTCGCGCGCCAATGCGTCGAACGCGCTGCGATACTCACGGCACACGCCGCACCATTGGGCGCACAGGCAAACCACCCACCAGGGTTGGTACACGCCGGCAGCGGATTCAGTGTCTTGCAAAATGGCCTCCATACCATGCAATCAAGCGCTCGTATTCAAGAGCCACGCCGTTCACGGGCGCGGTAAACATCTATCGTATCGACCCTGGGCGCCACATTGCCCCAGGCATTGCGGATATAGGACAGCACGGCCGCCATTTCCTCGTCACGCAGACTCTGCGCAAAGGGTGGCATGCCATGAGGGCGTGGATTGCCGGCGGTCGCCGGTTGGTACCCGCCCTGCAGCAATACGCGCACCAGGTTGGTGGTATCGGCAAGCGTCACGGCACGGTTGCCAGCCAGTGCCGGAAAAGCGCCGCGGCGCCCCTCCCCCTGTTCGCCATGGCATTCGGCGCACTGCTGCCGATAGATATCTTGCCCGCGCTCCATCAGGTCGGCCGCAGGCTTGGCGACAGGCGGCTCGGGCTTGTCCTGCGGCGGCAGGCTGCGCAGATATACCGCCATCGCGCGCAGATCGGCATCGCTCAGGTATTGCAGGCTGCGAAACACCACCTCCGCCATCGGGCCCGACACACCGGCCTGGAGCGAAACGCCCGTCTTCAACAAAGCCACCACATCCTCCACGGGCCAGGCGGTGACAGCTGCCTCGCGCCCGGAGTTGAGTGCCGGCGCATACCAGTTCTGCGCGGGAATCAAGCCGCCATGGAACTGCGCGTCGGTGCGCAATGCGCCCAGGGCATTGCGTGGCGTATGGCAGGCAGCGCAATGCCCCAGGCCCTGCACCAGGTAGGCACCACGGTTCCACTCTGCTGACTGCGTGCTCTGCTGCACAAACGTACCAGGGCGAAAGAACAAGGCGCGCCATCCGGCCAACGCCCATTGGGTGTTGAACGGAAAGCGCAGTACATGCGGTGGACTTTGCAATGGCACTGGCGACAGGCTGCGCAAGAAGGCGTAGATGGCATCCGAATCCGCGCGCGTGATGTAGGTATAGCTGGGGTAAGGAAACGCAGGATAGAGCAGCCGCCCGTCACGCGAACGTCCGTTGTGCATGGCGCGCCAGAATTCGGCGGCCGACCAACGGCCCAGGCCCGTCGCATCGTCGGGCGTGAGGTTGGGTGCATAGACCGATCCAAAGGGTGTAGCGATGGCCCGTCCGCCAGCAAATGCCGGACCGCCCGGCTGGGTATGGCATGACATGCAGTTGCCCACGCGCACCAGATACTCACCCTGGGCAATCAACCCGGGGCTAGCCGGTGCGGCGGCGGCCTCGCGCTCGGGCAATGGCAGTTCATCCAACCGATTCAGCGCCACCAGGGCAGTCGCAGCCAACAGAATCAGCAAGGTGGCGCCAGCCCCCCATACAAGCCAGGCGCGGCCCATGCTCACCGCGCGCTCCCTGCCTCGGCTGGGGCGGCAACCCCTCCACAAGGGATGGGCAGTTTTCCCTTGAATTCAGCTGCAGGCTTGCCCTGCTCCGGCACAACCTGGGCCGCAAGCCAGCTAGCCACGGCATGCACATCCCCTGGGGCCATCTGGCGCGCAATGCGGGCCATGCAGTCAGGCGATTGAGCGCGCCGCTGCCCCGCCTGCCAGGCCCCCAACTGGCTGCTCACATAGTCACGCGACAGCCCCAGCAGACCGGGAACAAAGGGCGCCACACCGGTCAGGGCGTCGCCATGGCATTGCGCGCAGGCGGGGATTTTTTGGCTGGCATCACCGTGGCGCACCAGTTGCTGCCCACGCTCAAGCAAGGCCCGCGCTGCCGATGTGGCCGCAGGTGGTGCATATGGCAAGTCCAATGCTCCGAAATACGCAGCCATCTCGCGCAGGTAGTCATCCGTCAGATGCTCTAGCAGATAGGACATCTGCGGATAGCTCCGCCGCCCGTCACGAAAATTGATCAGCTGGTGGTACAGGTAGCCTGCCGGCTTGCCGGCGATGCGCGGAAAGTAGCCGCTGGGCGTGGCCCGGCCCTCCTTGCCATGGCAAGCCGTGCAGGCCAGCACCCGAGCCGCCATACCGTCATCATCAAATGCCGCCTGCACCGTTGTCGCCAAGAGTCCCAGGCAAAGAGCCAGACCAAGGCGTGCCAAGCTGACCATATGTGCTCACCCACGTCCGGCAAAGGGCATCTTCGTGGCCATCACGGTGTGGAACATGACGTTGGCCTCCAGCGGCAGGTTGGCCATGTACAGCACGCTTTGGCCGACGATGGCCACATCCATCAAGGGCTCGGCCGCAATCTGGCCGTTGGCCTGCTGCACCCCCTGCGTCATGCGCTGGGCCAGTTCGGTCTCCGCGTTGCCTACATCGATCTGACCCACGGCAATATCGTACTTACGCCCGTCCAGGGATGCGGTCTTGGTCATGCCCATCACGGCATGCTTGGTCGCGGTGTAGGCGACGGAGTTGGGCCGCGGAGTATGCGCCGAGATGGAGCCGTTGTTGATGATGCGCCCGCCGCGCGGCGACTGCGACTTCATCACGCGAAAGGCGTTCTGCATGCAATAAAACATGCCGCTGAGGTTGATGTCCACCACATCTTTCCACTGCTGCACCGACAGATCTTCCAGCGGTATCGCGGGCGCGCCCACGCCGGCGTTGTTGAACAGCAGATCCACGCGGCCGAACTGCTGCACCGTGCGGTCGAACAGCTGGCGCACTGCCTCGGGGTCGGCGACATCCGTGGGAACGGCCAGGGCGCGCGTACCTGCGCCGGACTCCAGCGCCACCTGCAACAGCGGCTCTTCGCGCCGACCCGCCAGGGCCACGCTCCAGCCATCTCTGAGCAAGGCCAATGCCGCGGCCTTGCCTATGCCCGTGCCGGCACCCGTGACGATGGCGATTCTTGCAGTCTGCGTCATGTCTGATCTCCGATTGCTGCGACTCAAGGGCGCGGCTTGCGCCCTTTTGCGCCTGGTTTTCCACCGGCCTTGCCGCCGTTTCTGGACTCACTCTTGCCGGCGCCATGCTTCTTGCCGGAGCCGCCGTGGCCGTGATCCTTGTCTTTGTGGCCACGCATGTCATGGCTCCTGGCAAAGCCTTGGGGCTGCGAGGCATCCCTCAAGCGCGCATCCTGCTCGGGGGGGCGCTTGCCGCCATCGCGCGCCTTGGCTGGCTTGCCCTGCACCGTCTCGCCCGTTTCATCCACCAGGCGAAAGTCGATCTTGCGGCCATCCAGATCCACGCGGCTCACCTGGACGCGCACGCGCGCACCAATCGAGTAGCGAATACCCGTGCGCTCGCCACGCAGCTCCTGGCGCGCTTCGTCGAACTTGAAGTACTCGCCACCCAGCTCGGTGATGTGCACCAGGCCCTCGACATACAGGGCATCCAGCGTCACGAAGATGCCGAAACTGGTCACGGCGCTGACCACGCCGCTGTACTCCTCGCCCAGGTGCTCGCGCATGTACTGGCACTTGAGCCATGCCTCCACGTCGCGGCTGGCCTCGTCGGCCCGACGCTCGTTGGCGCTGCAATGCAGGCCCGCGGCCTCCCAGGCCTGGGTGTCGCGCACGCTGATGGCGCCCTTGCCTGGCCTGATCGCCGGTTCGGCCACCTTGGAGGCCAGGCGCTTGGCCAGCTTGAACTGCGCCTCGCCAGGCGTGGGCAAGGCCGGAAGCGCGTACTTGGTGCCGGCCAGTATGGACTTGATGACACGGTGCACCAGCAAGTCAGGGTAGCGGCGAATGGGGCTGGTGAAATGCGTGTAGGCCTCGAACGCCAGGCCAAAGTGGCCACTGTTGATGGGCGTGTAGATCGCCTGCTGCATGGAGCGCAGCAGCATGGTGTGGATCTGCTGCGCATCGGGCCTGTCCTTGGTGGCCTCGGCAATGGCCTGGAACTCCTCGGGACGCGGGTCGTCACTGATCGACATGCCCACGCCCATGGCCTTCAGATAGCCGCGCAGGATGTCCTGCTTTTCCGGCGTCGGCCCCTCGTGCACACGGTACAGCGCCGGACGATGCGCCTGCTCGACAAAGTCTGCACTGCAGACATTGGCCGCCAGCATGGCCTCCTCGATCAGCCTGTGGGCCTCGGTGCGCACGCGCGGCACGATCTTGTCGATGCGGCCGTTGTCGTCGCAAATGATCTGCGTCTCTGTGGTCTCGAAGTCCACTGCGCCACGCGCCTGGCGTGCAGTCAGCAAGGCGCGATAGCAGTCGTGCAGGTTCAGCAGATTGCCCACGCGATCCTGGTATTTCGCTGCCTCCGGCCCACGCGTATTCCCCAGCACGGCCGAAACCTCGTTGTAGGTCAGCCGGGCATGGCTGAGCATCACGGCCGGATAGAACTGATAGGCCTGTACCTCGCCCTTGGCACTGACCATCATGTCGCAAACCATGCACAGGCGCTCGACATGCGGGTTCAGCGAGCACAGGCCGTTGGAGAGTTTCTCCGGCAGCATCGGAATCACGCGCCGCGGAAAATACACGCTGGTGGCGCGGTCGTAGGCGTCGATATCGATGTCACTGCCGGTTTCCACATAGTGGCTCACGTCAGCAATGGCTACCAACAGGCGCCAGCCCTTGCCGCGCCCGACCTTGACGGGCTCGCAATACACGGCATCGTCAAAGTCGCGGGCATCCTCGCCGTCGATGGTGACGAGTGGAATATCCGTGAGATCGACGCGCCGGCGCTTATCGAGCGCGCGCACCGTGTCGGGCAGCGCCTTGGCCTGCGCCAGACAGGCCTCAGAAAACTCATGCGGCACGCCATATTTGCGCACCGCGATCTCCACCTCCATGCCGGGATCGTCCACCTCGCCCAACACTTCGACCACGCGCCCCACGGGCTGACCAAACAGGGCCGGCGGCTCGGTCAACTGCACCACCACCACCTGGCCGGTGGCAGCGGATCCCGTGGCGCCCTTGGGGATCAGTACGTCCTGGCCGTAGCGCTTGTCCTCGGGGGCCACCAGCCAAACGCCACTTTCCTGCAACAGCCGGCCGATGATGGGTTGCGGTGGCCGTTCAATGATCTCCAGCACACGCCCCTCGGGCCGACCACGCTTGTCCTGGCGCACGATGCGCACACGCACCCTATCCTTGTGCAACACGGCGCGCATTTCGTTGGGGGGAATGTAGATGTCCGGCTCACCATCATCGCGAATGACGAACCCATGCCCGTCACGGTGACCTTGCACGGAGCCCTCGATCTCATCCGAAGAAATTTGCGCCGCGGACGGGCCGGAGTATTTTTTTTTGCTATACAATCTATTTCTTTCCTGAAATGCCCAGGTGGCGGAATTGGTAGACGCACTAGTTTCAGGTACTAGCGCTGAGAGGCGTGGAGGTTCGAGTCCTCTCCTGGGCACCAAGTTTAACGAGAACCCGCAGGGGTTTTGAGCTCAAAGGCCGCTTTCCTCGAAAGCGGCCTTTTTGTTTTTGCCAACGCCCGGAAAGCTGGCGCAACGCAAACCAACTCAGGCGGGTCGCTCGCAAAAATATCAACAAACTTTCTTTGACTCCTAAAAATCGCATTACAATGCGATCTTCCCTGAAATGCCCAGATGGCGGAATTGGTAGACGCACTAGTTTCAGGTACTAGCGCTGAGAGGCGTGGAGGTTCGAGTCCTCTTCTGGGCACCAAAATAGAACAAAGGCCGCTGATGAACATCAGCGGCCTTTTTGTTTGCACTCCCTTGGCGCACAAGCATCGCGGCGGCAACACAGGGCCGCCGCACACAAAGCCCGCTACTTGCGCAGCAAAACCTTGAGCACGCTTTGCAGCCGACGGGCGCTGGCCTCATCACTGGCGCCGGCAAGCACCTGGGCAGCATCCTGCGCCCAGGTCTGTGCCGGAGCCGGATCATTGCGGCGCGTGAGCATTTGCAGCTGCAGGGCGCGGCGAGCAGCCAGTTGATCGGCTGGCGTGGGTACATCGGCGGCCATTTCCAGGCGCAATAGAGCCTGTTCAGTACCCGTACCTGCCGGGGCTGCGGCAATGGCCTGCCCCCAAGCGGCGCGCACGCCGGCGGACACCTTGCCACCGAGCTCCTGCAACGTAGGCAGCTGCTCGGCATCGCGGCTCTTCCAGGCCGCCATCAGTTGGGTGAGCGCCTCGCCATGCGCCTGGGCGGCCAGTTTGCGCAACGCGGTTTGTGCATGCTCCATGGCATCGCGCTGGGCCCGGAAGGCGGTATCGCCCAGGCGCGGTCCGCGTGCTTCAAAAGCTTCGCGCTCGCGGCCACGCCCCGCGCCATCGCGCGGGCCACGGCCGTCGCGCGCATCACGGCGCTCACTGCCTGGGCGGCCGGCACGTGCCGGTTGCGCCGACTCGGCCTTGCGCATGCCCGGCCTGTCGTCGCCACGCACCGCCACCACCGGTCGCACGGGAGCGGCAGCAACAGGCTTGGCACTCTCCTGATTTACTTCTGAATTTATAGCTGTTTGCGCTTGATCCGCCTGCGTTTGGGGCTGATTTGCATCAGATTCGACTGCCTTGGCCTGTTCCTTGATGGCCAATTCCAGCGCCGCCATTGCAGCGCGAATCTGTTGCGCATCGCCCGAAGCGCTGGCAGCCTCCAGCGCCTTGGAGGCGTCCAGCACGGCGCGGTCGCGCGCACTCAACTGCTCGGCACTGCGCTCACGCTCGACTGTCTTGCGGTTGAATGCATCATCAATGGGCTTGCGAAAAGCGTCCCACAGCCTTTGCTCATGCTTGCGATCCAGTGGCACGGACTGGGCCTCTGCCTGCCAGCGCTGCTGCAGCGCCTTGATGGCGTCAATGCGCAGTGAAGCCGCCGCGCCCAGGGCCTCGGCCTCGGCAATCATGGCCTGGCGCAGCTGCAGGCTGGCCTTTTGCGCAGTCTCCAGCGGCGCAGCAGCCGCGCCCAGCGCCTGCTTCCAAAGCGGCTGCAGCTCGGCAAACACCTTTTCACTCACATGGCCGCCTGCGCGCCAGCGCTCGCCAAACTGGTGCAGGGCACGGTTCACGGCCTTCCAGTCGGCCGCCGCCGCGGCCCCCTGCTCCTGCGCCCAGGTGGTCACTTCTTCAATCAGGGCCATGCGCTGCGCGCGGTGCTCAACCCCTTCGGCGCGCACCTTTTCCAGCCAGGATTCGACCACCTTGTGGGCGGCGTTGCAGGCATCGTCAAACTTTTTCCACAGTCCATGGTTGGCCGGTGCGCCCTGGTCGGCCTGCTTCCACTGCTCGCGCAGCTGGCGCAGGGTTTCCTGCATCTTGCGGCCACCCAGGGCCTGGCCATCGGGGCGACGCAGCAACGCCTCGGCTCGGGCCACCAGGTCTTCGCGCACCTGGTCGGCGCTCCAGCGCTGCCAGCCCTCGAGTTCGCCGGCAGCTACCAGGGCCGCATGCACCTTGCGCTCCAGCTCTGCGTCGATGAAACGGCCATGCGGCTTGAGTATCGCGCGCAGCGCCGCAGCCGCGCCGGCACTGGCCTTGCCATGCCCTTGGGCAGTCTCCTGCTCCAGCTTGGCCAAGGCCTCGCTCACGGCCTGCACGGCCTTGTCGCGCACCTCGGGATCGACCTTGGGTTTGGCTGCGGTACGGGCCGGCGCGCTGGCGGCGGCCTCGGCCGGCAAGCCGCGCGCCTGACGCAGCTCATCGGCCCACACTGGCACGGGCGGCAGGGGCGCCGCCGCGTCCTGGGCAGCGGCCACGGTCAATGCCAGGGCCGACTGAAACGCCTCCCAGACCACCAGCAACTGGCTGCGCGAAGACTCCAGTTGCGTTGGAAAGCGCGCCTCCACGCTGGGCCAGGCAGCATCGCCCGTCAGCACCTGTGCCTGCTCTTGCCAACGGCCCACATCAGCGCTCAAGGCCTCCAGTGCCGCCTGGGCGTCCTGCCAGGGCTTGGTGGACAGCACCTCGATGCGCTGTGCCAACAGCACCGCCGCCTCACGCTGCACCTGCACACGGTGCTGCAGGTCTTCAATGGTCTTCACGCGCTCACTCAGCTGCGCCTTGAGCAGAGACAGCGGCTCGCGCGACAGTGCGGCGCCGGCCTTGGCCGCGTCACGCTGCCAGGCCAGGGCATCGGCAATGTTCAGCTGGGCCGCGGCCAGCAACGCCTCGGCCTTGGCCTGCCATTCGGCGGCAATGACCGCCTGCCCCTGCGCACGCCGGATTTCGTCGAGCCGCTCGCGCACCGCCCGGGCCGCGCCCTTGTCGCGGGCGCTGAGCTCCTTGAAGACCTCCTGCAACTGATCGGTGGCGGGTTGCGTGACAAGCCACTCACGGATACGCGCCGAGCGCTCGCCGGACGTGGCGGCCGAGAAAGCGCCGCCCGTCAGAGCATCCAGGGGATGCGGCTCGGTGGTCTTGGTTTGAACCGGGGTCGCTTCGGGTGCGTCGGACATTTTGCTGCGAGAAGAAAAAGGGAACATGGATTCATCGAGAAAAATGGCGGGCTGCCTACTGCAGCCCGCACCATGCCAGGCGAAGAGCCCACGGCCCATGCTTGGCAAAGCTGCTATTTTCGCCTCAATTCAGAGCGCAGCCTTTATCTGGAGCAAGTCAGGCCAATGGCAGCACCAAAATTGGCCGCCGCCGTACTCGGCATGGCGACACAAGCCGGCACTGCCTGCGCTCAACGCGCCGCCAACGCCAGCTCCGCCTTGGGCGCCCAGCTGGCCCCACCCTCGCCCGCCGGCTGCAGCTTCGCGGCCCCCACGAACAACCGATCCAGCGGCACCTGCCGGCTGGCGAGGTAGTCGCGCACGGCGACGCCGCGCGCCAGGGCCAGATCCTGCATGGCGTTGTCCGGCACGGTGATGCTCTTGAGCAGCAGCGCCTCCATCTCCGGTAGCGGCAAATCCTTGGCCATGCCGACCAGGTTGCGCGGCTTCTTGATGTCGGAGCGCTGATAGGCCTCCTTGAGCAGGGCCGGATATTCCGCATCGGTCACTGGCGCCACGTCGGCGGCCGACTCGCCCGCGCGCGCGGCGTCGCGGCGCTTCTGTGCCTGTGCCAGATCGCGCAGGCGAAGGCGCTTCCAGGCCTCCTGCTCCGCCTGCGGCTGGGCCCAGCCGACCACGGTGAGCTTGAGTGCCGGCCGATTGACCAGCTGCTCGGCAATTTTGTCTAGCAGCTGGTGCGCCTTGTCATCCAGTGCGCTGCTGCCCTGGACGAAGTGCACCACACCCTGCTCGTCCGCAGCGCCGAACATGCCGGCAAGCAAGGAAAACGGCGCGGTAACCGCCTTCATCACGAGGTTGCCGATCACCTTCAGGATAACGCCGCCGAGGCTGAATTGCGGGTCGTTGAGCGAGCCGCTGATGGGCAGATCCAAGTCAATGACCCCATTGCGGTCGGCCAGCAAGGCGACGGCCAGACGCACCGGCAGGCTGGCCGGCGCGCCTTCCACCGCGTCGCCAAAAGCCAGTTGGTTGAGTACCAGCTTGTTATTCGCCGTGAGCTGGCCATTGGGCTGCACCTTATACGACACGTCCATGCTCAGCTTGCCGCGCTCAATGCCATGGCCTGAGTACTTGATGCTGTAGGGCGTCAGGGGCGGCAGCTCCAGGTCACGCATGCGGCCCTGAATATCGAGGGCCAGCGGCTTGGCCAAGGGGTTCAGCTTGCCGGAGACCTCCAGCGAGGCCGTGCCCTGCGCGCGGCCGCGCAGCTCCAGATCGGCCATTTGCAATGCACCGCCGGCTTGTGCAGGCACCGACGAAAACGCACTCAACCTGCCGCTCAGCTCGCTCAGGTCGGCCGAATAGTTGGGCTTGATGAAAAAGTCGGAGAAACGCACCGACCCATTGGTCAGCGCCACCGGCCCGAACCGGATCACCGGCGCCATGGGGTCGGCCGGCTGCGCCGCTGGGGTTTGCGCGGCCTCGCCTGGTGCTGCTGTTGGCGTAGATGCTGCCTGCACCGATGGCGCGGCCACCCTCGACTCGGCAGCCGCGCCCTTCTGGATGTCCTGCAGGTTGATACGGCCGTTCTCATGCACGATGACACGGGCAAAGAAATCACTCAGCGCCGTTTCCTTCACGTCCAGCGCCAGGGGCTGGCCTGGTTTCAGGTTCACGGCCAGGCCACGCAGCGCCAGGGATTTCCAGCGCAGCAACTCCTCGCCACGCTGAGCTATCCGCATGCCGCGCTCATTCTGGTCAGCACCTGCCTCTTCGTCCTTGGCGCGCACGCGCACCTCGTCCAGCGAGGCGTCGCCCGCCACGGCCACCAACGGGCCGGCCTTGTCCTGCACGTAGCGCAGACTGCCGGTAAAACTGCCGTCGGCGCGCAGGATGTCCACATTCAAGTCCGCGGTGACATAGGGCTCGAACGCCTGCAAGGGCAGGTGCTGCGCGCGCAGTTTTCCCTGCACGCTCAGGGCCGGATTCATGGCGACCGAGCCCTCCCAATTCAAGCGGCCCGGCTCGATCCGGCCTGCGGCCACACGGGTATCCAGGCGCACGGCGGCGGGCGCGAGGCGGCCATCGGCGAAGGCGACATCCCGCAGATGCAACTGCAAACCGGACGCATTGAGTGCCACCGGGCGCTCCGGCACCTCATCACGAAAGGCAATACTGGCACCGTCCACATCCAGCGCCGCAAGCTTCAGTGCCCAGGGCGCCTCAACCTTCTTCGGTGCGGCATGGTTGGGCTGTTGCTCTGGTGCCTGAGCCAGCCACTGCTCAAACATCCAATCGCCCTTGGGGCCACGGGACAGCAGCATCCTGGGTTGGTGCAACAACAGGCGCCCCACCGTGGCACGCTGTTCGGGCAGCATGACCAGGGCATCCGTCACCTCAAGGCGCCCCAGTTCGGCCACGGACGTCTTGCCCGCATCCGCAATACCTGCCCTGCGCAGGCTTGGGCATTTGTCCTCGGCGGCGCAGGTCAGTACCAGATTGTCGAGTGACAGCGTTGCCACCTGGGCCACCATGACAGCACCATTCCTGGCCAGGCCAATGTCGGCATCGAGCATGCCACCCAATGCAGGCTTGAGCACGGCCGCAAGATATGGCGCGGCCATGGCCAGCGGCAAGCCGCGAATGGAGGCTGCCGCCTGCGCCTCTGCATCGGTAGCCTGCCCGCGCAGCGCCACCCAGGCCGGATCTCCCCTGGCGCCCCCGCCGGACAACCCCGCACTGGCGCGAAACTGCAGCGGCTGCTTGAAGGGCAGTTCGATGGCCGAAGCTTGTAGTTGCAAATTTTCTGCCTTCCATGCGACCGTGCCGCCCGGCAGGCTGGCATCTACCCAATCCACGGTAGCGTCATGTACGCCCAGGCGCGCCAGCCGCACCTGCCAGGGCGATTCCTGTACCCCTGCGGTTGGTGGGGTTTTGACGCTGGCGTCATCCACCGGTTGATTCACTCCGGGCAGGGTCAACGCACCCTTGGCATCCCGGCCGATGTGGACATGGACACCACTCCAATCGATGGCAGCAATGTCCACGATGCGCCGCAGAGGTTGCACCTCGTTGAGAGCCACCTGCAAGGAATCAAAGCTCAGCAATGGTTGCCCCGCAACATCCAGGGTCTGTATCCCCTGCAACTGTGCACTGCCACTGATCTTGACCTGGGGCGTGGCATCGACCTGTTCAAAGTCCAGCTTCAAATCGGCATTCAGCGTGCCGGCCCTGAGCCGCACCGGCACCGAGCCGGGGATGTAGCCGCTGAAGGGGGCAAGATCAAAACCGTGGATCTGCAGGTGCAGATCGGTCTGGCGATTCTGCGCAAACGGAGTGGCCTGCGCGGCCGAATCGAAGGCGCTGCCATTGAGATCGAATGCCAGGCGCGGAATGACCCGGATCTCGCGGTCTGCAGCAAAGTTGCTCAAGAACGGCAGTTCCAGCTTCAACTGGCGCAGTTGGTGGACTTTGTCCACCGTGCGGTCATTGAAATCGATGGCCCCCCCCTGCAACGCAATGTTGTACAGCGCAAAGCGCAGTGGTGACGAAGGCTCTTCATCCGGCTTGCGCTGCTGCGCCAGGTGTGCCAGTACGTCATCAAAGTCAAACTCGCCAGGGGCGGTCTGGGTGATATGGATCACGGGGTCATCGACCTGCAGAGCGTCCAACACCGGAGCCAGGCGCCATAGGGATTGCAACTCTGCATCTATATAGATACGTGCGATCTGCACCTGGGGCGACTGGCCATCCTGCGACGCGATGGACAGCCCGCGCACGGTCGCCTCCAGCGACCAGGGCGCAAACTCCACCTTCGCCACCGTGACCCTGCGGCCCAGCGCCTCGGACGCGTGCTTTTCGATCTGCGCACGCGCAATCGGCGGGACCGCCAGCCAGGCCAGCAGCCACAGCCCCAGCAGTCCGGCCACAAGCCAGCTGGCACGCCGGGCCCAGCGATTGCTTTTGATGGTTTGTATGGCTTGTGACACGCGGCACCCAATCCCTGGAACAACAGGCGCAATTGAATCAGCGAACACCTGGACGCCAATGTAAAAGAGTGCAAAAAGAAAGCCCGGTGAACGGAGTCCTTCCGTACACCGGGCTTGACGGCAGACGCAACGGTCCTTTGCCATCTTTTGCGTCGAGGAGAGGAGCGTCCCCGACGCAGGAGGCAAGGTATTGCCTCCAGGGGTTGCCTTGGAAGCGAGGTACCTGTTGCTCGGTGTGGCACTGACTGCCTTCCAACCAGCGGTTTCGCCCCTTCCGGCGTACGCCTGAATCGTTCAGGCAGCCCTAAGGTAGCAAATACCGCCGGCGCTTTCCAGCAGCTTCTTTCAATGAGCCCGCCAATGCGATTGCCACTTTCATTTGGCCGCTTAAGCCGCACCCCGCTACATGGCCCCCAAGGTGCTAGAAAAGTCACATTTCCTAATCTATTAACAGTGTGTTAATTATTTTTTTGTATAAAATATTGAATATTTAGTATTGACTTGGCATTTAGACCCCCTCTAGAATCCGCCGTTCTTGAAAAACAGACCGTACAAACCCTAGCCGTCACCCGACACCATCTAGGAGAGTCCGCAAGCTTCCATGACGCAGCGCGCCATGGCACGGACCGAATGGCAGACCAATCCAAGCCAGCAAGCTGGCAAGACCGAGTCCTGCTGCACCCCCTGCCGGCGCAGCGCTCCACTGGGCTCGACTGAGAAAGGAAAAACGATGACAGCGTCAGGAAATGCGATTGCAAGTGCGCGCACCTTTGCCGCCGATGTGATCAACGGCTTTCTTGAAGTCACACACAACGGCTTCGCCCTGCTCGGGCTGGCCGTGGCCTTTGTGGCCATCGCCCTGAGCGCACGCCCGGACCTGCGTCAGGCTGGCGAGGACGAGTTGCGCGGCTGGCTGCATGAACGCCGCGTCGCAGAAGTCGGCTTCCCACTGGAGCCGACCGCCAGCGAACGCGCCGTGGCCATCAACCCCAAGAAGTTGCCGCGCGAACAGGCGGCCGTGGCCTTTTGGCTGAGCAAGAAGTACCGCGTGGCCCCGGAGCCGCTGGCTGCCCTGGTGACCGAGGCCTATGAGATCGGCAAGCGCACCAAGCTGGATCCGACCCTGATCCTGGCCATCATCGCCATCGAGTCCAGCTTCAACCCGTTTGCGCAAAGCTCCGTCGGCGCACAAGGCCTGATGCAGGTGATGACCAGCGTGCACACCGACAAGTACGAAGGTTTTGGTGGTCAGCTGGCCGCTTTCGACCCCGTGGCCAACCTGCGTGTGGGCGTGAAGGTGCTGCAGGAGTGCATTGCGCGCGCCGGCTCGCTGGAAGGCGGCCTGCGCTACTACGTGGGCGCCGCCAACCTGCCCCACGATGGTGGCTACGCTGCCAAGGTGTTGGCCGAGCATTTCCGCCTGCGCCAGGTAGCCGGGCGGCCCGCGGCTGCCACCCCGGTGCTGTCCACCAAGGCCCCGGCGGCCACCGAGATCGCCCCAACAGCCAAGCCTGCCGAAGAAAAAGTGGCCCTGCTCGACAGCGACGCCTGAATTCCCGGCGCTGGCGCGAAGCACCGTCCGCTACACTAGCGGGGCACGCAACTGGCGATAGGCGCGCAAGGCCCACCGGGCTGCGCTGCTGACGTGGAGACCCGCAAAAACAAGCCATTTTTTGCAAACCACTGGGGAGCGTGCCGCGCGGAACAAGGCAGCGTTTGCCCCGCCGCGATCCGTCGTTCGCCTGGGCAGCCCTTGATTTCCAAGGGACTCTTAGTTCATCGGACTGCCATGTACCAACGCAATATTCTTGTCGAACAAACCGATCCCGAGGTGTGGGCCGCCATCCAGGCCGAGAACCTGCGCCAGGAAGAGCACATCGAGCTGATCGCCAGCGAGAACTACGCCTCGCCCGCCGTCATGGCGGCACAAGGCTCGCAGCTGACCAACAAATATGCCGAGGGCTACCCCGGCAAGCGCTACTACGGCGGCTGCGAAAACGTCGACGTGATCGAGCAGCTGGCGATTGACCGCATCAAGCAGCTGTTCGGTGCCGAGGCCGCAAACGTGCAGCCCAACTCGGGCTCGCAGGCCAACCAGGCCGTGCTGATGGCCTTCCTCAAACCCGGCGACACCATTTTGGGCATGAGCCTGGCCGAAGGCGGGCACCTGACGCACGGCATGGCGCTGAACATGTCGGGCAAGTGGTTCAACGTGGTCTCCTACGGCCTGAACGACAAGGAAGAGATCGACTACGACGCCTTCGAAGCCAAGGCGCGCGAACACAAGCCCAAGCTGATCATCGGCGGCGCATCGGCCTACGCCCTGCGCATTGATTTCGAGCGCATGGCCCGCGTGGCCAAGGAAATCGGCGCCATCTTCTGGGTGGACATTGCCCACTATGCCGGCCTGGTGGTGGCGGGCGAGTACCCCAACCCGGTGCCGTTTGCCGACGTGGTGACCAGCACCACGCACAAGAGCCTGCGCGGCCCGCGCGGCGGCATCATCTTGATGAAGGCCGAGCACGAGAAGGCCATCAACAGCGCCATCTTCCCCGGCCTGCAGGGCGGCCCGCTGGAGCACGTGATCGCAGCCAAGGCCGTGGCCTTCAAGGAGGCGCTGTCGCCCGAGTTCAAGACTTACCAACAGCAAGTGGCCAAGAACGCCAAGGTGTTTGCCGAGACATTGACACAGCGCGGCCTGCGCATCGTCAGCGGCCGCACCGAGAGCCACGTCATGCTGGTCGACCTGCGCGCCAAGGGCATCACCGGCAAGGCCGCCGAGGCGGCCCTGGGCAAGGCGCATATCACCATCAACAAGAACGCCATCCCCAACGACCCCGAGAAGCCCATGGTGACCAGCGGCATTCGCGTGGGCACGCCGGCCATCACCACGCGCGGTTTCAAGGAAGAGGAAACGCGCATCACCGCCAACCTGCTGGCGGACGTGCTCGAGAACCCCAATGACGAGGCCCACCTGGCCGCCGTGCGCGAGAAGGTCAACGCGTTGACCAGTCGCTTCCCGGTCTATCGCTGAGCTGCGCCATGAAGTGCCCGTTCTGCAGCAATCAGGACACCCAGGTCGTCGAGACACGGGTGTCCGAGGACGGGAACTTCATCCGCCGCAGGCGCCAATGCGGTGCCTGCGAAAAACGCTTCACCACCTATGAGCGGCCGGACGTTCACTTCCCCACCGTGGTCAAGAAAGATGGCCGGCGTGTGGAGTATTCGCGCGACAAGCTGCTCGCCTCCTTCAAGCTGGCGCTGCGCAAGCGGCCGGTGAGCACGGTGCAGATCGATTCGGCCATCGAGCGCATCGAAGAGAAACTGCTGCAACTGGGCCAGCGCGAGGTGATCTCCAGCCGCATCGGCGAGCTGGTGATGCGCGAGCTCAAGAAGCTCGACAAGGTGGCCTACATCCGCTATGCCAGCGTGTACCGCAGCTTCGAGGACATTGATGAGTTCCGCGCTCTCGTCGATGAAGTCCGCAAGTAGTTCATCGCTTCTCTATTGATAGCTGTCAGCGCCCATAGCCTGGGCGCTACAGCCATTTTTCACTTAAACCTCTCGCGCGGACGCAATCGGCGGCACGGCCTGCCGCACGTCGCCGCACTGGGCACGGTGGCGCAGCGCGTGGTCCATCAGCACCAGGGCCAGCAGCGCCTCGGCAATCGGCGCGGCACGTATGCCCACACAGGGATCGTGGCGCCCCTTGGTAATCACCTCGGTGCTCTGGCCGTGGATGTCTATGGACTCGCGCGGACTGATGATGGAGCTGGTCGGCTTGATGGCCAGCTGCACCTCGATGTCCTGCCCGGTGCTGATGCCGCCCAGCACCCCGCCGGCGTTGTTGCTGGCAAAGCCCTGCGGCGTGAGCGAGTCGCCATGCACGGTACCGCGCTGGGCCACGCTGGCAAAACCGGCGCCTATCTCCACGCCCTTGACGGCGTTCAGGCCCATCATCACGTAGGCGATGTCGGCGTCGAGCTTGTCATACAAAGGCTCGCCCAGGCCGACCGGCACGCCGGTGGCCTGCACGCGAATGCGCGCGCCGCAAGAGTCGCCAGACTTGCGTAGCCCATCCATGTAGTCCTCGTAAGCCTGCACATCGGCCACCGGAGCAAAGAAGGGGTTGCGCGGCACATGCTCCCAGCTCTCGAAAGGGATGGCCTGCTCGCCCAGCTGCGTCATGCAGGCGCGAAACGCCGTGCCGTATTTTTCGGCCAGCCATTTCTTGGCCACGGCGCCGGCGGCCACGGTGGGCGCCGTCAGGCGCGCCGACGAGCGGCCGCCGCCACGCGGGTCGCGCAGGCCGTACTTGTGCCAATAGGCGTAGTCGGCATGACCGGGGCGAAAGCTCTGCGCGATGTCGCCATAGTCCTTGCTGCGCTGATCCTGGTTGCGGATCAGCAGCGCGATGGGCGTGCCGGTGGTCTTGCCCTGGTACACGCCGGAGAGGATCTCCACCGCGTCCGGTTCATTGCGCTGCGTGACATGGCGGCTGGTGCCGGGGCGGCGGCGATCCAGATCCTGCTGGATGTCGGCCTCTGACAGCTCCATGCCCGGCGGGCAGCCGTCGATCACGCAGCCAATGGCCGGGCCATGGGATTCACCGAAGTTGGTGACGCAAAACAGGGTGCCTAAGGTGTTGCCGCTCATGGGAACGCGATGCTCTTGAAACCGTTGAAACTATAAAAACAATAGCTGTTTGCGCTTTATACATAAGCGCAAACGGCTGATTTTGTTCAAACCTCAAGCTGCCGGCGGGGATTCTTCCTGCGGCCAGTCGCGGATATAGGCCTTGAGCAGCTTGTTCTCGAAGTTCTGGCTGTCCACCACGGCCTTGGCCACGTCGTAGAAGCTGACCACGCCCATCAGCATGCGCTTGTCCATCACCGGCATGTAGCGCGCGTGGCAGCCCAGCATCATGCGGCGCACCTCGTCCATGTCGGTCTCCAGCGTGCAGGTCACCGGCGCGTCGTCCATGCTGCTACGCACCAGGGTGGTGCCCACGCCGCCGCCGTTCTTCACCAGGCGCTGTATCACCTCGCGGAAGGTCAGCATGCCCACCAGGTCGCCATGCTCCATGACCACCAGCGAGCCTATGTCCTTCTCGGCCATGGTCTCCACAGCGCGCGCCAGCGGCTCGTCGGGATGGACGGTGTAGAGGGTGTTGCCTTTGAGGCGCAGGATGTCGCTGACTTTCATGGGGTATCTCCGAATGGTGCGGCAGGCGCTGCTTGCCGACTGCTTGCGAGGAAATATAGCCCACAATCACCAGCTGATTCACCGCTATCCACTACTTGGGAGACATGGATGCCCGGTTACTCCGACCCCGGCTTCGACACCCTGGCGCTGCATGCCGGCGCTCAGCCCGACCCCGCCACCGGCGCGCGTGCCGTACCCATACACCTGACGACCTCTTTCGTCTTCGAATCCAGCGACCAGGCCGCGGCACTGTTCAACATGGAGCGCCCCGGCCATGTCTACAGCCGCATCAGCAACCCCACCAACGCCGTGCTGGAGCAACGCGTGGCGGCCCTGGAGGGTGGCGTCGGCGCCATCGCCACGGCCAGCGGCCAGGCGGCGCTGCACCTGGCCATCGCCACGCTGATGGGCGCGGGCGGGCATATCGTGGCCAGCACGGCGCTGTATGGCGGCTCGCAGAACCTGTTGAACTACACACTGCGCCGCTTCGGCATAGAGACAACGTTTGTGCAGCCCGGCGACCTGGACGGCTGGCGCGCCGCCATCCGCCCCAACACCCGGCTGCTGTTTGGCGAGACGGTGGGCAACCCCGGCCTGGAGGTGCTGGACATCCCCGCCGTGGCGCAGATCGCCCACGACGCCGGCGTGCCGCTGCTGGTCGATTCCACCCTCACCTCGCCCTGGCTCATCAAGCCCTTCGAGCATGGCGCCGACCTGGTCTACCACTCGGCCACCAAGTTCCTCTCGGGCCACGGCACGGTGATAGGCGGCGTGCTGGTCGATGGCGGCAGCTTTGACTGGGAAAAATCGGGGCGCTTTCCCGAGATGACCCAGCCCTACGACGGCTTTCACGGCATGGTGTTTGCCGAGGAAAGCACCGTGGGCGCCTTCTTGCTGCGCGCCAGGCGCGAGGGCCTGCGCGACTTTGGCGCCTGCATGAGCCCGCACACCGCCTGGCTCATCCTGCAGGGCATAGAGACCCTGCCTCTGCGCATGCAACAGCACATGCGCAACACCGAGAAGCTGGTGCAATTCCTGGCCGACCAGCCCTTCGTGGCGCGCGTGGGCCATCCGCTGCTGCCATCGCACCCCAGCCACGCCCTGGCGCAAAAGCTGCTGCCGCGCGGCGCGGGCTCGGTGTTCAGCTTCGACATCAAGGGCAGCCGCGCCCAGGGCAAGGCCTTCATTGAAGCGCTGAAGCTCTTCAGCCACCTGGCCAACGTGGGCGACTGCCGCTCGCTGGTGATCCACCCGGCCAGCACCACGCACCACCGCCTGAGCAACGAGGCGCTGGCCGCCGCCGGCATAGGCCAGGGCACGATACGCCTGTCCATAGGCCTGGAGGACGCCGACGACCTGATCGACGACCTGAAGCGCGCACTGAAGGCCGCAGAAAAGGCAGGCGGCTGATGTACCTGCAAATCAATGGCGCGCAGACCTTTTGCCATACCGGCGGCAAGCCGTTTGATGCCGGCCAGCCCAGCGTGGTCTTCATCCACGGCGTGCTGTGCGACCACAGCGTCTGGGCCCTGCAAAGCCGCCATCTGGCGCACCACGGCTGGAACGTGCTGGCCGTGGATCTGCCCGGTCACAGTCGCAGCGGCGGCGAGGCGCCCGCCAGCGTGGAACAGGCAGCGGACTTCATCATCGCGCTGCTCGACACCCTGGGCGTGCAGCGTGCCGCGCTGGTGGGTCACAGCTGGGGTTCGCTGATCGCGCTGGAGGCCACGGCCCGGCTGGGCACGCGTGCGAGCCACCTGGTGCTGGTGGGCACGGCCTTTCCCATGAAGGTTTCGCCAGCGCTGATCGAATCGTCACTGAACGAGCCCGAGAAGGCGCTGAAGATGGTCAACATGTTCTCGCGCAGCAGCCTGGCCTCGCCCTCGGGCGCGGGCTTCTGGGCCTACGGCGCGGGCCTGGCCCTGGGTCGGCGCGTGCTGCGCAGCAACCCGCGGGTGAATGTGTTCCACCGCGGCTTCGTGGCCTGCGACAGCTATTGCGGTGGCGAGCAGGCGATCGCCGCCATTCAGTGCCCGGTGTTGTTTGCGCTGGGCGCGCAGGATCAGATGACGCCCCCGAAGGCCGCCCAGGGCCTGATAGCGACCGCGCGCGCCGCCGGCAAGATGGTGCAGGTGGCGCACCTGCCCGTGGGCCACAACCAGATGACCGAGACGCCGGAGGAGACGCTGCGCGCCATCGGCGATTTCCTGAACGCCCCGGCCTAAGGCATCAGGCCAACAGCCGGCACAGCTCGCGCAGGCTGGTCACCGTCGCCTGGGGCGGCGTGCCCTGCGGCCAGGCGGCCTGCGCCGGGTTGAGCCAGGCGGCCTGCATGCCTGCATCCAGCGCACCTCGGGCGTCGAGCAGCGCATCGTCGCCCACATGCAGCACCGCGCCGCTGGTCACGCCCGCTGCCTGCGCCGCGGCGTGGAAGATGCGCGCATCGGGCTTGGCCACCCCCAGGCGCGCAGCGCTCAGGCTGTCCTTGAAGTAGCGCCCAATGCCTATGTGGTGCACGTCGGCATTGCCGTTGGACAAGGCCACCACGGGGTAGCGCGCGGACAGGAATTCCAGCGTCTCCAACGCATCGTCGAACAGCTCCACGCGCTGGCGCTCGGCAAAGAAGAGGTCGAAGGCCGGCTCGGCCAGCGCGGGATCGTCCCCCGCCTGGGTCAGTGCCAGGCGGATCGACTCGCGCCGCAGCGCGCTCAAGTCCAGCCGCAGGTCGGGGCGCAGCTCGTTCATGCGCACGCGGATGGCGCGCAGCGCCGGGGCGTCACCAAACAGCGCCGCCGTGGCCGGGGCATGGGTCGCCAGCCAGCCGGCCAGGGCCGCCTCGGCCCGTGCAATGGTGGGCCATACGGGCCATAGCGTGTCGTCCAGGTCGATGGTGATGGCGCGTATGCGCGCGGTGTCAAGGCTTGTTACCACAATTGATCCACAGCAAAACTCAGGGAGGCGGCCAGGGCACAATGGCGCGCCGTGACGCAGCGCAACATTTTCTCCACCCTCCGCCAGCCGGGCATGGTACTCGCCATGCTGGCCCTGCTGGCGCAGCTGTGGATGGTGCAGGCCAGCGCCCGGCACTGGGCCGACATGGCCACCCAGGCGCTGTTCAGTGCCGACATTTGCTCGGTACACGGACAGGCTGGCAGCCCCGGCCCGCAAGGCGACGAGCAGCCCATGGGCGGGATGCAGCATTGCCCGGTCTGCAGCGTTGCCGGCGCCAGCTTTATCGCCAGCGGCGGCAGCACGGCCACGCTGCCGCGCGCGCCACAGGGCCCGCCCCCGAGCCATCACGACAGCCAGCCCCAGCGCGAGTCCAAGCGGCTGCGCCCGCCGGCCCAGGGGCCGCCACAGGCCACGGCCTGAGACCCGTTCTCTTCCTGTCTTCGTGATGCAGCCAGCCCCGCCGGGGCCTGGCTGTGCCCGGGCCCGCGCCCGCATTCCGCACCAGTTTCAAACCCATGATTTCCAAGACCCGCATTCTTCGCGGCGACGGCCCGCTGCACGGTTGCGCCCTGCTCCCTCTTGCCGCCCTGCTGGCAAGCCTGCCCCTGGCGGCCACAGCACAGCAGGACACTGCCCTGCAAACCATCACCGTCACCGCCACACCCGTCAACGAAACCCCCGTGGCCGTAAGCGAAGCGCGGCAGCGCGAAATCCGGGCAGCGCGCCCCGCCAGCAGCGACAGCGCCCAGCTGTTACGCAACCTGCCCGGCGTCAGCCTGTCGGGCGCGGGCGGCGTGTCCAGCCTGCCCAGCGTGCATGGCCTGGCCGACGACCGCCTGCGCATACAGGTGGACGGCATGGATCTGATCTCTGCCTGCGGCAACCACATGAACCCGCCGCTGTCCTACATAGACCCCACGCGCGTGGGCAGCGTGCGCCTGTTTGCCGGCATCACGCCGGTGAGTGTGGGCGGCGACAGCATCGGCGCCACCATCCAGGTGGAATCCGCGCCGCCGACCTTCGCCGCGCCGGGTGAGCCGGCACGCATCTCCGGCGAGGCCGGCGCTTTCTGGCGCAGCAACGGCGACGCGCTGGGAGCGCATCTGGCGGCGTCGTATGCAGCCGAGCAATTCAGCCTGCGCTACGACGGCTCCACCGCCCAGGCCGACAACTACAAGGCCGCGCGCAGCTTCAAGAGCGCCGGCCCGGCCGCCAGCGACAAGCCCACGCAATGGCTGGGCGGCGACGAGGTGGGATCGAGCAGCTACAAGACGCGCAACCACGCATTGACCATGGCCTGGCGCGGCAACACCGACCTGGTGGAGCTGCGCCTGGGTCTGCAGGACATTCCCTACCAGAACTACCCCAACCAGCGCATGGACATGACGCGCAACGACAGCCGGCAGTTCAACCTGCGCTACCAGGGCCAGTTCGGCTGGGGCCGGCTGCATGCCCGCGCCTACCACGAGAACACGCGCCACGCCATGAACTTTGGCGCCGACAAGCAGTTCTGGTACGGCCCCGCGGGCAACGTACCCGGCATGCCCATGGACACCGAGGGCCGCACCAGCGGCGTGCAGCTGCGCGGCGACGTGGAGCTGTCGGAGCGCGACACGCTGCGCGTGGGCGTGCTGGCGCAGCGCTATCGGCTGGACGACTGGTGGCTGCCCTCGGGCGGCGGCATGGCGCCGAACACCTTCTGGAACATCCGCGACGGCCAGCGCGACCGCCTGGAGGCCTTTGCCGAATGGGAGGCGCGCTGGAGCCCGCAATGGCTCACCCAGATCGGCCTGCGCGCCGGCCAGGTGCGCATGGACAGCGGCGCCGTGCAGGGCTACAACAGCGGCTACGCGGCCGAGGCCAACGCCTTCAACGCCCGCGACCGCCAGCGCACGGATCACAACCTGGACTTCACCGCGCTGGCGCGCTACACGCACAACGACCAGGCCAGCTACGAGTTCGGCTTTGCGCACAAGACGCGCTCGCCCAACCTGTACGAGCGCTACACCTGGTCCACCGGCGGCATGGCCATGCGCATGATCAACCTGGTGGGCGACGGCAATGGCTACGTGGGCAACCCAGACCTGCGCCCCGAGGTGGCCAACACCTTGAGCGCCACGGCCGATTGGCATGACACCACGGGCGAGCGCTGGGGCGTGAAGCTCACGCCCTATGTCACGCGCGTCAACGACTACATAGGCGCCGAACGCTGCACGGGCGGCCTGGGCGCCATGACCTCCTGCACCGCGGCCAACGCCGGCGCCACGCAGGGCTTTGTCTACCTGCGCTTTGCCAACCAGGACGTGCGCCTGCACGGCCTGGACCTGTCGGGCTTTAGCCGGTTGGGCGACAGCGCCGCCTGGGGCCGCTTCACGCTGCACGGCATGCTGGGCTATGTGCGCGGCAAGGATAGGCGCACGGGCGACCGCCTATACGCCATCATGCCGCTGAACGCCCGGCTGGCCCTCGCCCACGACCAGGGTGGCTGGAGCAGCATGGCCGAGCTGCTGATGGTGGGCGCCAAGAAGCATGTTTCCGACCTGCGCAACGAGGTTCCCACCGCCGGCTATGCCCTGTTGAACCTGCGCACCAGCTACGAGTGGCAGGCCTGGCGCCTGGATCTGGGCGTGGACAACGTCTTCAACCGCTTCTACCAGCATCCCCAAGGCGGCGCTTACCTGGGTCAGGGCGCCACCATGGCGGGCACGGCAGTGCCTTGGGGGGTATCGGTGCCCGGCATGGGCCGATCCTTCTACCTGGGGGCGACGGTGAAGTTCTGACGGCATATGGCCCGCGGCGCAGCGCAAGCGCGCGGCGGGCTTTTGACGCATCGCCGCATTCCTCCCGCGCGTGGGCGAAAATCGGCCATGGACTTACAAAAAGAACCGGCCCCGGGCCCCGCGCATGACACTGCCGTCTTGCTCTGCAACCTGGGCACGCCCGATGCCCCCACCGCACCGGCGCTGCGCCGCTACCTGGCGCAATTCCTCTCCGACCCGCGCGTGGTCGAGATACCGCGCGCCGCCTGGCTGCCGATACTGCACGGCATCATCCTGCGCACGCGGCCGGCGCAATCGGCCGCCAAGTACGCCAGCATCTGGACCGACGAGGGCTCGCCCCTGGCGGTATGGACGCACAAGCAGGCCGTGATGTTGCGCGGCTGGCTGGGCGAGGCGGGCATACAGGCCCAGGTACTGCCCGCCATGCGCTACGGCCAGCCGGCGATTGCCGCGCAGCTGCAAGCCCTGCAGGATGCTGGCGTGCGCCGCGTACTCGTGCTGCCGCTGTACCCCCAGTACTCCGCCACCACCACCGCCAGCGTGGTGGATGCCGTGAATGCCTGGACGGGCGGCGCGCGCCATTTCCCCGAGCTGCGCTTCGTGAACGACTACCACGACCACCCCGGATACATCGCCGCCCTGGCCGCCAGCGTGCGCGCCCACTGGCGCCGCGAAGGGGCGCGCGGCGACAAGCTGGTGCTGAGCTTTCACGGCATACCCGAGCGCAACGTGCGCCTGGGCGACCCCTACGCCGACCAGTGCCGCAGCACCGCGCATTTGCTGGCGCAGGCCCTGGGCCTGGCCGACGACGAGTGGCTGCTGACCTTCCAGTCGCGCTTTGGCCGCGCCAGGTGGCTGGAGCCCTACACCCAGCCCACGCTGGAGCGGCTGGCGGCCGCCGGCCTGGCCAGCGTGGACGTGCTCTGCCCGGGCTTTGCCGCCGACTGCCTGGAGACGCTGGAAGAAATCAACATGGAGGTGCGCGAGGCCTTCCTGCACGCCGGTGGCAAGCGCTTTGCCTACATCCCCTGCCTGAACGACAACCGCGAGTGGATCACCGCGCTGTCCAGCATCGCCCAGACCCATCTGGCGGGCTGGACAGCGCCCGCCGCCAAGGTACAGCCATGACGCCACCCTGCCCCCGGCTCGCCCCCGAGCAACTGCGCCTGCACATCGCCCCCCAGAGTCTGGGCTTTGCCGACACGCGCGCGCTGGTGGGCGAGCCCCTGCCCTGGATAGGCCAGCAGCGCGCCTTCGAGGCGGCGCGCTTTGGCCTGGGCCTGCAGCAGCCCGACTACCACCTGTTCGTGCTCGGCGAGGTCGGCAGCGGCCGCGCATCGCTGATGCGCCAGGCCATGAAAGAAGCGGCCGCCGGCCGGCCCGTGCCGCCGGATCTGTGCTTTCTGCACGACTTCGATGCCACGGAGCGGCCACGGGCACTGCGCCTGCCCGCCGGCCAGGGGCGCCAGCTGCGCGATCAGATTGCAGCCTGGAGCCGTCTGCTGGAGGCCGAGATCCCGAAGCGCCTGGCCGCACCCGATGTGAAGAGCGAGAGCGAACGCATTGTCAAGCGCTACCAGAGCGATGAGGCGCAGGCCTTCGGTGAGCTGGCCGAGTTTGCGCGCGCGCGGCGCTTTCGCCTGGTGCGCGACGAGGGCCAGATGCTGTTCACGCTGCTCGGCCCCGGCGGCGAGGAACCCCTGACCGAGGCCGAGGCAGCTGCGTTGAGCGCACCGCAGCGCAGCTCCCTGGAGCAGTCCGAGCAGGAGCTGCGCGCCGAGATCGTGCGCTTTCTCGACCGCACCCGGCCGCTGGAGCGCGCACGCGACGAGGCGCTGGCGCAGCTGCTGCGCCAAAGCGCCGGCCCGCTGGTCACGCATGGGCTGGACGATGTGCGCCAAGGCCTGCGCAAGCAGATCAAGGACACGGTCAAGCTCGGGCGCTGGCTCGATCAGGTGGAAGAGCAGGTGCTGGACAACCTGGATCTGTTCGTGCCCCACGAGGGCGGCCAGGGCGAGGACGCGCTGGAGGACGAGCGCCGCGAGCAACTGGCCGATCTGCTGGCGCTATGCCAGGTGAACCTGGCGGTGGACAACACCGGCCTGGCTGGTGCGCCGGTGCTGGTCGAGGACAACCCGCAGGTGCGCAACCTGTTCGGCCATATCCAGTACGAATCCGGCGAGGACGCACCGTATGCGGACTTTTCCGGCATCCACGCCGGCGGCCTGCTGCGTGCCCATGGCGGCTTTCTGATGCTGTTTTTGCGCGACCTGGCGGGCGACGCGCCGCTGTGGGAGCGGCTGCGGCGCTTTCTGCGCTGCAACCGCGTGAGCGTAGAAGACCAGGCCGCCGGTCACGGCAGCGGCGCCCCCGTGGCGCTGCAGCCTGAAGGGGTGGACGTGGAGGTCAAGATCGTGCTCGTCGGCTCGGCCGCCGAGTACTACCTGCTGCAGGACGGCGACGCCGATCTGGCGCGGCGTTTTCGCGTGAAGGTGGACTTTGCCGAGCAGTTTCGCGCCAGCGACGCGACGCACCATGCCAGCTGCGTATTCCTCGCGCGCTCCTGCGCGCGCCGCGGCCTGCCGCACTGCACGGCCGCGGCGGCGGCGCGCCTGTTGGAATTCACGCACCGCGAGGCCGACGACCAGGCGCGCCAGAGCGCCAGCTTTGCCAGCCTGGAGGCGCTGCTGGTGGAGAGCTGCGCCCAGGCACGCGCACGCGCGGCGCAGCTGACCGATGCGCGCGACGTGGATGCGGCCCTGGCCGCCCGGCGTACGCGCCACAACGCGCCCGAGGAGGCGCTGCACGAAGCGATTGCCGAAGGCGAGCTGCTCATCACGCTGGAGGGCATGCGCGTGGGCCAGCTCAACGCGCTCACGCAGATCGACATGGGCGACTACCGCTTCGGCTTTCCGGTGCGCATCACCGCACGCACGCACGCCGGGCGCGAGGGCGTGGTGAACATCGAGCGCGAGGTGGAGATGTCCGGCCCCATCCATGACAAGGGCGTGCTGATCCTGCAAAGCTATTTGAGCGCGCTGTTCGGCCACCTGGCGCCGCTGGCGCTGAACGCCTCCATCGTCTTCGAGCAGGAGTACAGCGGCATCGAGGGCGACTCGGCCTCCTGCGCCGAGCTGTATGCGCTGCTGTCCTCGCTGTCGGGCCTGGCGCTGCGCCAGGACATCGCCGTGACCGGCGCTCTCAACCAGCATGGCGAGGTGCTACCCGTGGGCGGGCTGAATGAAAAGATAGAGGGCTGGTATCGCGTCTGCGCGCAGGCCGGCCTGACGGGCACGCAGGGCGTGCTGATCCCGGCGCGCAACCAGCGCCACCTGATGCTCTCGCCCCAGGTGGTGCAGGCCGTGGCCGACGGGCAGTTCCATGTGCATGCCGCTCAGCATGTCAGCGAAGGCGTGGCGCTGCTCACCGGCCACGACGCGGGCCTGGCACCCGGCGAATGCCTGCCGGGCAGCGTGCATGCGCGCGCCGAGGCCACGCTGCTGGCCTACCGCCGCGCCTGGCAGGCGATGGCGCTGGGGCGCCGCTTGCCCCAACGCGGGCGTTGATCAGGGGTGCCGGATCAGCGCTCCATCCACCACTGGATGACGATCTTCGCCAGGTAGCCGATGAAGCCCACGCCCAGGCCGAGAAAGATGACGAAGGTGCCAAACCTGCCGGCCTTGGACTCGCGCGCCAGCTGCAGGATGATGAACACCATGAACAGGATGAAGGCCCCCACCCCGTAGGTGAGGAAGAAATGGGCCATTTGCTGTTCTGTGTACCCAAAAATCACAATAACTTCCTACCAACAATCCCAGAAGCCTCAAGGCGCAGGCGCGTCGAGCGGCGCAAACGCCGAGGCATCGACCAGCTCGCGATACGCATGCCAGCTGGCGTGGCCCAGCAGCGGCATCACGACCACCAGCCCGATCAGCAGCGTGCCCAGGCCCAGCAGGGTCAGCACCACGATCAAGGCCGCCCACAGCGCCATGGGCACCGGGTTGGCCAGCACCACGGCCCAGCTGGTCAGCACGGCCTGGCGCACGGTGATGCGCCTGTCCAGCAGCAACGGCATGGCCACCACGCTGGACGCAAAAATGGGCGCGGCCAGAAAACTGCCCAGCGCCAGCCAGATGGCAAACAGCGCCCCCTCGCGGGCCAGCACCACATGGCGCAGAAAATCCATGGGGGTATCGACGCGCACCGGCGACAGCGTGTAGATCAGCGACGCCGAGATCGCCACCCACCCCGTGGCCGCCAGCGACAGCAGCAGGCCAAAGCGCACCAGGCTCCAATAGCCCTGGTGCTGCGCCTGCCCCGCGTGGCTGCGCTGCCAGCTCGCCCAGGTCTGCCACACCAGGCCCAGGCCCACGCGCTCGCCGCGCTCCAGGGCACGGCTGATGGCGTACAGGCTGGTGGCCAACATAGGCCCGACGATCAAAAAACCCGACAGGGTGCCCGCCACGAACCAGAAACGGTTGTACCCCAGCGACAGGATGGCGGCGCCCAGCAAGGCCAGCACCAGCCCATGGGCCAGGCTCAACAGCGGCGCGCGCGCAATGTCGCGCAGCGCCAGCGTCAGCCACGCCAGCGGCCTCAGCAGGCCTATGGTGCGCACCTGGGGCAGGACAAGCGGCGAAGCAGGACGGTTTCGGAGGCTGTGGGGCATGGGACGCGGCTGGGCAATGACCGGCGCAGTCTACTGCACCCGGGCAGCCACCCATGGCACATGCGGCGCAGGGAGCGCTTATGAATAATTGGCATAAGAACAAGTCAATTCTGTAGTTTGCAAGCAGAAGGACAGCCCACACAATCACGCCCAATGTTGAACCCTGCCCCAGGACTGGCCATGAAGAAACTGCTTGCCCTCGCCGCCCTCGCCACGGCCTTTCACACCGCCTGGGCCGCGCAACCCCTGCTCACCCCCGCCGAGCTCAGCGCCCAGCAGGCGCAGGCGAGCGCCCCGCGCGTGATCGACATCCGCGACCCGGCCAGCTACAGCGCCCAGCACATCCCCGGCGCCATCAACGCCCCCTATGGCAAATGGCGCGGCCCTGCCAGCAACCCCGGCGAGCTGCTGGACGCACCCAAGCTCACCGAGCTGGCGCAGTCGCTGGGCCTGACGGCCAGCACGCATGCCGTCATCGTCTCCACCGGCGCCGACGCCACCGACTTTGGCGCCGCCGCGCGCGTGTACTGGACGCTGAAGCTGCTGGGCCTCAAGGAGCTGTCCATCCTCAACGGCGGCATGAAGGCCTGGGCCGATGCCAAGCTGGCGCAAGACCAGGCCGTGCCCCAGGTGGCGCGCAGCCAGTACCAGCCGCAGATCGACACCAGCCTGCTGGCCACACGCGAGGATGTGGGCCAGCACATCAAGCTGAGCAACGCCGCGCTGGTCGATTCGCGCCCTGACGCATTCTTTTTGGGCAAGACACGCGCGCCCGCCGCCAAGCTGGCCGGCACCCTGCCCGGCGCCCAGCAGCTCGACTTCAACCAGTGGTTCCTGCCCGGCACTGCGACCTTCGTGGACAAGAGCGCGGCGCAGAAGATTGCCGCCCAGGTCAAGCGCGAACAGGGCCAGGACATGGTGGCCTTCTGCAACACCGGTCACTGGGCCGCGACCGACTGGTTTGGCCTGTCCGAGGTCGCCGGCCTGCCCGGCGTCAAGCTCTACGCCGGCTCCATGGTGGACTGGACCCAGTCCAAGGACACGCCGCTGATGGCCAACCAGCCCAGCCGCTTCGAGGCCCTGGCCTATGACGCCAAACAGTGGTGGGAACGCAAGTCCAAGTAATTCCGTTTCTAAATCACCCGTGTCGTTGTTACTTCGCCTTGTCGTGCTACAGCACTGCCTGCGGCTTCGCGCCTAGACACGAATGATTTGGAAACGGAATAAGGCCGCAGGCCAATCACCGATTTATAGTAAAAACGGCTGCCAGCGCTTGATGGAAAAGCGCTGGCAGCTCACTTTTTTATAGAACTCTTGCTTCCCATGAAACGACTCCCCCTCGCGGCCGTGCTGGCCGTTTTCACTGGCTGGCTGCTGTGGAGCGTGTCGACGCGCCAGGCGGCCCTGTTTGCCGTGGGGCTGGGGCTGGGCGCGGTGCTGGCGGGCCAGCGCTTTGGCTTCACCACCGGCTGGCGCATGCTGATCGAGCAGCGTGACGCCAGCGGCGTCATGGGCCAGCTGCTGCTGTTGGCGCTGGCCGCGGCCCTGGCCATGCCGCTGCTGGGCCATTACCCCGAGCTCACGGCCGCACTCGGCCCGCCCAGCGTCAGCCTGCTGGTGGGCGCGTTTGTCTTCGGCCTGTGCATGCAGATTGCGGACGGTTGCGGCAGCGGCACGCTGTACAAGGCCGGGTTGGGCATTCCCATGAACGCTGCCATCCTGCCGCTGTTTGCGCTGGGCAGCTTTCTGGGCTCGCTGCACCTGGGTTTCTGGCTGGATCTGGGGCGCGTGCAGCCCGTGGGCCTGGTCAACCAGTTCGGCTGGGTGCAGGCGCTGCTCATCACCCTGGCCGCTCTGGCCCTGGCGGCCGTGGCCGTGCGCTGGTACGTGGGCCGCGCCAGCCAGGCCGCGGGCCAGGCGCCCAAGCCGCTGCTGGTGCGCAAGTGGATGCTGGGCGCGGTGCTGCTGGCGCTGCTGGCCACGGCAAACCTGCTGATTGCCGGCCAGCCCTGGGGCGTGGTCTACGGCTTTGGCCTGTGGGCGGCAAAACTGGCCCAGGCCACGGGTGCGGCGGATCTGGCGGGCAACTGGTTCTGGAGCCAGGGCGGCAACGCCGCACGCCTGCAGGAGACGGTGCTGATGGACGTGACCAGCATCACCAACATCGGCATCCTGGGCGGCGCGCTGTGGGTGTCGGCGGGCAAGGCCACCACGGCCAAGCCCTTGAACGGCACGCAATGGGCCGTGGCTCTGGTGGCCGGCCTGGCGCTGGGCTACAGCTCGCGCCTGGCCTTTGGCTGCAACGTGGGCGCCATGCTCTCGGGCATCTCCACGGGCAGCATCCACGGCTGGATCTGGGTGCCGCTGGCCTTTGCCGGCACCATCTTCGGCCTGCGCATCCGCCGCCATTTCGGCTTTTGAAGTACCCGCATCACGCCATGACACAGCACACCACCTTGCGCCTGGTCTTCTGGGCCATTCTTGTCGCCTTCCTGGCCTGGGACTGGGCCGGCTCCAAGCCCGTGGATCTGCGCCTGGAGCCGCCGCTGATCGCCGCCGGATCGGGCCAGGCGGCGACGGGCGGGCATTGCTCCATGCCGGATTGACCCGCCCCTGCCCCGCAAACAGGAAGGCCTCCGTACGGAGGCCTTCTGCGTTGCCGGCGGGCGTTCGGTGACGCCCGCCTTCGCTGTTCAACCTAGAAACGGCAGTTGGACGCGCCCGCCAGTGCCGTGATCGGCGTGCCAGGCAAGGCGTGACGACGCGGCGGGCTCCTGCCCGCAAGGAGGAACAACGCCGCATGGCGCGTCGAGCGTGGTGCTGGCGGGGGCGTAGCGCGTTCACCCCACAGGTGAACTCCAACGAAGCAGCAAATGCCAGTATTCATGCGGCTCTCGTCAAGATGGTAAGCGGTCAACTGCCATTTCTAGGTTCAGCGCGGCACGGTGATGGACATGCCGCTGAAGCCGATCTGATCGGCCGCGAGCGGCGCCATGGCAAATGGCGGCACGTTGGCGGCGGTGATGGCCGGCGCCGCCGCCGCCCCCGCCGTACCACCGCGTGGCGTGGTGCGCACCACCTGGCTGGCGGGCAGCGCACTACCGCTCTTCAGATGCGCCCACATCACATCCATGGCCTGGTTGAAGTAAGGGTGCAGCGGCACGAAGCGCGTGTCAAAGCCGCTAAAGGGCAGGAAGGCATCGAAATGCTGGCCATTGACGACCTCGATGTAGCGCAGCTTGCTGGCCGCGCCTTCGATCGTGCGGTTCAGCGCCGTGTAGGCGCGCGCGTTGTGGTTCACCGGCACCAGCGCATCGCTGCGGCCGGCAACGATGATGGTCGGCTTGCCGCGCAGGTTGGCGCTGTGCAGCACCTCGGCAATGCCGGCACGCACGGCGTCGCTTTGCGCCTTGCTTGGCTGGCTGCTCGCCGTGAGCGCGGCGCCCGTGGCCAGGTCCTTGCCACTGACCAGCGCGTGCTGGCACAGGGCGTTGTCCAGGCCAAAGTCGGCCACACCCGTGGAGGGTGACACCGCCCAGGGCCAGGACTTGGCCCCGCCCTTGGAGTCGTTGTAGATCACCGTGGCCGGCGTGCCATTGGCCGTGCCGTTGGCCGTGGCAAAGCTGCTGGCCAGCGCCGCGGGGGCGGCCGCCACCACGTCGCCCGTGGCATTGGCCGCGGCGAAGCTGGCGCCGCACAGATTGGCATCGACACCAAAGCGGCCATAGGCCATGGTGTACATGGCCGAGAGGATGGGGCCGTTGCCCAACGCGTAATGGGCGTTGTGCATGCTGTCGTTGTCGCTGCTCCAGCCGTAGGCGCGCAGCCTGGCCAGGGCGTCGGCGGCACGCTCGGCCGTCGTCGCGCCAGTCACCAGGCCCTTGGCCGCCAGGCCATCGCAGCGCGCCGTGGCGCGGGCCGTCATGGCGGTCAGGGCGATGTAGTTGTAGATCGAGGTCTCGGCCATCGCCGCATCGGCCGCCAGCGCCGCGCAGGGCTGGTAGATGTTGCCGTAGGTGGTGTAGTCGGCCAGGGTCTTGCCGTAGCCCGCCACGGCCGCGCCGCCGAACTGGATGCCGTAGCCCGCCGTGGTGGGCATCTCGGTCACCGGCTCGGAGGCCACCACGCCGTCGATCAGGCCATCGCCGTCCTGCTCGGCCGCGCGCAGCGAGGCCGCGCCACCATTGGAGGCCGAGCCTGCTATCACCAGCGTGTTGCCCGCAGTGAACGGCACGCGGTTGTCGGGCGTGCCGTAGCGCGCGTTCAACACGTACAGCGCATAGCGGCCCGCGGCCAGCGTGTCCAGGCCCCAGTCCTTCTCAGGGTTCTGCTGTGAATGCGCGTGCTTGATGGCAATGCGATTGGGCAGAACGGCGTTGTAGGCAGCGCGCGCGGCGTCGCTCAGGTTCGCGGCAAAGAAGCTCAGCGCCCCGGCCACGGTGCGCGTGGCGCGCGTGCCGTCGATCCTGTTGACGGTGTCGTCACTCAGGTTGTGCAGGCCCACTCCCTTGCCGGCGTCGGTCAGCGCCACGGCACAGCCTTTTTTCAGGCCCCATTCGCCCGCCGTGCCAATGGCGCCATACACCCCTCGCGAGCCCGACGAGGCGCCCAGCACGATGCAGGGGTTGCTGGCGCTGAAGCTGTCGGGCACCTGCACCGCGATCACGGTCTGCTTGCGCCCCGTGCCATCGTCGAGCACGGCGACATATTCGCGGCCGGGGATCAGGCCCTCATTGCTGGTCACCTGGCCGTCGGCCGTGACATTGGGGCCGTACAGCAGGCCATAACCGCCCCCGGCCGACGGGTCGAGAATGCCGCGGTAGTTGGAATACAGAGCATTGCGCCGCAGCTCGGCCGCCGTGGGGTTCGCCGGGTCGGCATAGGCCGGCGTGGCGGCGGCGCCCAGGCCGGTCTTGCCAATGCCGCCCGTGAGCAGGTCCTGCGTGGCCGCCGTGTCACCCTTGCCCACCGTGGTGGCCGGGTAGGCCGTGGCGCTGATCTCCTTGATGCCCTTGGGCAGCTCATTGGATGGCCCCGAGCCACCGCAGGCCGCCAGCGTGGCGGCGGACAGGGCCGTCATGACCCAGCGCATCGTCGTTCCCTCATTTCCTCGCATGTTGTCTCCTGTGGTTGTGGTGATGCATGCACGAGAAAACGCACGATACCGGGAAACAACCAGCCATCCGGCGCGAGAAAACCCGAGGAGCGGGCCGTCGGGCCACGGCCCGATGCGCGCGCTCAGCTCACATCGTCCACGTTTTGGCGCGCACGCGCCAGGTTGCGCTCGGCCCAGCGGCGCAGCAGGCGCGGCAGGATGAGCACGGCCAGCACGATGATGACCAGGGTCAGCGACATGGGGCGCTGCAGGAAGATCCACCAGCTGCCCTCGCCGATGGAGACGGCGTTGCGCATCTGCGCCTCGGCCAGCGGCCCCAGGATCATGCCCACCACCACCGGCGCGGTAGGGAAGTCAAAGCGCCGCATGAGCACGCCCAGCAGGCCGATGGCGTAGAGCAGGAACAGGTCGAAGGTGCTCTGGCGCATGCCGTAGGCGCCCACGGTGGCGAAGATCAGGATGCCGGCATACAGCTGCGGGCGCGGGATCTTCAAGAGCTTCACCCACAGGCCCACCATGGGCAGGTTCAGCACCAGCAGCATGAGGTTGCCGATGTACAGCGACGCAATCAGCGCCCACACCAGCGCCGCCGACGAGGAAAACAGCTGCGGCCCCGGGTTCAGCCCATAGTTCTGGAACGCCCCCAGCAGCACGGCCGTGGTGTTGCTCGTCGGTATGCCCAGGGTCAGGAGCGGTATCAGCGCCGCCGTGACCGTGGCGTTGTTCGCCGCCTCGGGGCCGGCCACGCCCTCGATGGCGCCCTGGGTGCCGAACTCCGCCTTGTCAGCACCCCTGGCGAGCTTCTTCTCGGTGGCGTAGCTCAGAAAGGTCGGGATCTCGGTGCCGCCAGCCGGTATGCAGCCAAACGGTGTGCCAATCACGGTGCCGCGCAGCCAGGCGGGCCAGGAACGCTTCCAGTCGCGCGCGGTCATGTGCACGCGCGTCAGCTTGTTCTGCGACTCCTCCACCTTGCCCTCGAAGAGCGCGGCGTACAGCACCTCGGCCACGGCAAACAGGCCCACTGCGACGAGCACGATGTCGATGCCGTCGAGCAGCTCCATCTTGCCGCCGGTGTAGCGCGCCGCGCCCGAGATCTGGTCCATGCCCACGCAGCCCAGCGCCAGGCCGATGAACAGCGCCGTCATGCCGCGCAGGCTGCTCTGGCCGAGCACGGCGCTGACCGTGGTGAAGGCCAGCACCATCAGCATGAAGTATTCCGGCGGGCCGAGTTTGACGGCGAATTCCGCCACCGAGGGCGCGAACAGCGTCACCACCACCGTGGCCACGGTGCCGGCAAAAAACGAGCCTATGGCCGCCGTCGCCAGCGCCGCGCCGGCGCGGCCGCTCTTGGCCATCTTGTTGCCCTCCATGGCCGTGACCATGCTGGCCGTCTCGCCCGGAGTGTTCAGCAATATGGAGGTGGTGGAGCCGCCATACATGGCGCCGTAGTAGATGCCGGCGAAGAAAATCATCGATGCCGTCATCTCCACCTTGGCGGTGATGGGCAGCAGCATGGCCACGGCCACGGCCGGGCCTATGCCCGGCAGCACGCCCACGGCCGTACCCAGGGCGCAGCCCACCAGGGCCCACAGCAGGTTGGCCGGCGTGATCGCCGTGGCGAAGCCCGCCATCAATGCGTCAAAAATCTCCATTACAGCCACCCTGTATTGGTAAGCCCCGGCAGGTTGATGGCCAGGAATTGCGTGAACAGCCAGAACACCGGCGCGGCGATCGCCAGGCCGGTGAACACATCTACCGCCAGCGCGCGTGGCGCAAGCAGGCCCTGCTGCCCATTGGCGCGGCGCAGGCCCTGCACGGCCAGCGCATAGCACAGCGTGCAGCCCAGGATGAAGCCCAGGGTTTCGATGAGCGCGGCATTCAAGAGCAGCCCGGCGGTAACCCAGGCAAAGGGCGCCAGCGCCGCGCGCGGCTCGCCACCCCCATCGGCGGCCTGGCGGTAGCCGCCGGTGAGCGCCTCGCGCACCAGCAGCACGCCGCACAGGGCCAGCACCGCGGCGCACAGCCAGGGAAGAAAGTTGGGCCCCACGCCGCCATAGCCGGCATCGCCCGGGATCTGCAACGCGCCCAGGGCCATGCCCGCGGCCACCAGCACCACGGCCGCGCCGACGGCGGCCTGCCAGCGCGGGGACGGGATGCTGCCCGCCTCGGTGGGCGGGGCGAGAAGGTCAGAAGAAACTGGCTCAACCATGGCGGCGGCCTCCGCAAAAATAATGAAAAAACAGCCTCTAGCGCCCTGCCGCAGGGCGCCAAGAGCTATCAATAAGATAGTAACAACCGGACGACAAGGTTCTGCCGGCCGGCGTTGCGCACCCAGGTTCAGGCCATGCTCAAACCATGCCGGACTTGACCATGGTGGCGCGCAGGCTGGCGAACTCGCTGTCGACAAAGTTGCCGAATTCTTCGCCGGCCAGCCAAGCGGGCGTCCAGCCGTTCTTCTCCAGCGCCTCGGCCCAGGCCTTGGACTTGACGGCCTTGTCCACCATGGCAATCAGGGCCTTGCGCTGCTCGGCGTTGATGCCCGGCGCGCCATACACGCCGCGCCAGTTGCCAATTTCCACGTTGATGCCCTGCTCTTTCAGCGTGGGAACATTGGGCAGATCCTTCAGGCGCTTCGGGGATGTGACGCCAATGGCGCGCATCTTGCCTGCGTTGATGTACTCAGCAAACTCGCTGTAGCCGCTGCCGCCTATGGTGACGTTGCCGCCCAGGATGGCGGCCGTGGCCTCGCCACCCCCGCGAAAAGCCACGTAGTTGATCTTGGCCGGGTCCACGCCCACCTCGCGCGCGATCATGGCCGCGGCAATATGCTCGGTGGCGCCGCGCGATCCGCCACCCCATTTCACGCTGCCCGGGTCCTTCTTGAGCTGGGCCACCACCTCGGCCATGGTCTTGAACGGCGAGTTGGCGGGCAGCACGAAGACGTTGTACTCGCTCGTCAGGCGCGCAATCGGCGTGGCCTGGCCCAGGTTCACCGGCGGCTTGCCGGTGATGATGCCGCCGACCATCACCGCGCCCATGACCATCAAGGCATGCGGATCGCCCTTGCTGCCGTTGATGAACTGCGCCAGGCCGATGGCGCCGGCCGCCCCGCCCTTGTTCTCATAGGTGACGCTGGAAGCCACGCCCGCGTCCTGCAGCGCCTTGCCCAGGGCGCGGCCGGTGGTGTCCCAGCCGCCGCCGGGATTGGCCGGCAACATCATCTTCATGGCCACGGCCGCGCGCGCGGGCAGCGGCAGGCTGCCCACCGCCGCCAGCGCCGCGAGGGATTTCAAAAAGGTGTCACGACGCATGCCTGTCTCCTTGTTTATCGGTTGCAACAATGAACGCAGCCGATGATGCGTGGGCAAGCTGTCAAACGGCTGTCCTCGGCACTAGGGATTACGCGTACACCCGCTGCCCTGCAGGCCACGCCAAACGGTTCTAATCGGGCCATGCAACTGCTTTTGGTCGAAGACGACGCCACCATGCAAGCCACGCTGCAGCGCTCGCTGTCGCGCCGTGGCATGGCCGTGACCGCCCTCGCCGACGGCCGCGCGGCGCTGGCCGAATGGCGCGCCCACCCGCCCGACGCCGTGGTGTTGGACTTGACCCTGCCCGGCCTGGATGGCCTGCAGGTGCTTGCCCAGGCCCGCGCCGCCGGCCTGCGCACGCCGGTGCTGCTGCTGACCGCGCGCGGCACCGTGGGCGACCGCGTGCTGGGCCTGAACGCCGGCGCTGACGACTACCTGCCCAAGCCCTTCGACCTGGACGAGCTGGAGGCGCGCCTGCGCGCCCTGCTGCGCCGCAGCGCCGACGGCTCCCAGACCCCAACGCCCGCCGAAGGCCCGGTGGTGGGCGCGCTGCGCTATGACAAGGATAGTGGCGTGATTTACCTGCAGGATGCGCCCATGGACCTCACGCCGCGCGAGCAGGCACTGCTGCGCGCCCTGCTGGCCCAACCGGGGCGGGCCTTGCCGAAGGAACGGCTGTACGAGCTGGTCTTTCCCGGCCAGAGCGAGGTGCAGTACGAGGCCATCGAGGTCGTGGTCTATCGCCTGCGCAAGAAGCTCACCGGCACCGGGGCCACGCTGATGACGCTGCGCGGCCTGGGCTATCTGCTGAAAACCGAAACGTGACCCGGCAAAGATCGCTGCGCCGCCAGCTGCTGCTGGGCATCCTGCTGCCCACGCTGCTGCTTATCGGCGTGAACACCTACAGCCTTTATCACCAGGCGCTGGCGGCGCTGAACACGGCCTACGACCGCACGCTGCTGGCCTCGGCCAAGAGCATCAGCGAGCAGCTGGACGTGCGCGGCTACGACGACGCGGCCGAGCTGCGCGCCACCGTGCCCTACTCGGCCCTGGAGGCCTTCGAGGCCGACAACCAAAGCCGCATGTTCTACCGCGTGTCCACCTTGCAGGGCGGGCTGGTCTCGGGCTTCGCCGAGCTGCCCTTCTGGCAGGGCAGCATTGCCCAGCGCCCTCCCTACGCGGCGCTGGTGGACTTCTACAACGCCCGCTTCCGCGACCGACCGGTGCGCGTGGCGGCGCTCTTGCAGCCCGTGGCCGGCCCCCAGGGGCGCACCATGGCCGTGATCCAGGTGGCCGAGACGCTGGAGCTGCGCCATGCCGCGGCGCTGCAAATCCTGTGGAACACGCTGGTGCGCCAGGCCCTGCTGCTGGCCATGATCGCTGCCATCGTGGTGCTGGTGGTGCAGCGCGCCACGCTGCCGGTGCGCCGCCTGAGCAGCGAACTGCAGGGCCGCGGCGCGGACGACCTGTCGCCCATTGCCGCCCCCGCGGCCCCACGCGAGCTGCAGCCGCTGATAGACGCCACGAACGCGGTGATGCAGCGCCTGTCGCGCCTGCTGGCGCATCAGAAGCGCTTTGTGCGTGACGCCTCGCACCAGCTGCGCACGCCGCTGGCGGTGCTCAAGACCCAGGTGCAGTCGGCCCTGCGCGGCGACCTGCCGCCGACACAGGCGCTGCAGGAAATCGGCGACACCGTGGAGCGCGCCACGCAGCTGGCCAACCAGATGCTGGCCCTGGCCAAGGTGGAGCAGCTGCGCCAGCAGGGAGAGCCGCCCGTGACGCGCCTGGACGAGGTGCTGCGCGAGGTGGCTCTGGATCTGTCGCCGCTGATCGCGCAGGCCAACCTGGACTTCGGTATCAGCACCGACACCGCACCCATCCAGGCCCACGCCTGGATGCTGCGCGAGCTGTGCCGCAACCTGCTGCACAACGCCATCCGCCATGCGCCGCCCACGACCGAGCTGACAGTCGCGCTGCACACGCAGGGCGCCCAGGCGCTGCTGACCATTGCCGACGCGGGCCCCGGCGTAGACGATGAACTGGCCGCGCGCCTGTTCGAGCCCTTTTCGGCCGGCGACATGCGCCATAGCTCGGGCCTGGGCCTGGCCATCTGCCAGGAGATCGTGCAGGCCCTGGGCGGCAACATCGCCCTGGGCAACCGCCGCCAGGGCGGCGCCATCCTGGGGCTGGATGCGGTGGTGCGCCTGCCGCTGGCCCGGCCCCGAGAGGCCGCGCCTGTGAAAAAATCACGGCCATGACGACCCCACCCGATTCCATGCGCCTGGACAAATGGCTGTGGTGCGCGCGCTTCTACAAGACCCGCAGCCTGGCCGTCGAAGAGATAGGCAAGGGCCGCGTCACCGTCAACGGCCAGGCGGCCAAGGCAGCGCGCGAGCTGCGCGTGGGCGACAACGTGGCCCTGCGCCAGGGCCCCGTGGCGCGCACCGTCGTCATACGCGCCTTGAGCAACATGCGCGGCCCCGCACCCGTAGCCCAGCAGCTGTACGAAGAAACACCCGAGAGCATCGCCGCGCGCGCCCAGGCGGCCGAGGCCCGGCGCCTGGCCCCCGAACCGGCCACCGCCCTGCGCGAAGGCCGCCCGACCAAACGCGATCGGCGCGACATGGACGATCTGCGCCACGGCTGGGGCGAACGCTGGAGCGCGTCGCTCGACGATTGATGCGGTGCCGTGCGCAGAGCATGGCGCGGCCCACCCCCACGGCGCTGCACAATGGGCGGCTTTCCCGCCCGGCCTCACCCATGATCTACAACGCCCTCAAGCTCGCCCATGTGCTGTCCATCATCGTCTGGATAGGCGGCATGGTCTTCGCCCATTTTTTCCTGCGCCCCGCCGCGCAGGCGCTGGAGCCGGCCCAGCGCGTAACACTGATGCACGGCGTGCTGCAACGCTTCCTGGGCGCCGTGGCCATCGCCATCGTCGTGGTGCTGACCAGTGGCCTGGGCATGATTGGCGCCGTGAGCATGGGCTCGGGCGGCGCATTCTCCATGCCCCTCAAGTGGACCATCATGGCCACGCTGGGCCTGGTGATGATGGCCATCTTCGCCTACATCTACTTCGCCCTGCTCGATAGGCTGGAGCAGGCCGTCACCGCGTCCGACTGGAGCGCCGGCGGCCTGGCCCTGGCCCGCATACGCAGCTGGGTCGGCGTGAACCTGGTGATCGGCGTGGTGATCGTGGTGCAGACGCTGCTGATGTAGGGCCGAGGCCGCCCAACTGACCGCCGGCTCCACCTGTGCGTGAAAGTGGCTGCAATCGCGCCCACGATGTCGTGAGCGGAAGCAGCCCCGACTTCTGCCCTCAGCGCCGGCGCAGCACGTGGATGAACTCTGTGCCCACGGTCTGCTGCTCCACCAGCTCGTTGCCCGTCTGCCGGGCAAAGGCCTGAAAGTCGCGCACCGAACCGCTGTCGGTGGCCACCACGCGCAGCAGCTGGCCGCTCTCCATGTCGGCCAGGGCCTTCTTGGCCTTGAGTATGGGCAGGGGGCAATTCAGGCCCCGGGTGTCGATTTCTTTATGGATGTCCATTCCTGTCAGTCCTTTGGCGCCTCGTCCAGTCCGCGGCGGCGCTCTGCATTTTCCTCGGCCGTGAAGAACACCGGCTCATGCCCGCGTGAGCGCAGCCAGTCGGCCAGCGCGTAGCCGGTGCCGGCGGGCCAGCACTTGAGTTCGTCCAGCTCGTAGAAGCGGTAGTCCACCAGCTCCGGCGACAGCCGCACCTGCCCCTGGGCCTGCACATGGTAGGCGATGATGACCTGGTTCATGCGCAGAAACTCGTATGCGCCCACCAGGCGCACAGCGCGCGTGTCCAGGTTGGTTTCCTCCTTCACCTCGCGCGCAATGCCTTCCTCGGGCGACTCACCGGCCTCCATGAAGCCGGTGATCAAGGCAAACATCTTGGCCGGCCACAGCGCATTGCGCGCCAGCAATATCCTGCCATCCACTTCGACGATGGCCGCCAGCACGGGCGTGGGATTGTTCCAGTGCGTCCAGCCACAGGCCGGGCAGCGCAGGCGCTCCTTCTCGCCGCTGTCCTCCATGGTGACAATGGGCGCCAGCGCGGTCGCGCAATGGCTGCAAAAGCGGGTCTGGTATTGCATGGTGCGGCGCTCGCTCAGGCGGGAAAGACGCCGGTGGACAGGTAACGATCGCCCCGGTCGCAAACCACGAAGACAATGGTGGCGTTCTGCTCCTGCGCCGCGATCTGCTGCGCCACCCAGCAGGCGCCGGCGGCGGAGATACCGCCAAAGATGCCCTCCTCGCGCGCCAGGCGCCGCGCCATGTCCTCGGCATCGTCCTGGCTCACCAGCACCAGTTCATCCACCAGGTTGGGCTGGTAGATCTTGGGCAGGTATTGCTCGGGCCACTTGCGTATGCCGGGAATGCGCGAGCCCTCCTGCGGCTGGGCACCAATGATGCGCACACCGGGGTTCTTCTCGCGCAGGAAGCGCGCCACGCCGGTGATGGTGCCGGTGGTGCCCATGGCGCTCACGAAATGCGTGATGCGCCCCTCGGTCTGCTCCCACAGCTCGGGGCCGGTGGTTTCGTAGTGGATGCGTGGGTTGTCGGCGTTGGCAAACTGATCCAGCACCACCCCCTTGCCCTGCACCACCATCTGGTCGGCCAGGTCGCGTGCGTATTCCATGCCGCCGCTCTTGGGCGTGAGGATGAGCTCGGCGCCAAAGGCCTTCATGGTCTGCGCCCGCTCCACCGACAGATCCTCGGGCATGATCAGCACCATGCGGTAGCCCCGGATGGCAGCGGCCATGGCCAGCGCAATGCCGGTGTTGCCCGACGTGGCCTCGATCAGCGTATCGCCGGGCTTGATCTCACCGCGCTCCTCGGCGCGCCGGATCATGGCCAGGGCCGGCCTGTCCTTGACCGAGCCCGCGGGATTGTTGCCCTCCAGCTTGCCCAGAATGACATTGCCGCGCGCCGCATTGTCCTGTGCCGCTATGCGCTGCAAGGCGACCAGCGGTGTGCGCCCGATGGCGTCTTCAATGGTGGGATAGGTCTTCATACGCCCTTACTGTGCCATAATTTACGACTTCGCTTTTAGCGCCTGCCCGGGTGGTGAAATTGGTAGACGCAGGGGACTCAAAAATAGGGACTTCTACGTAGGTCTTG
>JAGPIX010000143.1:0-4002 GCA_018054745.1 Alicycliphilus sp.
ATGCAGATGCAGGCCGGCAACAGCATCGGTGAGCCAGCCGCTCGCCTCGCCTACGGGTTCGCGCTGGGCGGCGGCATGCAGAGCCTGATCCAGCGGCAGGTCGTGCGAGAACTCATTGATGAAGGCATTCAGCGCCAACCCGCTGGCGCGGGCATCGGCGGGCTGCGTCCACAGCAGGACGCCGCTGGCATTGGTCTTCTGCGCAATGGCGCGGATTTGTTTTAGCACTGCTGCGCCACCCGCGTCGCTGGCGGAGGCGACCAGTACCAGGTTGGCCTTGCAATGAAACGGCTGCGCCGCAAGGGCGGAGAGCAGCGTAGCCAAGGTGCCGCTGTGTACCAGCACATCGCAGTTGGCGTTGTCGCGGTCTATGCCGACGCGCCGGGTCAGTCGATCGCTGGGCCATTGCTCCCGCGCGGCGGCGATCACGGCCTCGCCCTCGGCAGACACGGCGCCCAGGCGCAGCGGCCAGGCCAGCACCAGCTGGGGGTTGGGTGCCTGCCAGGCCATGGAGACGGCGGCAACCTTGGGGCGGGCCTCGGACAGCAGGCGCAGCCAGGGCAGGTATGGCTCGTCTTCCGGCGCGTTGGTCACGCGCAGGCGGGGTGCTGGCGCCTGGCCTGCTGCTGCACCCCAGGCCTGGGCCCAGGCCGCCGGGGCGATGCGGCTCAGGGGCAGGCGGCCATCGGCATCCACGCAGTCGTCAGGATCAGGGAAGCGCCAGTTCACACCTTGGTCCTGTTCGGCGGCAACCGATAGCGCACCGGTCAGCGCGTCGCGCGCAATCGCCAGCCCATCGTCCGGCGTGGCGGCGGCGGCCCGCGCCCGCGCCAAGTCACCCTTCGCGGCAGGCGGCTTGCGGGCGGCGCCAGCGGCAATGCCCAGTGCCAGCCAGGCCGCGGCAAAGTCGGCGTCGGACAGGTTCACGCCCCAGCGGATCCAGAAATCGAACTTCATGGTCGGTCTCCAGTGGTGGATCGGGTGCCCCGCGTGCCGGGGGAGTCATGCGCCTATCAGCTCGGGCGCGTAGCGGCGGATGCGTGCCTCCACCAGCGCGCCGCCATGGCGCGTCAGTACGTCCATCTCCTCGCGGCCCAGCCGCGTCAGGTTGGTCTTGATGGAGGAGGCGAATGCCGCATCGCCGGCCTGCGCCTCGCCCTCGCGGCTGTCTATCGAAAACCATAGCGGCTGCGGGCCTTTCAGCGCCGCGTGCCGGTGTTGCAGCCGGTCAAACTCCAGGCCACGGATCTGCTCCATCATGATGTCCAGCGCCGCCTTCAAGACGATGGCGCCGGACTCGGTGGGGCGCTCGTCCAGGGCAAAGGGCTTGCCGCCGTCGCTGACGATGACGTAGTCGAGCGCATTGCGTGCGCGCACCAGGGGGTTGATGCCCATGTTGTCGTACACGCCGCCGTCGGTGAGCGTGACGTACTCCACGCTGCTGGCGTGCGCATAGCTGCTGGCATCCAGGCGCAGCGGCGGAAACACCGGCGGAAACGCCGACGACGCCGCCACCGCCCGGCACACCGGAAAGCCGGGCGCGGCCACCACGCCCAGTTCATGCTCGCCCATCTCGGCCGGTTTGCCGCCGCCGGTGACAAAGAAGAACAGGTTGCCGGTGGCCAGGTTGGTGGCGTTGACGTACAGGCGCGGCCCGCCGCCCAGTCCATCCAGGGTTGCGCCGTCAAAGAGGTCGCGGTCGTAGCTTGCGGCCAGCTTGTCCAGGCGATCCTCGAATGGGTCGAGCACGCCGCCGATCACCGACGACACGGCGATAGATCGGGTGCGCAGGTAGCGATCGAGGATGTCCAGCCGGGCCGGGTCGGCCCAGTGCTTGATCACGGTGGCGCCGGCAATGCTGCCGCCGGAGACGCAGGTGAACAGGTCGACATGCTCCAGAATGCCCAGCGCCGCCAGCCTGCGCATGACCCCCAGGTGGAACGCCGCGGCGCGAAAACCGCCGCCCGACAATGCCAGGCCAATGCGCCTGGCGGTACCGCCAATCGTCAAAGCCATGCCAGCCTCCTTGGCCGCGCCGGGCAGCCGGTTGGTTGCGCCGCGACGCTTGAATCATCATAGTTCTGTCTCCTGCGTGACGCCAGACGCACGACCGCGCGCGATGGGCTGGGCCATGCCTTTATTGGGTATCGTCGGGTACCAACGATAAGGAGTCTCGAACATGAAATTTTTCTGGCCTACAGGGGTGGTTTGCGTGGTTCTCCTGGCCGGTTGTGCCGGCCAGCAAACCCTGGTGCCCCAGGTACGGCAAGCCGTGGCCGATGGCGGCGCCAAGACCGTGACCGTGGCGCCCGAACCCCTGGCTTGCACACGCACGCAATGCCCGGTGCTGGCCGGCGCCTGGAGCAGTGCCAAGACTGGCCTGGCGGTGCTCACGATCGGCCTGCCGCACCAGTCGGCCGAGGTCACGGGGGCGGACTTCCACTTTGGCAGCAGCCAGGTGGTGCGCGTGCGTTCGCGCTCGCAGGCGCCAGCGCCGACGCAGGGCTTTCCGGCCACGGCTTTTGACGTGCCCATGACCCTGGTGGGCCAGATCGCCTACGCGCCACGCAGCTGGATGCGGGTGTACACGGCCGATGGCCGCAGCGTGGACGAGACCATCAACAGCGGCGAGCAGCGCAGCCGCGTGGTGGACGCCATGCACCATTTCTTCACCACCATCGAGGCCGCCGGCGGCAACACGGGCACGGAGCCGGCCAACCGGGGCGGGTTGTTTGATCGACTTGGGTTTGAGAAGAAATAGGCTACAAGCGCCATTAATAAAGCGCAAACAGCTATTAATTTAATAGTTATTTGCTGGCCTGCCGCGCCGTCCCAGAGGCGGTGATGCGCCCCAGATGCTGCGCCAGCGTGGCGGCCGACAGCTCGCCCGCGCGCACGGCCTGCAGCCGGCCCTGGGCGTCGTAGAACAGCGTGGTCGGCAGGGCCTTGCTGTCCAGATCGCGGCCCAGCTGCGATGCCGCGTCCAGCAGCACATCGGCCGCGGGCAGGCCCTGCTGGCTGGCGTAGCGCAGCGCCGTCTCGGGCGGCTCGCCCTGGTTGATCCAGAGAAAGCGCACCTCGGGGTGCGCACGGCTGGCCTGCAGCAGCACCGGCATCTCGCGCCGGCAGGGTGGGCACCAGCTGGCCCACAGGTTGATCACCACGCTCTGGCCGCGCAGCTCGGGCAGGGCCACGCCGCGTGCGTCCAGCGCCACGCCGCGCCAGTCGGGCAGCTCGGTCGGGCGCTGGGGTGCCATGGCCTGCAGCAGGGCCAGGCCCGCCAGCCAGATGGTGGCAAACACCGCCACGCCGGCCAGTGCCGGCTGGCGCCAGGGGCTGCGCCGCAGCCACAGCAGGCCCACGTAGAGCAGGGCGGCCGCCAGGCCGGCCCAGGGCTGCCAGCCGCCGTCGCGTATGTCCAGCACCGACCAGGGCGCGGCGCCATATTCAGCCCGGTACTGCAGCACAAAGCCCAGGCGCGCGGCCAGCAGGGCTGCCAGCGTCAGGCGCCAGGCATGCGGGCCGGGCGTCAGACCGCTGCGCCTGGCCAACCGTTCGTGTACCCAGTGGCCCAACTGCCAGCCAACCACCAGGATGATCAGCGCCCAGGGCAGCACCAGGGGGCCGAGCTGCAACACGCTATCCATGGCCCACCTCGGTGGCGGGCGCCAGCGTGGGCAGCTGCAGCCGGGCCAGCAGGCCGGGCTGGGCCGGCGCCAGGTGCAGGCTGCCGCCGGCGCTTTCGGCAATGCGGCGTGCAATGGTCAGGCCCAGGCCGCTGCCCGGGCCGCTGCCGCCCTTGCGCCAAAAGCGCTGCAGCGCCTGCGTGCATTCCTGCTCGGTCAGGCCCGGGCCATGGTCGCGTACGCTGATGTCCACACTGGCGCCCTCGCACAGCCGCAGCGCGATGGTTATCGCCGTGCTGCCCCGGTGGTGGCGCAGGGCGTTGTCCAGCAGGTTGGTGACGGCGCAGGTCAGCAGCGCCGGGGGCAGGGCGATGGC
>JAGPIX010000143.1:4102-6323 GCA_018054745.1 Alicycliphilus sp.
GGGCGATGGCCGCGCCCTGGGTCTCCGGCGTCTCGGCGCTGCTGGCGCTCTCCACGCGCGCCAACTGCAGCAGCTGCATGCCGTCGCCGTCCGGCAGGCCCAGGTCAAGCACGCAGGCGTCGTAGCTGCGCGCCGCCAGATGGGCCTCGGCCTGGGCCACGCTGGCCGCCGTGTCGCTGGCAAAACCATGCAGCTCCAGCCCGGCCCGGATACCGCTGGCCACCAGGGTGTTGTCTTCGACGATCAGGATGTGCATGCGCGATGGCTTGGGCAAAGCCGGTATTCTAGAAACGGCCGTCATACTGTATTGTGCTGCGGCGGGTGGGCAGGAAGTGCCGGCAGCTGGAAGAAGGGGGCGGGCATTGACGGGCGGTATGCACCAGATACCAGCCGTCGGCCTTCAGGCCCTGGGTGATTTCTGCGTCAGGCGCGGCGGTCTCAACTCCGAAGTGCAACACCCCTGGCTGCGCTGATTCAGGCAGATTGAGACCACATGAGCTACCTTGATGGCTCTGGCGCAGCCGGCATTGTGGCCGATTGAAATGAGCGGCTGCGCCTGCAACGACTTGTTGGCCCCCACTCTGGAACCCCGATGAATCACGCTGCCAATCAGTCCCGCATCGCCAGCCGCGCTGCATCGGCCAGAAAGCCGCTGCGCGTTGCACCGTGGCTCTTGGCGTAGGAGTCGATCTTGGCCAGCAGGTTGCGCGGCACGGTGATATTGATTTTCTCGGCCCGCCCATCGAAGCGCGACACATCTACATCCACCGCCGCCCACACGCCATCGGCATAGTCGGGATTGGTGCGGTGTTCGCCAATGGCGCGCGGCACGGGAATATCGCCGCCGTCTTCGGTGACACCCTCCAGATGCAGGTCGATGGCTTCCACCACCGAGGCTAACGCATCATCGAACGTATCGCCTGCCGAAAAGCAACCGGGCAAATCGGGCACGGTGACGCCGTAGCGGACGCCATCGTCGGAATGAAGAACAACCGGAAAGCGCATGGCGTATTACCTCCAACCCGCCTGTTTCTCGATGCTCCTAAGCGTACCGGCGGGAATGTCGCTGTCGGGGTGCTTGACCGTCACCAAGCCGGGCTTGGACGGATGCTTGAACTGGTGATGCGAGCCCTTCACGCGCGCCAGAAACCAGCCTTCTGCTTCCAATCGCTTGATGACTTGCTTGTTGTTTATGGTGGTTACTATACCCACCATTATAAAGCTGTCAACACCATAACCACCAGCTATCTACGCTTGACCCCATCGAGCAACCGGTAATTACGGCTAACGCCGGAAATCAGCGGCCATGGTGACGGGATTTTTCAGCTTGGAGGCATATGGGTTTTTGCGAGATTTCAACTTGGCGAGGTCGTATTCAGTCTTCATGTCTAGCCACCTTGTAAAACGTGCTTTCCAGGGCTAAGCGGAATTTCTGCTAGTGCAGCTGCGAACTCCGAAATGGGTTTTATGACGGTGTGAACCATGTCATTAGCTTGAGAGATCTAACTTGCATCTGCGGTCTAAATTGCCGCGCAAAAAAGGCTGCAAGGGGCTTGCAGCCTGACTTGGCAGTCGGAATACTGCACAAAAATACAGCACTCAATTCAGCCATGAAACCCGCTACTCCTTCCCCGGTGTTACGCACTACACGGTTGCTGGATCAAGTCCGTGAGCGAATTCGTTACAAACACGATAGCCTGGGTACCGAGGAAGCCTATGTGCAATGGGTGCGCAAGGTTGTGAAGTGGCATGGTTTGCGGCATCCGCGTGACATGGGGTGGGAGGAGGTCGAGGGTTTTCTGGCCATGCTGGCCAATGAGCGGCGGGTGGCGGCGTCCACGCACAACCAGGCGCTGAGTGCATTGCTGGGTGACTCAACACAATTCAATGCCGGACCGCAGCCCCGGCACCATTTGTTTTTCGCCGTGCTGCCCGATGCCGCGGTGGTGCAGGCGGCCAACGCCCTGGGCCAGTCGCTGATTGCGCGCCACGGCCTCCAGGCCCAGGTGCGCGCCGAGCGTTTGCATGTAACGCTGATGTCGCTGGGCTGGGCGCATGCGCTGTCAGCCGAGCAACTGGCATGGGCGCGCGGCGCGGCGGCGCGTGTCTCGGTGGCGCCGTTCACGTTGCGCCTGGATCGCGCCTTGAGCTTTGACCGTCCGGCGCGCGCCAAGCGCCCCTGCGTGCTGTGCGGGCCGGGTGACGCGCATGCCGGGTTTCA